>NZ_JAODBG010000117.1 GCF_025463825.1 Cryobacterium sp.
GGCCGCCGAGGAGCCCGCCAGCGCTCCGGCAGCAGCGCCGGCCCCGGCGCCCGCGCCGGCTGCCCCGAGCGCCTCCGCGGTCTCCACCGCCCTTGCGTTCGCCGAATCGCAGTTGGGCGACGCCTACGCGCTCGGCGGCTCCGGCCCCGATGTCTGGGACTGCTCGGGATTGACCAAGGCCGCCTACGCTGCGGCCGGCATCTACATCGGCACCCACTCCGCAACCAACCAGTACAACACCCTGGCCGGTCAGGGAAAGCTCGTCTCGCTCTCCAACGTGCAGGTGGGCGACCTGTTGTTCTGGGGTGTGCCCGGAAACTACTACCACGTGGCGATCTACTACGGCGGCGGGCAGATCCTCGAGGCGCCCAACCCCACCGCGCCCGTTCGGGTACACAGCATCTGGTCGCCCGGCGAGGTCGCGCCGTACGTGGGCCGGCCGTCCTGAGCGTTGCGCCCGAGCGCACACACGAACGAAGCCGCTTCCCGACCGGGAAGCGGCTTCGTTCGTTACAGCGGTGCGCGAAAGGTCAGTGACCCTCGTCGACGAGCTTCTTGAGGCCGTCGCGCACGATCTGGTCGGCCTCGGCGGCGTCGCCCCAGCCCTCGGTCTTGACCCACTTGTTCGGCTCGAGGTCCTTGTAGTGCTCGAAGAAGTGCTCGATTTCCTTGCGGGTGTACTCCGGGATGTCGGTGACGTCCTGGATGTAGTCCCAGCGCGGGTCGCCGGCCGGAACCGCGATGACCTTGGCGTCCGAGCCGCCGTCATCGGTCATGTTGAACACGCCGACGGGCCGGACCGAGACCCCGACGCCGGGGAACAGCGGGAAGTCCAGGAGCACGAGCACGTCGACGGGGTCACCGTCTAGGCCGAGCGTGTTCTCGAAGAACCCGTAATCGGTGGGGTACACGAAGCTCGTGTACAGCACCCGGTCGAGGTAGACCCGACCGGTTTCGTGGTCCACCTCGTACTTGTTGCGGCTACCGCGTGGGATTTCAATGACTGCGTCGTATTCGGCCATGGCCTGGTATCTCCCTTATGTCGAAGTCTGCGGATAACGTTACTGGATGCAGTCCCTCCGCCGCCCGCGCCTCACGCCGGCCATCGCCGACCTCAGGCGCGCCGTCCGGGAGCAACTGCCGGCTTCCGGCCTGGTCCTGGTGGGTTTGAGCGGGGGAGCGGACTCGCTGGCCCTGGCCGCCGCGACCGCATTCGAGGCCGCGCGAGCCGGGCTCGGCGCCGGTGCCGTGATCGTCGACCACGGCCTGCAGGCCGGCTCGGCCGGCATCGCCCAGGTCGCGGCGGAGCAGGCCGCCGACCTCGGCCTGGATCCGGTGCTGATCGTTCCCGTGACCGTGACGGATGCCGGTGGGAACGGCCCGGAGGCGGCGGCGCGCACCGCGCGTTATGCGGCGTTCGACTCGGCTCTGGCCGGGACGGGAGCCGTCGCGGTGCTGCTGGGCCACACCCTCGACGACCAGGCCGAGACGGTGCTGCTGGGCCTTGCCCGCGGCTCGGGGGCCCGGAGCCTGCAGGGCATGGCCGCCATCAGCGGACGATACCGGCGGCCGCTGCTGGGCATCCGCCGTGCCCAAACCCGGCAGGCCTGCCTCGACGCCGGCCTGACCGCCTGGGCCGACCCCCAGAACGCCGACCCCCGGTACGCACGGGTGCGGGTTCGCAGCCGCGTGCTGCCCGTGCTCGAAACCGAGCTCGGGCCGGGCGTCGCTCAGGCGCTGGCCCGCACCGCCGACGTGCTCCGCGAGGACGCCGACGCCCTCGACGCCCTCGTGCCGGCACTCGTCGCCGCCGCGCTCTCGCCGGCGGGGGCCGGCAGTGCAGTGTCGGTCGATCGGCTGGCGGCGCAGCCGGCCGCCATCGTGCATCGGATGATCCGCGCGGTGGTGGCCGGGGAGTTCGGCGTGACCCTTGAACGCGACCACACGCTGGCCGTCGCCCGGCTCGTCACGCACTGGCACGGACAGAATGCGCTGGACCTGCCAGGCGTTAGAGTGGAACGGCAGGGGGGAACGCTCGTATTTTCAGCTCCTCGACCCACCCAGAACAAAGGACCCTTCCGCTCCCATGGAACCTCGTGACATTGACGGCGACCTCACCGAAATCCTGATCGAGGAGACCGAGATCCGTTCCCGGCTCGCCGAGATGTCAAGGCAGATCGAAGCGGATTACGCCGGCAAGGACCTGCTGCTGGTGGGGGTGCTCAAGGGCGCGGTCATGGTGATGGCCGACCTGGCCCGCGAACTGGTGCACCCGGTGACCATGGACTGGATGGCCGTCAGCTCCTACGGTTCCGGCACTCAGTCCAGCGGCGTCGTGCGGATCCTCAAGGACCTCGACACCGACCTGCACGGCCGTCACGTGCTCATCGTCGAGGACATCATCGACTCCGGCCTGACGCTGTCCTGGCTGATGGCGAACCTCAAGTCCCGGGGACCGGCGTCGCTGGAGATCTGCGCGCTGCTGCGCAAGCCCGATGCCGCCCGCGTGGAGATCGACGTGAAGTACCTCGGCTTCGACATTCCCAACCAATTCGTCGTCGGCTATGGCCTGGACTACGCCGAGAAGTACCGCAACCTCCGCAGCGTCGGGGTGCTCGCCCCGCACGTGTACTCCACCGGAGACTAGGCTCCCGCCTCCCGGCGTCCTCCAGTTCCCCTTTGGGCGAACACTCGGTGTTCCCCCAGTGCGGGAGCGGTAGCCTGTGACCACCATGAACGTCAAGAAACTTCTGCGCGGGCCGCTCCTCTACATCATCCTTGCGGTTATCGCCGTGTGGGTGGGTACGAGTCTCCTCACCATGTCCGGCTTCCGCGAGATCTCCACCCAACAGGGCCTGGACTTCCTGAAGGACGGGAAGGTGTCGGAGGCGAAGATCGTCGACGGCGAGCAGCGCGTCGACCTCACCCTCACCAAGGCGGATTCGACCTACGGCGAGCAGGTGCAGTTCTACTACGTGACGCCACGCGGCGAGGAGGTCGTCGAGGCCGTCACGGCCGCCGACCCCAAGGACGGCTTCACCGACGAGGTGCCGCAGGCCAGCTGGTTCCTGTCGCTTCTGGGCATCCTGTTGCCCGTCCTGCTGATCGGTGCGTTCTTCTGGCTGATGCTCTCCGGCATGCAGGGCGGCGGCAACAAGGTCATGCAGTTCGGCAAGTCCAAGGC
>NZ_JAODBG010000124.1 GCF_025463825.1 Cryobacterium sp.
CGCGGGGACATCCGCCAGCCGCCGAGCAGAGCGTGACCCAGGCATATCCCGACGATGAACTCGCCGAGGCGATAGGGAGGGAAGTCATAGGTGAGGAAGTGGGCGTTCGACAGATCCGTGGTGCGAATCCACTCGCTGAAGCCAAGCTGCACCAGGATTGCGATGGCCGCGACGAGTAGCAAAGCCTTCATGCTGCGGTTGCGTAGCGCCACGAAGGCGAACGGGAACAGCAGGTAGAAGAAGGCTTCGACCGAGATCGACCAGCTCACCCAGTTGAACGAGTGCGCGCCATCGTTGGACCACGCTTGGGTGAGGGTGAGGTTCTGGATGAGGGTGGCGGGCGAGTCGGTCAGGCCGAACGGCAGCAAGACGGCAATGCCGAGGGTCGCAAGGTGGAGCGGGAAGATCCGCGCAATGCGATTCTGATAAAACGCCACCACTCCATGCCTGGCGGAGTCTGCCCAGGTGAGGATGAATCCCGAGAGCACGAAGAAAAACGTGACACCCAAGAATCCAAGGTTCAGCACCGGGATGCCCTCAGGGCCGAACGCGTGGTGCAGCACTACCAACAGCGCTGCGAAGAATCTCAGCGAAGTGATGGATCTGAGATTCACTGCTCGCGCCATGCTGACGGCCCCCTTAGACATGATCTGAATGCTACAGGTGCGCATGTTTCGGGCAAGCAACAATGCCCGCTGAACCCCGTCAATCTGACCCAGATAGCACTGCCTCTCCCGTGTGAGACATCAATCGACGTTGCCGTCAAACTTCTACAGGTATGGGGCGGCGGCTGCTCGGGTTAGCCTTCGCCGAGCTCCGCGGCGATCCGCTCGGTCTGGTCGGGGCAGTCCTTCGCGGCCGACTGCTCGAGAACGTTGTGGGCGAGTTGCAGACGGGCTTCCTCGGAGAGGTTCTCGGTGGCGTAGGTGGCCAGCAGCTGGTCCACGGCGGCGTTGAGGTCCACGTCGGGGTTCTCGGCCAGGTTGGTGCACACCAGCTGGCTGTACAGGTTCACCGCGGTGGTGGTCTGCTTCGTGACCTCTTCGGGTTCGGTGAGCGGCGTGGCCGACGGGGTGGGCGTGGCAGTGGCCGTCGCGGTGGCGCTGGGAGCGGCGGTGGGGGAGCTGGCGGCGGAGCAACCGGAGAGCAGGATGACGCCGCAGAGCAGAGCGGCTGGAGCTATTTTGCGCATTCAATGAGCCTAGCCAGCCAACCTGAACGACCGGAAATCCTTCCGGACAGCCATTCATCACCGCCACGCAGAGCTCTCGATGAGCCCTCAGCGAGGGGTTTCCGGATTTGCGGACCCGCTCTATGCTGTCATCGTCCGAGTCGGCTCCGCATTCGCCGCACCTGCTTTTACCACGCCAGTGCTACGCCGGAACTCGATGGGGGACCAATGCAAGGTGCATTTCCGAATCTGGCGTGGCTCCGGGGGCGCGCAGGAGTTGACAGCGTCGTCACGGATGCCAGCACCGGCGGCCGCGCGGGTGATCTGGGCGGGAAGCCCGCCGAGTCGCGGGATTGGATCGATTTCGCCAAGGGCATCGCGATCATCCTCGTCGTGCTGTACCACTCGTCGTTGTTCCTGGCCGAGTTCGACCTGGCCGGAAGCACGGGCAGGCTTCGCTCGGTGCTGAGCTTCCTGCCCATGCCGATCTTCTTCTTCATCGCCGGACTCACCATGCGGCGTATGCTCACCTGGTCCTTCGCCGATCTGTGGCGGCGCAGGCTGCAGGCCCTGGTGTACCTGTACGTGCTCTGGTCCGTCATCCGAGTGGTGTTCTATGTGGTGGTGCCGCACCTGCGCGGCGCGGAAAGCTCACCCACCGACCTGCGCAATGTCGCCCTGCTGCCGGTATGGCCCACCAGCAGCTACTGGTTCATCTGGGCGATGGTGCTCTTCACTCTCGGTGCCTGGCTGCTGCGCAAGGTGCCGCCGTCGATCACGATCCCCGCTGCGGCGCTGGTGGCCCTGGCATCCACCACCACGGGCGGACTCGACCTCAACAACGTGGGCTGGGACCGGATCATGCAGAACTTCGTGTTCTTCCTGGCCGCGATCTTCATCCCGCACGCCACCTACCGGTTCGCGGCCCGGATCCGCCCGTGGCATGCCGTGGCGTTCATGGTGGTCTACGCGGGCCTGGCTATCGCGACGGCGCTGCTGCACCTGTCCCGGGTTCCCGGGGTGGTGCTGATCGTCAGCGTCATCGGGGTCGCCATGACGATCGCGCTGTCGGAGAAGCTGGCCAAGATGCGGGGGCTGGGGTTCGTGAACACGCTCGGTGCGCACAGTTTTCAGATCTACCTGCTGCACCTGTTCGTGGTGGCGATCGTCCTGGCCGTCGTGGCGCCTCTCGCCGACCTGCCGGCGCTCCAGCAGATCGCCAATCTGCTGCCGTGGGCGCTGGCCGCCTTCGCGCTGTACGTATCCCTGCTGCTGTTCAAGATGCTGCGTCGATTCAGCTGGCTGTGGGTGAGTCCTTTTAAAAGGCGCACAACAAAAAAGCCGCGACCGAGCGCCGTGAGCCCGACAGAATGATCACGCGCGCGTCTGCCCTCCTCTCCGTTGCCCTGGCCACGGCTGCCATGCTCGGTCTGTCCGGCTGTTCCAGCGCCGAGCCGGTGGCGCCGCGCGACGAGCGCACCGGTGACGTATCCGTGCAGGAAGACGTTGTGTACGGCAGCGCCGACAACGAGGAGCTGCTGCTCAATGCGTGCCTGCCCGCACGCAGCGACGAGCCCACGGCAGCCGTGTTCCTCGTGCACGGCGGCAGCTTTGACACCGGTGACCGTGATTCAGAGGGGATGATGGCCCTGTGCAACGAGCTGGCCGGCCAGGGCTTCGCTGCCTTCAACATGGACTACCGGTTGGCCCCCGCCTACACGTACCCGGCGCAGGTCGACGACGTGAGCACCGCCGTGCGGTGGGCGCGCCAGGCCGAACAGGTGTCGCGCTTCGGCATCGACCCGGATCGGATCGGCCTGTTCGGCAGTTCGGCCGGCGCGATCATGGCGGCTACCGTGGGCACGCGCGGGGAGGGCGACCTCACCGCGGGCACTCGCGTCGCAGCCGTGGTGGCATTGTCGCCGGCCGTCGACCTCACCACGGAGGGCTTGGCCCTGGGAACGCCGAGTACTGAGGCCCAGACGATCATTTCGCAGTACTTGGGCTGCAACGATGTGGCCGACTGCCCCGTCGCGAAGGATGCCTCTCCCCTCTACGGCGTCGACGCCAGCGACCCGCCTTTCTACATCGCCGCCGGCGACGCGGAGTTCGTGCCGGTGGCGCAGGCCGAAGCCCTGCAGAGTGCGCTGAAGGCGGTGGGCGTGCCGGTCACCCTGAACGTGCAGGCGGGTAGCAAACATGCCCTGCAGCTGCTCGATAGCAAAACACGCTTGGGCATCCTCGATTTTCTGCGCGACACCCTCGGGCCGGCCGATTAGGCGACTCCGGGCGCCGGTCACCCGGGCCGCGCAAAGTTCTTTTGTTCGCAATAAGCCTGTAACCCTGCAGGAGGAAGTGACGCCAATGATGAGTAAGTATCAGTTTCCGGCCTACTGGATCGACGGGCAACAGATGATCGCCATGAGGAGGCCAGCGTGGAGCTAACCAGAATTGCCCGGATCATCCGGAAGAGTTGGATCTTGGTGGTGTCGTTCCTCCTGGTGGGAATCCTCGGCGGCGCGCTCGCCGCCATCCTCACTCCGGTGCAGTTCTCCACGTCGACCCGCCTCTTCGTGGCGGTGCAGATCGCGGCCGGTTCCACCTCCGGCGATCTGGTGCAGGGCAACAACTTCGCCGCCCAGAAGGTCTTGTCGTATCTGGACGTGGCCACCAGCCCGCGGGTTCTGAACCCGGTGATCGAGAGTCTGGGCCTGGACGACACGGCCGAAGAACTCGCCGAGGACGTGACCGCGACGGTCGAACCCGCCTCGGTGATCATCGAGATCGCCGCCCTCAGCGACACCGCCGAATCCGCGGCGGAGCTCTCCGCGGCGGTCGCGGCGAGTTTCTCCGACGTCGTGGTGAATCAGATCGAAGCGCCCGCCGACGGCAGCGCCAGCCCCGTCAAGGTCGAGGTCCTGCAGCCCGCGGTGCCGTCCGAGTACCCCGAGTTTCCCCAGGTTCCCCTCAACCTCGCGCTGGGCGCCGCGCTCGGGCTGATGGCCGGGCTGGTGGTGGCCGTTTCGATCGGTCTGTCCGATCGCCGTATCCACGGCCGCGCCGATATCGAGCGGGTCACCGACGTGCCGGTGCTCGGGGCGATCACCGTCGACCCGCAGGCGCAGAAACGGCCCCTGGTCGTGGCGCAGCAACCACGCAGCATCCGCGCAGAGGCCTATCGAACCCTGCGCACGAACCTGGAATTCGTCGGGGTCAACGATCGCGCCCGCACCGTGGTGATCACCTCCGCCCTGACCGGTGAGGGCAAGACCATCACCCTGGCGAACCTGGCCATCGCCCTCACCGACAGCGGCTCCACCGTCGCCCTCATCGACGCTGACCTGCGGGTGCCGCGACTCGCGGAGCTGATGGGCGTCGAGGGCGCCGTCGGTCTCACCGATGTGCTCATCGGCCGGGCGAAGCTGGCAGACGTTCTGCAGCCGTGGGGGCGCACCGACCGGCTCGTGGTGCTGCCGGCGGGCCGGATCCCGCCGAACCCGAGCGAACTGCTCGGTTCCATACCGATGGCTGAACTCCTCGAAAGCCTCGCCGCCGACTACGACTACGTGCTCATCGACGCGCCGCCCGTGCTCCCGGTCACCGACGCCGCCGTCATCGGGCGACTGACCGCCGGCACCCTGCTCGTGGCCGCGGCCAACATGGTCACCGAACAGGAACTGCTGGCCGCCGTGCGCGCCCTCGAAACCGCCGGCATCACGCCGCTGGGCATCGTGGCCACCATGTTGCCCACCCGCGGACCGGATGCCCAGGTGTACGGCTCGTACGGCGACTTCTCCAAAAAGGAGGACGAGGTGGCGGCCGACAAGGCCGACGCTGTCGTCCCGCCGCCGGCGACCGCGCCGCGACCTGACCTTGTCGGTGCCGCAGACTCGCGCATCGTCGCCGACCCGGCCGCCTCGCCGCGGCCCCGGCGCTGACCCGCATCGGGACTGGGAGTCAGCATGAGACGCAGAAGACGGCACGGTCCGCCCGTGCGACGCGCCTGGCCCAAAGTGGTGCTCCTCGCACTGGCGGTGGTCACGGTGGTCACGACGGGGGCTGCTCTGCTCAACATGGGTGCGCAGGCCGCCAGCTCGGCGGAGACGCTGCCCCCGCCGCTACCGGTCAGCACCCCAGCGGCAACTGCTGCCGCCGCTCCTGTCGCTCCGCCCACCAGGGCGCTGGCGGCCATCAGCGCAACGGCCGCTTGGCGCACCAGCGCCACCGGCTCCTGCCCGGCAGCGCCTGTCACCCTCGAATACACGACGGATGGCGGCGCCTCGTGGGCACCGTCGGTCTCCGCGGGATCCGCGGGGGTGTCGGCGCTGCTGAGCCTCGACCTCAGCGCCGACGGCAGTGTGCAGGCGGTGGGCCAGATCTCGGACGGCTGCGCGCCGGCACTGTTCACCACCACCTCCCGCGCTGACCGGT
>NZ_JAODBG010000128.1 GCF_025463825.1 Cryobacterium sp.
CGCCGGCGGCGGCGGCGCCGGCGGCCGTCGCCGTGGCACCGGCGGTGGAACAGCTGGTGCGTTCGGACGCGGAGGCGGCAAGAACAAGGCACGCAAGTCGAAGCGTACGAAGAGGGCTGAATTCGAACTGCGCGAAGCCCCGTCGCTGGGTGGCGTCAGCGTCCCCCGCGGCGACGGCGGTACCGTGGTGCGTCTGCGCCGCGGCGCCTCGATCACCGACTTCGCCGACAAGATCGACGCGAGCCCGGGCAACCTGGTCACCGTGCTGTTCCACCTCGGTGAAATGGCCACGGCGACCGAGTCGCTCGACGAGGCCACCTTCGACGTGCTGGGCAGCGAACTGGGTTACAAGATCCAGATGGTCTCGCCCGACGACGAGGACCGCGAACTCCTGCTCGCCTTCGACATCGACATCGACCAGGAGCTGGCCGACGAGACCGACGAAGAGCTCGAGGTCCGTCCTCCCGTCGTCACCGTCATGGGTCACGTCGACCACGGTAAGACCGCGCTGCTCGATGCCATCCGTAACGCCAAGGTCGCTGCCGGTGAAGCCGGTGGCATCACCCAGCACATCGGCGCCTACCAGGTCGTCACCGAGCACGAGGGCATCGAACGCGCCATCACCTTCATCGACACCCCCGGTCACGAGGCGTTCACCGCCATGCGTGCTCGTGGTGCGCAGGTCACCGACATCGCGATTCTCGTGGTCGCCGCCGATGACGGCATCATGCCGCAGACGATTGAGGCGCTCAACCACGCGCAGGCCGCCAACGTGCCGATCGTGGTCGCAGTGAACAAGATCGACAAGCCGGGTGCAAACCCGCAGAAGGTGCGCCAGCAGCTCACCGAGTTCGGTCTCGTCGCCGAAGAATACGGCGGGGACGTCATGTTCGTCGACGTGTCGGCGAAGAACAAGGTCGGCATCCAGGAAATCCTGGACGCCGTCCTGCTCACCGCCGACGCCGGCCTGGACATGCGCGCCAACCCGAACAAGGACGCCCGCGGTGTGGCCATCGAGGCCAAGCTCGACAAGGGTCGCGGTGCAGTTGCCACCGTGCTCATCCAGTCGGGCACGCTGAAGGTCGGCGACTCGATCGTCGCCGGTACGGCCTACGGCCGGGTCCGTGCGATGGCCGACGAGAACGGCAACGCCGTGCTCGCCGCGGTACCGTCCCGTGCGGTCCAGGTTCAGGGCCTCTCGAGCGTTCCCCGCGCCGGTGACACCTTCCTCGTCATCGAGGAAGACCGCACCGCGCGTCAGATCGCCGAGAAGCGTGAAGCCGCCGAGCGCAACGCCCTGCTGGCCAAGGCCCGCAAGCGCATCAGCCTCGAGGACTTCACCCGCGCGCTCGAAGAGGGCAAGGTCGAATCGCTCAACCTCATCATCAAGGGTGACGTTTCCGGTGCCGTTGAGGCCCTGGAAGAGTCGCTGCTCAAGATCGAGGTCGACGATTCAGTTCAGCTGCGCATCATCCACCGTGGTGTCGGTGCGGTCACGGAGAGCGACGTCAACCTCGCCACCGTCGACAACGCCATCATCATCGGATTCAACGTCCGCCCCGACACGAAGGCGCGCGAACGTGCGGCTCGTGAAGGCGTGGACGTGCGCTTCTACTCCGTCATCTACAACGCCCTCGAGGACATCGAGTCATCCCTCACCGGAATGCTCAAGCCCGAGTTCGAAGAAGTGCAGAGTGGTATCGCCGAGATCCGCGAGGTCTTCAGCTCCTCGAAGTTCGGAAACGTCGCCGGAGTCATCGTGCGGTCGGGAACGATTACGCGAAACGCCAAGGCACGGGTCATCCGCGACGGCATCGTCGTGGGCGACGGCCTGGCCATCGAATCGCTGCGTCGCTTCAAGGATGACGTCACCGAGGTCCGTACGGACTTCGAGGCCGGTATCGGGCTTGGTAAGTTCAATGACATCCAGATCGGCGATGAGATCGAGACGATCGAATTGAAGGAAAAGCCAAGAGGTTAATACCTCTCGGTGGTACGGGTCTCCGCTTGATCCCCCCTAAAGGGAAGAGAGCGGGGCCCCTACCCCGATTCCCTACTGTGTTGATTGAATGCAGGGGGGGGATCAAGCTACGACCTCACTCCTCGAGACACCAACCTTCAAGCGATGGTGGGGGAGGACTTGAGAGCGTTTGAAGTACCCCGAAATTTATAGGTTCATGAGGAGTTCGACATGGTAGATCCGGCGCGCGCGAGAAAGATGGCGGACCGCATCAAGGTCATCGTGGCCAAGCGGCTCGAACGCGGCATCCGCGACCCGAGGCTCGGCTTCGTGACCATCACCGACGTCAAGGTCACCGGTGACCTGCAGCACGCTTCGGTGTTCTACACGGTCTACGGCTCCGACGAGGAGCGCAAGGACAGCGCCGCAGCGCTGAAGGCCGCCACCGGCATGATGCGCAGCGAGGTCGGCAAGAACATCACCGCCCGGCTGACCCCGTCGATCGAGTTCATTGCCGACGGCATCCCGGAAAACGCCGCCCTCATCGACGACCTGCTGCGTGAAGCACGTGAGCGCGACAGTCAGGTCGGCGAGCTGGCCCGCGCCGCCGTATACGCAGGCGACGAGGACCCGTACGTGAAGCCGCGCGAGTACGCGGAGGAAGACGACGACGAGGACGACGACAGCGACGAAGACGAGGTGGAGGTCGCGCCCGCACCCACCGGCCGGCACGTCGCCGACACCGAACCGGACGCCGGCCAGGCGTAACGCCCACGGGCCAGGCCCGCCATCCGAAACCTCCGACGTCCCGCACGGGTCCCGGAGGTTTCTGGTTGGTGAAACATTCCGGAACACACCCGTTGGTTATGGGAAATCCCCGGTGCACGCGGCCATTTGTCCCTAGGATCGATCCAATTGTCCGGATCCGAAGGGGTCGTCATGGCCACATCCCAGCAGTCCACCGCAGCCGCAGGCAGCGTTCCCCTCTCCGAGGCGTATTACGGTGCTCCCATCGCGCTGGCAGTGAAGCGGTTCTTCACCAAGTACGCCACGTTCACGGGGCGCGCCAGCCGGAGTGAGTACTGGTGGTGGGCGCTGGTGAACTACGTCGTGCTCTTCGCGCTCGGGATGGTGGCGCTGGTCGCCGGCGGTACCCCGCAGGTGTCGGTGGACGGCACCGTCGCGCCGCCCTCGGGTGGAGCAATCGTGGTGGTGGTGCTCATCTCGCTCTACGGGCTGGCCACCCTCATCCCTGGGCTGGCTCTCACGGCTCGCCGATTGCACGACGGCAACTTCTCCGCTCTGTTCATCCTCATCGTCCTGGTTCCGGGCGTCGGTGGTCTGATCCTGTTCATTCTCACGCTGCTGCCCTCGAAGCCCGAAGGCGCCCGGTTCGACGTCTAGCCTGGCGCCCGACGGTGCGAGGGCGGGTCAGGCTTCGGTGGCGGCGATGGTCCAGCTCGCCGAGTGGGTCGCGCCCGGTGCCAGGCGCACCAGGTCTTCGCCGGTGGAGAAGGCATCCGGCGGGCAGGTCATCGGTTCGACGGCCAGCCCGATGCGGCTGCGCTCAGGAGCGGGGCGGTCGGCGGTGTGCACCTGCAGCCAGGGTAGGTCCGCGCCGAAGCTCAAGCGCACCCCGGTTCCGGTCGGGCTGGTCACGATCACGGTGGCCGAGCCGTCCGCATCGGTGGTGATCGACGTGAAGGCGTGGTCGATGAAGGTGTCGCCGATGACGCGGGGGGAGCGGAAGTCGAACTCCGGGGTGGTCTCGACGGGAACCGTCGCCACCGGGCTGAGCCGGTCGGGCGTGACGGTGAGATAGCTCGCGGCCGGGAACTCGAGCGTCCAGTCGTCCACGGTGCCCGGGCCAGCCACGAGGTAGGGGTGCGGCCCGGTGCCGTACGGGGCGGTGCTCGCGCCGAGGTTCTCGGCGGTGACGGTGGTGGTGAGGCCGTCATCGTCGAGCCGGTAGCTGGCCAGGACGGCGACGGGGTGCGGGTACCCGTCGCTGGGCACGATGACGGTGCGCAGGGTCACCGAATCGGTCGAACGCGACTCGAGAGTCCAATCCGCCCAGCAGACCAGGCCGTGGAGGGCGTGGGAGCGGGTGGGCTCCGTCAGCGGCAGCTGGTAGTCCACACCGTCGAAGGTGTAGCTGCCGTCGACCACCCGGTTGGGCCAGGGGGCCAGGATCGCGCCCCGGTACCCGGGGCGCACCTCGTCGGCGTCGAACGGCACGACCAGGTCGCGGCCGTTCCAGGTGAGCAGGCGGAGACTCGCACCGACGCTGGCGATGGTGGCCGAGTAGCCATCGTGGGTGATGGTGAACTGCAGGCCGGACAGCGGCAGCACGAACGCATCCGTGTCGCGGGCGGCGTCCTGCGCGGGGGAGTCGGCGATCGCGGCGTCAGTCATGGGCTAGTACTCGTTTCAGGTAGACGTTCTCGAAGCGGCCGGCCGGGTCGACCCGCCGCACGTGCGCCGCGAAGTCATCGAGGCGGGGGTAGGCGCGGCGCAGCCGGGCCGGGGACATCGTGGCGACCTTGCCCCAGTGCGGGCGCGGCGCGAAGGGTTCCAGGGTGTGCTCGATGAGGGGCAGCACCGTGAGGATCTCGGCCGGGAGCGGTTTCCAGGTGAAGTGGATGGCGAGCGAGTCGCGGGCGTAGCTCGGGCTGAGCCAAGCGGTGTCTGCGGCCACACTGCGCAGCTCGGAGATGTGCAGCAGCGGGGCGATCCGGTCGCCGATCGCACGCAGGGCGGTGATCGCGGCGACGGCATGTTCGGCCGGAATGAGGTACTC
>NZ_JAODBG010000030.1 GCF_025463825.1 Cryobacterium sp.
GAGCTCAAGCTGGACCAGTCCTTCATCATCCCGATGCTCGACGACGAGCGGGCAACCGCCCTGGTCGCCTCCTCCATCCACCTGGGCCACAGCATGGGTCTGCGCATCGTGGCGGAGGGTGTGGAGACCGCCGAGGTGTTCGACCAGCTCACCCTGTTCGGCTGCGACGTGGCGCAGGGCTACTTCCTCTCCCGGCCGGTGCCCGCCGCCGCGCTCGAAGCCTGGATCGCCGACCGCGCCGGCACCAGCGTGCCGAGCCTCTTCCCCGGCTCCTGACGGCCCCATTGCCGGGGTGTCCGGGGCGCGTGAGAACATTGAACCATGCCGCCTCCCCCCTTACCGCCGCGTCCCGCGGCCGGTGGAGCGGGTGCGACCGACTGGAAGTCGGCTGTGGCCGCCCTGACCGGGAGCCGGCCCGACCAGGCCGCCCCCGGCTCCCCTGTCGACGTCACGACAGGCCCCACGGCCGCACCGGCCGCCGGCCCACCGGCCGCCCGCACCGCCATGGGCCTGCTGTTCGAGCTGCGTGAGCAGACCCCGCGCAACAACGACCGCTGGCGCGGCGCCACCGCCGTGCGCGCCTCGGCCAGCCGGGCGCGCACCGGCGCCTATCGGCTGGGCGTGCGCCCCGTCGTGCAGAGTGACTCGGGCAAGTGGGTGAAGTCCACCATCACCTGGAGCAACGTGGGCTACCAGCTCAACCGGCTGAACCTCAACGTGGAGCAGCACCGCTGGTTCTGCCAGTTCGTGCCGCTGCACCGCGTCGACCGGCCGGTGTACAACGGCCAGGACACCGAGTGGCTCTACCTGGACGAGTTCGAGAGCCCGCTGCTCTGGCACCTGCTCGCCGAGGCCGGCCGGCTCGGCATCGCCCTCGCCGGCAGTCACAAGGATGCCGAGGTCACGGTGGGCTCCGCGGCGACGGTCACCCTCGACGCGGTGCTGAACGCCACCGAGCTCACCCTCACCCCGCGGCTGGGCATCGATGGCGACCAGCATCCGGTCGCCGACGCCGGCGCCCTGGGCGCCCACGGCGTGTACGCCTTTCGGCTCGGTGCGGAGCCGGCGATCGTGCTGGCGCCGACGACCGAACCGCTCAGCGCCGACCAGCGCCGTCTGCTCGGCGCCGACGCGCCCGCCCTCGTGGTGCCGGCCGGCGAGGTCGACGAGTTCCTGACCGGGTACTTTCCCACCCTGCGCCGCGGGGTCCCGGTCACCAGCACGGATGCCTCGATCGAGTTCCCGCCCCCGCCGCCGCCGGTTCTCGTGCACACCGTGAGCTTCGAACCGAAGCAGGCCGTGCGGCTGGACTGGGAGTGGCAGGGCGACAGGGACGAGCTGGCCGAGGGCACGCTGCTCGACCGGGTGACGACAGCGGTACCCGGACTGGCCGCGCCAAACCCCGGCGCGCCCGCGGTGACTCTCACGGGGCTGCCCGCCGCCGAATACACCGACAAGACCCTGCCCGGGCTCGACCATGTCGAGGGCGTGCGGGTGCAGCTGGTGGGCGACAAGCCCGACTACCGCGAGCTCACCGGCACGCCGCACCTGACCGTGAGCACCCTCGAGACCGACAAACGCGATTGGTTCGACCTCGGTGTGCTCGTGCACATGGACGGCCGCAGCATCCCGTTCAACCCGATCTTCACCGCCCTGGCCAAGAACAAGAAGAAGCTCCTGCTCAGCGACAACACCTACCTCTCCCTCACGCAACCGGTCTTCGACCGACTCCGCGACCTCATCGAGGAGGCCCGGAGCCTGCAGGAGTGGGAGACCGGCCTCCGCATCAACCGGCACCAGGCCAGCCTGTGGAGCGACTTCGAGGACCTCGCCGACGAGACCGACCAGGCCGTGTCCTGGCGCGCCGCGGTGGGCGGGCTGTTGCAGCTGCAACGCGGCGAAACGGACGCCGCGGCGCTCCCCCGGGACACCCCGTTGCCGGCCGGGCTGGCCGCCACCCTGCGCCCGTATCAGGTGGCCGGCTTCGAGTGGCTGGTCTTCCTCTGGGAGCACGGTCTGGGCGGCATCCTCGCCGACGACATGGGCCTGGGGAAGACCCTGCAGGTGCTGGCGCTGCTCAGCCACGCCGTGCAGCACCCCGCTGCGGCGCCGGAGGCCGCCGTCTCCGGGCGACCGTTCCTTGTCGTCGCGCCCACCTCCGTGGTGTCCAACTGGGTGGCCGAAGCGGCCAGGTTCACGCCGAACCTGCGGGTGGCCCCGGTCGCGAGTACCCAGGCGACCAGCGGCCGCAGCATCGCCGACCAGGCGAAGGGCGTGGATGTGCTCGTCACCTCGTACGCGCTGTTCCGCCTGGACTTCGACGCCTACCAGGCACAGGGCTGGGCCGGCCTCATCCTCGACGAGGCGCAGTTCGTCAAGAACCGCACCTCGCAGCTCTACCGCTCCGCCGCCTACATCGACGTGCCGTTCACCCTGGCCGTCACGGGCACACCGATGGAGAACAACCTGCTCGAACTCTGGGCGTTGTTCTCGATCGTGGCCCCCGGGCTGTTCCCCTCGGTGCGCCGGTTCACCGAGGAATACCTCCGCCCGGCGGAGCGCAAGGTGCGGTCCCAGCAGGAGCTGGTCGGCCGGCTGCGGCGGCGCATCCGCCCGCTGATGCTGCGTCGCACCAAGGATGTCGTGGCCCGCGACCTGCCCGACAAGCAGGAGCAGGTGCTGCACATCGAGCTGGATCCGGAACACCGCGAGATCTACGACACCTTCCTGCAACGGGAACGGCAGAAGCTGCTCGGGCTGATGGACGACCTCGAGGCCAACCGGTTCATCGTGTTCCGGTCGATCACGCTGCTGCGGATGCTGAGCCTGGATGCGTCGCTGGTCGACGACGAGTACGCCGATGTGCCCTCCAGCAAACTCGAGGCGCTCCTCGAGCAGCTCGAGGAGGTGGTCGCCGAGGGGCACCGGGCGCTGATCTTCAGCCAGTTCACCTCCTACCTGGCCCTCGCGGCCGCGCGGCTGGAGAAGCGCGGCATCCGCTACAGCTACCTGGACGGCTCCACCACCGACCGGCCGGGCGTGATCGACGGCTTCAAGACCGGCGACGACCCGGTGTTCCTGATCAGCCTCAAGGCCGGCGGCTTCGGCCTCAACCTCACCGAGGCCGACTACGTGTTCCTGCTCGACCCGTGGTGGAACCCGGCCAGCGAGAGCCAGGCCATCGACCGCACCCACCGCATCGGCCAGACCCGCAATGTGATGGTGTACCGCCTGGTGGCCGCGGACACCATCGAGGAAAAGGTGATGGCCCTCAAGGCCACCAAGGCCAAGCTCGTGCAGGCGGTCCTCGACGACGACGACCTCTTCGCGAGTTCCCTGACACCCGACGACATCCGGGGTCTCCTCGACATCTGATACCGCTGGGCTGGGGCGGAGGTTACTTCACCAGGGCGAAGCCGCCGGTCCAGCCGGTGGTGCCTGCGGCGGCCAGGGTGAGCTGCAGGAAGCCCAGGGCCTCGAGCTCACGGGCGCGCTTGAGGGCACCGGCGTCGACGGCGAGCACGCCACCGGCGACCAACACCGAGATGAGCGCGTCCTTGGCGGACGCGTCGTCACCGGCCACCAGCACGGTGGTGGGCGCGACGCCGTTGACGCCGCCGGTGGCCAGGGTGGCCGCGAAGGTGGTGTTGAACGCCTTGAGCACGCGGGCGCCGGGAACCGCCTCGGCGATGACCTGCGCGGCCGAGCCGTCCGACGGCACGACGAGCGAGTCGAAGGTGGCGAAGTCGAGCGGGTTGGTAATGTCCACGACGATCTTGCCGTCGAGCTGGCCCCGGTACTGGGCGAGCACACCGGCCACGGCCGGGTACGGCAGGGCGAGAATGACGATGTCACCCGTGAGGGCATCGCCCGCGACGCCGGCGACGACGGATGCGCCCAGGGCGGCGGCGGCGGCCGCGGTCTTCTCGGCATCCTGTGCCAGCAGCTGAACGGATGCGCCGCCCGTGGCCGCGATGCCCGCGATGGCGGTGCCCATGTTGCCTGCTCCGATGATGCTGATGCTCGTCATGACGTGCTCCTTCTCGCCTTCCGCGGCGAATTAGTTGTTGGTACAAGTAATGTATCGGCTTTTACTTGTCGCGTCAACCAAAAGGAGGGAGTGCTTGGTAAGCTGGTGACATGGACACGAATGAGACCGCTGCCGCAGAGTGGCTGAGCCCGGCCCAGCTGCACGCCTGGCTGCGCTTCGTCGCCGTCGTTGAGCTGGTGCCGGGCCTGCTCGACTCCCAGTTGCAACGCGATTCGGACCTCAGCCACTTCGAGTACTACGTTCTCGCCATGCTCTCCGAGGCACCGGGCCGGACTCTGCGCATGACCGGGCTGTCCTCGATGACCAATTCCAGCCTGCCTCGGCTCTCGCACGTGGTGAAGCGTCTCGAGGACCGCGGACTGGTCACGCGCAGCCCCTGCCCCACCGACCGACGCGCCACCAACGCCGCGCTCACCGAGGAAGGCTGGGCCGTGGTGCAGTTAGCCGCTCCCGGGCACGTGCGCACGGTGCGCGAGAACGTGATCGACCCCCTCACCCATGAGCAGATCGCCCAACTGGACGCCATCTCGAACCAGCTGCTGACGAAACTCGACCCCACCAACCGCCTGAACCCGCGGGCGCCCGAGGGAGCCTGAGCTCATGCGGATCACCCGGCTGGAACCCGGCGAGGTCTTCGTTTTCGGCTCAAACGCTGCCGGTGCGCACGCCGGCGGCGCCGCCGCGCTGGCGCATGAAAGGTTCGGCGCGGTCTGGGGCCAGGGCCACGGGCTGCACGGCCAGTCCTATGCGATCAACAGCATGAGCGGTCTGGCCATTCTGCGCCGGGAGGTGGCCGGGTTCGTCGATTTTGCGGCGGAACACCCGGAGCTGACGTTCCTCGTGACCGAGATCGGCTGCGGCATCGCCGGCTATACGCCCACCGAGGTCGCCCCGTTCTTCAGCGGTGTCGGTGCCAACGTGGTCTTGCCGGAACGATTCACGGCGGAACTCGACCGCTGAAGCGACCTACCCCTCGACGAGGTCGATGAACGCGCTGAGCTGCGCGAGGGCGCCCGCGTTGTGGGGAAGGGCATCCGTCAGCGCGGGCGAATAGATCAGGAACGCCGCCCACTGCGCGCGGGAGATGGCCACGTTGAGCCGGTTCGCCAGCAGCAGGAACTCCAGCCCGCGCGGCACCTCCTCGGCGCTGGACGCCGCCAGCGACACGATCGCGACGGCGGCCTCGCGGCCCTGGAACTTGTCGACGGTGCCCACCGACACGTCGTGCCAGCCGGCCAGGGCCAGGCGTTGACGGATCACCTCGACCTGCGCGTTGTACGGGGCGACCACGATGAGGTCGCTCTGGGCCAGCGGGCCGGTGGCGCCGTCGACGGTCCAGTCGCGGCCGAGCAGCGTGCCGATCAGCTCGGCGACGGCGTCGGCCTCCTCGGGCGAGGAGGTGGAGTTGAGGGTGTGCGGCACGGGCAGCGGGTGGAGGCCCGGGGCGACGCCGGCCAGGAACCGGTCGGCGGCCCGGGACTCGAGCTTGCCCTCGTAGGAGAGCCGGGACACCGGCGCACACACCTCGGGGTGCATCCGCCAGCTCTTGGCCAGGAAATAGCCCAGCTCGGCGGGCAGCACGTCGTGCCCGTCGGTGAGCCAGCCGAGCGCCGAGACGTCCACGGGCTCAGGGTGCGAGCCCTGGCTCACCTGGGGCAACTGTTGCGGGTCGCCGAGCAGCAACAGTCGCCGGGCCGCGACCGCCGACGCGATGGTGCTGGCCAGCGAGAACTGGCCGGCCTCGTCGATGACGAGCAGGTCGAGTGAGCCCGGTTCGATGCGGGCGGCGTTGCTGAAGTCCCAGGCGGTGCCGCCGAGAACGAAGCCGCCGGCCTGGCCGGTGAACTCCGCGAACCGGTTGGGCGGCAGCGGGGTCCACGCGGTGGTGTCGGCCTCCTGGCCCGCCTTGGCCTTCTTGCCCACGTGCCCGGAGCCGAGCCCGGCCTTGAGCACGGCGCTGAGCATGTTTTCGACCGTGGCGTGCGACTGGGCCACCACGCCGATCTTCCAGCCGTTGTCGCGCACCAGTTCGGCGATCACCCGCGAGCCGGTGTGGGTCTTGCCGGTGCCGGGTGGGCCCTGCACCGCCAGGTAGGACCGGTCAAGGGTGAGCAGGCTGTCGCGGATGGCGGTGGTGATGTTCCCGTCGACCGGCGGGAGCGACTCGGCCGTCTGCCGGCGGGGTGGCTGGCGGCGCAGGATGTCCAGCGCCGCATCCGGCAACATCCCGGGCAGGGCGTCGAGCACCCGCTGGCCCCACTCCGCGATCGCCGGAACCTGGGTGCCGGGCGGCGGCGGGATCGCCGGGGTGAGCGCCATCGGCAGGTGGTCGTAGGGGTCGATGCCCTTGCCGAGCTTCTCGGTGACATAGAGCACCGCTTCGCCGGTGGCTTCGTCGACGAGGCCGGTGATCTCGGTGCGTTCGTGCGCCACCCGCGAGCCGGGCTCGCCGGTGGGTGCGAGCGGCGGATACGGTGCGTCGTAGAGCAGGAAGGGCCGCTGGCCGAGCTTGAGGAAGCTGCCCGGCGCCGGCTCGCCCTCGATGCGCAGCACCCGGGACAGGTTGCGGTCGCGGCCCACGAGCGCCCAGTCGCGTTCGACCGCGGCCTTCTGCACGATCAGCACGTCGCGGGTGGCGGACCACTCGTCGGCGGGGTTCCGCAGCCGGTCGAAGTGCTCCTGCCAGAACTTCTTGCCCTCCCGGCGGTGGTAGTCGATGGCGGCGGACGCCAGGGCGATCGCGGTCTGATCGGCCGATCGGTCGCCGGGCGGGGCATCCGCCACTTCGGCGGCCAGCGCCTGGTAGACCGGGCTGGGCTCGCGCGCCGGAATGTCAAGTTCGAGGTCTCGGGCGGCGGCGCGGGGCACGCCGGCCTCGTCGGCGCGGGCGAGCAGCCAGTCGCGCAGCCGCAACGTGGAGAGGCAGTCATACTCGTTGTAGTCGGCGATGTCGTCGAGCATCTGCTGCGCGACCGTGAGCCGACCGGCGCGGAACAGGTCGCGGGAGTCGGCGTACACGGTAATGGAATCGGCGGCGTTGTCCACTCCCTCCCGGTGGTCGTCGCCCATGTAGAGCGGTTCGAGTTTCTTGATCGAGTAGCTGTGCGAGCCCACCCGCAGGCTCTTCTTCACGACCGGGTACAGGTCGACGAGCACATTGTCGCGGAGCAGGTCGTCCACGGCGTCCTCGCCCACGCCGTGCCGGGCCGCCAGTGCGAGCAGGTGGGTGCGCTCGTAGGCGGCGTAATGGTAGATGTGCAGGTTGGGGTACGTCGCGCGGCGGGCCGCGACGTAGGCGAGGAAGTCGATCAACGCCTGGCGTTCCTCGGCGTAATCGTGTGCCCAGAACGCCCGGAACGTGCCGTCGGTCTCGATCAGGCCGAAAAGGTAGTCCAGGCCCCACTCCACCCGGTCCACTCCCGCGGTGGTCTCGCTGTACAGCGGGTCGCCCTCGAAGTCGAAGAAGATGTCGCCGGGGTCGGGCTCGGGCAGGGCGCCGAGCGCCACCGGGTTGTAGACCTCGAAGGCGGGCGCGTCGGCGTGGCCGGGCTGCCCGGTGGCGAGCTGGCGGGATTGCAGCTGCAGCCTGGCCTGGGCGCGGAGGGCGCCCACGGTGGCGTCCACGAGCCCCTCGACCGGTCCGGAGCTCGCGGCCAGGGCCTCGATGGTGCTCAGGCCGGCCTCCAGCAGGTGCCGGCGCTGGGTGAGCCGCATCCCGGCGACCAGGAGCACGTCGCGGTGGGCCTCCACTTCGATCGCGCAGGCGGCGCAGCGTCCGCAGGCCGAGTAGCGTGGGTCGCCCCACGGGGTGGGTTCCGGGTCGGCGACCCGTTCGTCGATGAGGCGCTCGAGCCGGGCGCGGCGCTTGCGGTACACCGGCAGGATGTCGCGCAGCCGGTGGGTGCTGGTGCGCCCGTCGCCGAGCAGCAGGTGCACGTTCTCGCCGATGCGGACGCCGAGCCGGTCGAGCTGGTCACTGTACGCGGCCACCTGCAGCAGGGCGGTGATCTTGGCGGAGCGGGCCAGCTTGGTGTCATAGACCTCATAGACCGGCTCCGTGTCGGCGGCGCTGTCGACGCGCATGATGAAGTCGGCGAAGCCGACGAACCGGCCGTCGAAGAAGGTGGCCTGGAAGAGCACATCGGCCCCCGCCCGGAACGCGGCCGCGGTGGCCGCGGCCGCGGCCGGCAGCTCCCGCATCGACGGCCGCGCGAATTCGACCACCTCGCGGGTCTGCCTGAGCGTCTGCAGGTAGCGCGCCTCGTGTTCGTCGCCCAGGGCGCCGGCGCGTTTCAGCATGGCGTCACCCTCGTCGGGCACTGCATCGACGCGGCCGAGCTTGCTGTCGAGTTTGCGCATCAGCGCCCACTCGCAGCCCGCCGCGGCGCCGAGGTCGCTCGCGCTGAAGACCACTGTCGAATCGAGCAAGAACACTAGGGCGCCTCCACCTGCTGGGATCTGGTCAGGTTACCGGAGACCACTGACAGGGCGGTCTACGCTGAGGAGGTGACCACAGTCCTCGTCCACGAACCGGGTGCCGCCCGCTACGCCCTCTACGTCGACGGCGAGCTTGCCGCCCTGGCCGACTATGCCGTGCAGGGCGACACCGTGTCGTTCCACCACACCTTCACAGACCCCGCCCGGCGCGGCCAGGGGCTGGCCGGCCAGGTGGTGGAATTCGCCATGGCCGACGTGGAAGCCACGAGCAACCGGGCCGTCGCGCCGGACTGCTGGTTCGTCGCCCGGTGGTTCGCCAAACACCCGGAGCGGGCCGCGCTGCTCACCGTGCGCGGCTAGGAGTCGCTCAGCCGAGTCGGTCACAGGCGGTGATCGACCTCGCACCCACGGAGCCCATCAGGCGCATCAGGGTGCTCTCGTCGACGATCGGGATGCCGTAGTCGTGGGCTTTCCGGGCCTTCCCCGAGCGGGACGGGACGTCGGCGGCCACGACCAGCTTCACCCGCCGGGTCACGCCGCTCCACGGCGCCAACCCCACGCCCCGGAGCTCCTTCTCCCAGACACTGCAGGTGTCGCAGCTCGCGTTGTGCGACACGACCACCCAGCCGCGGAGCAGGTCGACGAGCTGCGGGGCGATGGCGGCGAAGCGGGGTGCGCCCTGCCCATCGGCGGGGCGGATGCGGTGCAGGTCCGTGCGGCCGAGGTCGCGGCCGGGATCGACAGGGTCTCCCAGCGGCCGCGGATGTCGCACTGTTCCGTGAGGTGCACGACGGCGACCTCGATGATCCGGTGGAGCGGCCGGGAAAGAGGCCCGTGGTTTCAAAGTCGAGGACAGCGAAGCCCGGACCTGCCACGGGGGCTCCTTCCGCCCCGTATGCAGAACTGTGGACCTGGCCGTGCCGGTGGGATCAGATCGAGAATTCTCCGCCGGGCAGGGTGCCGCCGGCGGTGTCCGGCACCGCATCGGCCGGGGCCTTCGCGTCGCTGTACGAGGAGGTCACCAGGATCGGCATGTGGTCGCTCGTGCCGCGCGGCAGGGTCTCGACGCTGTCGATGGTGAGCCCCACTGAGGTGGCCAGGTCGAAGTGGCCGCGGAAGAACTTGTACCGCGTGTAGGTGCGGCTGTCGCTGAGGGTGAGGTCGTAGCCGGAAAGCTCAACCTGGGCGCTGAGGTGCTTCTTGAAGATCGGGTAGTTGTAGTCGCCGACCATCAGGGTCGGCAGGTTCGGGCCGAGCACGGCGAGTTCCTCGTGCGCCGAGCGGATCTGGTTGCGGCGCAGGGAGTTCAGCGCGGTCAGCGGCGCGGCGTGGAACGATGCCACGACCAGCGCCCGGTTCGCGACGATGTCGTGCAGCCGGGTGCCGATCAGCCGTTCGTGCGCGGGGGTGAGCACCCGGTCGTGCAGCGACTTCTTCAGCGCGAAGGTCTGCGTCTTCTGCGCCGTGAACCGGTCGCGCCGGTAGTACACGGCCAAGCCCAGCCGGTTGCGAGTGGTGGAGTCCGCCAGGTGCAGCAGGCCGACCTCGGCCGGCAGCTCGAGGGTGTCGCACTCCTGCAGGCACAGCAAGTCGGGGTCGTACGCTTCTACGAGTGCGATGAGTTCTCCGCTGGCACGGTTCTTGCGGAGGTTGTAGCTGATGACCTTCACGTCAGACCTGTCTCTGATTCGGTGGTGAGACGTCAAGCCTACTTTCGCTCTCCGCCGAATGCCGCATCGGGTGCGCGACCATCGGGCACGGCCGGGTCCCGGGCCGCGCTGGTACCGTGGATTCAGCTCGGCGGCTCGCCCGAGCGCCACCGATTGGATGCCTGCCCCCGTGAAAACCTGGACGTTCACCACCTACACGATCGCCGCATTCACGTGCAGCGGCCTGGCCGTGCTCCTCCTGATCGTCAACGCCGTCACCGCCAACCAGTACCTGTCGGTGCTGCTGCCCGTGGCCGTGGTGGCCCTCGTGGCCGGCGGCATCCTGTCGGTGCGTGCCCGGCTGCTGCGCTACCGCGCCAGGGACACGCCCAAGCGCTGACCGTTCGGCGCCGATCGGTCCCGGCGGCCGCCATATCGAGGTGTCGGCAACCCTGCTACCGTCCCCTGCAACGGGCGCCCGCCCGATCCGGCACGCCGCCGGGCGCGCCGAGGCCCCGTCTCAGCCGGGGAGCCACGCCATGACCGATCCGCCGCCGCACGGCCGTCCGCGGCCGCCGATGGACCGTCCGGCCGCGCCTCCGGCCGCGCCTCCGGCCGCCGCGGAAGCGCAGAGGCCTCCGACGAACGCCGCCGGACCCCGCGCCGCCGGGCAAGGACCCGCTCCCCTCTGGCGCACGCTGCTGTACATCCTGGTGCCGACCCTCGGCGTCCTCCTGCTGATCGCAGCGTTCTTCTTCGCACTGTCCGGCCGCAGCGGACCGGTGGACCTCAGCGCGGACGAGGCGCCGGGCACCAGCCTGAGCGTTCAGATTCCGAACGCGGAGATCATCCTCGAGCCGAGCAGCGACGACCAGGCGCATGTGCGCATGACGGGCAGCTTTTTCGGCGACGAGCCCACCCTCACGGTGCGCACCGAGGGCGGGGTCACCGAGGTGCGCGGCGGGTGCACGTCCCAGCTGTTCTCCCGCTGCTCCATCGACGTGGCCGTGCAGCTGCCCCGCGCGCTGCCCGTGACCGTGAGCGGCGAGAATGGCCGCATCGCGGCATCCGGGCTCACCGGCCGGGTCAGCCTGGGAACGACCAACGGCACCATCGAGGCGGACGGCACGGTCGGGCGGGTCGACGCTGAGACCACCAACGGCGACATCCGGGTCACCGATGCGACCTCCAAGACCGTGCAGGCGACCACCACCAACGGCTCCGTCGAGCTGGCTTTCGCGGATGCGCCGGACGCCGTGGACGCCGGCAGCACCAACGGGTCGATCACCGTGCGGGTGCCCACCTCCGGGGTGTCCTACCTGGTGACCGCGCAGACCACGAACGGATCGGTCGACTCAGGCACCGTGCCCTCCGACAGCACCTCCCGGCGCTCGATCACCGCCCGAACCACCAACGGCGGCATCGAGATCCAGGCCACCCGCTGACTGCCCCCACATCCCCAGCGCCCGCTCGACCCTCGCCGGCATCTGGCAGGATGGCGGGATGAGTGAGCAGCAGACGGGTTCGGTTGTGGCCGTGAGCCGCGACGACAAGCACCGGTTCAGCAAGCCCGTGGTGCCCAGCATCCGTCTGGTGGCCGGCTACGGCATCGAGGGCGACTCGCATGCCGGCAGCACCACCCAGCACCGCTATCTGATCCGCACCGACCCGACCCGGGCCAACCTCACCCAGGTGCACCTGGTGCGCTCCGAGCTGTTCGAGGAGCTCGCTGCCGACGGCTTCGAGGTCTCGGCAGGGCAGCTCGGCGAGAACATCACCACCGCCGGCCTCGACCTGCTCGCGCTGCCGGTCGGAACCCGTCTGCACCTGGGCGCCGACGCCGTCGTCGAAGTCACCGGGCTGCGCGACCCCTGCTCGATGATCGACAAGTTCCAGCGGGGTCTCAAGGGCGTCCTGAAGAGCAGGGACGACACCGGCCACATCCTGCGCCGGGCCGGCATCATGGGCGTCGTCGTCGCCGACGGCACCGTCGCGCCCGGAGACCCCCTGCTCGTCGAACTGCCCGCCGGCGACCACATCCCGCTCGGGGTCGTCTAGACCCGCCACCCGCCCCGCCGACCCACCCCGGCCCGCCGAGTTGCGGCAAACGCCCCCCCTCAGCGAGCGGGAAGGGGCAGGATGCGGCAAGTCGCGAGCGGCGCGCCCGGACCGGGCGCCGGCGTCAGGCCTGGCGGGCGGCTCTGGAAGCCTTGCGCTCCTGGCGGCGCCGGTAGCCCGGCACCGGTTGGCCGGGCGAGTCGGTCGACAGGTCGATCCCGGAAAAGGGCTCACCGGCCTGGATCAGCAGTCCTGCGGCGGCGGCGCTGTCGACCAGCTCAGCGATCACCCCGTGCACCGACGTGGAATGGTAGTGGCCGGCGACCAGACTCACCGTCAGCCGAGTGCCACCGTCGACGGCCTCGGTCCAGACCGCGACCTTGCCGTACCCCGACGGCCCGCCCCGAAACAGCGAGATCAGGAAGCCCACGCTGAAGATGTCGTCGAGGAATTCCAGGAGGGGCGAGCTGAACTCGTAGAACTGCACGCCCCCGGATAGAGCAGCATCCGCCCGGTAGCGGCGCCGGATCAGGATCGAGCGAGCGAGCGCGTGTGCCGTCCCGGCATCGGCGGCCACGTCGATCCACCGGGCCGGGAACTGCCTGTTCAGGCGCGCGGTGGGCTTGGTCCCGCTCACCGGGAACGCTCTTCGCGGCTCGACCTTCTAGAGCGAGCCGTCTTCGGTCGGGTGGAACCACGGCGGGTACACCGCGACCTTGGGCTTGTGGCTGGCGGCGGCGAGGATCGGCTTGACCGCGTCCCGCACCCGGTCGTTGGCGACGCCGATCAGGGTGATCAGGCCAAACGGGACCTCGCGCGGCACGAGCAGCTCGGCCTTGAGGATGGTGTCGGAGTCCAGGTCGGCGCGGAGGGACCGCAGCAGCGTGTCGGCGGCATCCGGCGTGGAGCCGAAGCGGGTGGCGGTGAATGCGGCGTCGCCGTCCGTCACCGCGAAGGGAGTGGCGTCGGCGGCGGCGGTCTGCGCGTCGAGCACCTTCTTGACGGTGGAGACCAGGATCACGAAGTCGAACGCGGCGGCGTCGTGCGCGGTGTCGGACAGGCGCGGGTCGAGGGACTGCGCCCGGATGTTCTCCCAGACCAGCGCGTTGGGCGACAGGAAGAAGGGAACGTGGTCGGCCACGGCGAGGCTGTCGGGGCCGGAGACGTGCGTCTGGCGGCGGGCATCCCGGTTCGCCGACGACGAGATGTCGATCACGGGGCGGGCCTCCCAGGCGTCGCTGGTGTCGGCCAGCAGCCGGCCGGTGGCGAGGATGCCGGGCAGGTTGCGGATGTGGGTGAGGTGGTAGATGCGCTGTTCGCCGACGTTGTCATCGTGCCGCTTGGTCTTGGCGGTGCCCGTGGTGATGGGCGCGGCGACGGTGCGCAGCGCAGTCGGCGCCTCAGGAGTGCGGGCGCGGCTGGCGCGCGGGGCGCGGGCGGCTGGCACGGTCGATGCGACGGGGGCGGCGGGTGGGAAACACAGGGCGCACAGCTCCCCGTCCAGTCCGTGGATGCATTCCTCGTTCACAACTCAACCCTTCGTGTGCGCAGGCTCACGGTGCGTCGGGTTCGACGGACGTGTGCCTACCTATCTAAGTTACGGTCATTTCCCGGGCAGCGGTGACACAACCGGGGCCATCCGGGGGTGATCCGCCCAATTCGGGCCCAATCGGCGCCATTGGCGGGCTGCGGCCGTCGAGGTGGTGACCCGCGGATGCGCGGCGCCGGATCCGGCGCACGTCATCCCAGCGGCGCGGGGAATCGTCCCAGCGGTCGACGCGTGCTCGCCGGGCCCTTCCTAACCTGAGGACATGCCTGCTGTCGACGCCCTCAATGACCTCGTCTTCGCCCTGGCCGGATCGGCCTGGGTGTACCCGGTGGTGTTCGCCCTGGTGGTCATCGACGGGTTCTTCCCGCCACTGCCGAGCGAGACGGTGGTGGTGGCGCTCGGCGCGCTGGCCGTCTCGGCGGGCGCGCCGCATCCGGTCTGGTTGATCGCCGTGACCACGGCCGGCGCGGTCCTGGGCGACAGCACCGCCTACCTGATCGGCCGGAGGATCGGCCCGGCCCGGTTCGGCTGGCAGCGCCGGCCCGGCGTGGCGGGTGAGCGAGCGGGCGCGCGCGCGGCGCTGCTGGCCC
>NZ_JAODBG010000056.1 GCF_025463825.1 Cryobacterium sp.
GCGCCCGCCCCCGCTGCCACCACCACGCCGCGCACCGCGGAGCCGGTCTACGTGCCGCCCTACGTGCCCGCCGGGCAGGCCGCCCCCGCCTCAGCGCCGGCCCCTGCGCCGGTCGAGTCCGCGGCCCCGCGAGCGGATGTCGACGGCCTGCCGATTCTGGCCGCCGCGCCGGTCTCCGTGGCCGTGCCGCTGCCCGTCGCCACCGCGTCGGACTCCGCCCGCACCGACGAGCGGGCCGAGGACTGGATCGAGCACAACGGGCTGCGGCTGAGCAACGACATGCGCCTGGCCGTGCTGGAATCCACCGAGCTGGACCTCACCCGCACGGAGTTCGATTTGCTGGCCGCGCTGCTGGAGTCCAAGCGCCGGGTGCGCAGCAAGGCCGACCTGGCGCTGCTGCTGCGTGGGGAGAGCTACGTCACGTCGTATTACGTGAACGAGGCCGACAAGCGTGCCGTGGAGGCGCACCTGAGCAACCTGCGCCGCAAGCTCGGCGACAGCCTCACCGCGCCGCGCTGGCTGGAGACCGTGCGCGGAGTGGGCTACCGGCTCGCCGCGTCTGACGAGGCCGGACGCGACTAGCCCCGCGGTCGTCTCGCTGGGCTGCATCCGCTCGTCGAGTTGCTTCGAAGTGCCCCTTCGGGTGCGGCAAAGGGGGCTATTGCGGCGACTCGCGCCGCTGGGCTGGGCTGAGCGCTGCGGGCGCCCTGGTCGAGTTGCCACTTCGCGCCCTCTCGGGCGCTCCGAATGGGCGCCGACTGTCATCTCACCGGCGGTCGCGGGCGTGACTTGACGATTGAGGCCCCTTCTGGCGCCGTGAATGGGCCTGAACAGGCAACTCGCGCGGCTCAGACGAGGCTGCGGGGGTTATGGCCGGGGCGCAGCGGTGCCACTGTGCAGAGCAAGCGGAGGAGCGGGCATGATGACGAATCTAGGGCTGAACCGGGCGCTGTGGGCGGTCACCGGCGCGCTGGCGGTCGTGGCTGCGATCGCGGGCGTCCTCGTGCCCACTCTGTACGACCGACTGGTCACGGAGACGCTGCTGCCCGGCGCGCTGGCCCAGGACCTCATCTCGGTACTGGCCGGTGCGGCGCTGCTCGTGCTCGCCGCCGTCGCCCGACCCGGCCGGCAACGCCAGCAGCTCGTGGCGCTCGGGCTGCTGGGCTATCTCTTCTACGCCTACGGGATCTACGTCATCGAGCGGGCCTACAACGGGTTCTATTTGGTCTACCTGGCGATCTTCGCGCTCGCCTTCTGGAGCCTCGTCTATGGGGCCGTGAACATCCGGCGTGAGGTGCTGGCGGCGGCGCGCCTTCCGCGCGGGTTGCGGATGCTGTCGGCCGGTGGCGCCCTGCTCCAGCCGCTGATGTTCTACCCGCTCTGGATTGCCATGCTGGTCCCGCTGATGCGCGACCGCGACCAGATCGACTCCCTCTATTCGATCTTCATCCTCGACCTGGGCTTCATCATGCCCGCATTCCTGATCCTCGCGGTGCTCGTATTCCGCAATCGGGGCGCCGGGCTCGTGCTGTTGCCGGCGCTGTACGTCCTGGGCTTCACCCTGATTTTCTCGCTGGCGCTGGCCGAGCTGGTCAAGCCGGTGTTCGGCACCGCCCCAGACCTGCCGACGCTGGCCGCGGCGGTGACGCTGTCGGTGCTGTTCCTGGCGTTGGGAGCGTTGCACCTGGGCCGCCTGCACCTGCCGCCGACGCGCGCTGACCGCAGCCGGATCGAGGCGTCGGGCTAGAGGTCCAGCGCGAACATGACCGCGAGGTCGTGGCAGGCGCTCTCGCCGACCTCGTTCAGGCGGTCGATGTGCCGGGCGGAACCGGCGATGTCGCCCTCGCGGAGGGCGTCGTGCATGATCGCGGCGGTGGCCTCCACGGTGACGGCACCGACCATGGTGCTGCTCGAGCGGATGCTCAGCAACACCACGTGCGCCTCCTCGGCATCCGGGAACGCGAGGGCCTTCTGCAGGCGCTGCGAGCGGCTGCTCCAGAGGTGTACGAAGTCGTGCACGAACCGCCGCTGCAACTCATGGTTGCCGCCCATCTGGGACAACAGTGCCCGCAGGGCGGTCGCGTCAATATGGACGCTCAAACCTTGTATCCGTGGTGCCGCTTGGTCAGCGTGAAGAACATGGTGAGCGTCTGGACCACCGTGGTCACACCGAGGATCGGCCAGCCGACCCACAGGATGGCGGACTGCACCATGATGGGCAGCTGCAGCCAGATGAATACCAGCGACGCGGCGAGGCCCACGGCGACCATCAGCGGCACCAGGTAGGCGTTGCCGGAGCCGCGCTCGGCCTTGGCCTGTTCGGCCCAGTTGTCGACCTTCTTGTTGCTGGCGAACTTGGTCCAGGCGCGCATGAAGTGGCCGATGCGCACCCACATGTAGATCTCGGCGGGGAAGAAGCCGACGGCGAAGAAGATGTCCTTGCCGTTGCGATTCTTCATCGACATCGCGGTGCGCAGGTTCAACAGCAGCGCCACGGCCGGCGGGAGCAGCCAGATCGGGCTGAACACGAACGCGCTGATGGAGAGTGAGGCGGCGAGGAGGATGAAGAACAGCACCCGGGTGACCACGTTGATGATCATGGAGAAGTTCTCGACCCAGCGCAGCCGCAGGTTGGGGTGGAACGGCTGGCCTTTGGTATCGCCGCGCTGGCCTGGCCACATCAGCTCAATGGCGCCGAAGTTCCACTTCACCTGCTGGGCATCCAGGCCGCGGAGGGTGGTCATGCCACCGACGTTGGCCCGGGCCTGGGCGCTGATCTTGGTGAGGTAGCCGGCGCTCTTGATCTGCAGGGAGAGCAGGGAGTCCTCGACCTCGGAGTCCTTCACCCAGGGGGTGGCCTGGTGGCTGTCGACCATGACCTCGCCGAGGGCCTTCATGGAGAAGATCGAGAACTGGCCACCGAGCACGGCCATGTTGCGGCCACGGAGCATGTTCTGCATGTTGAAGGCGGCGAACTGGGCGCGCTGGCCGGAGATCAGGAAGCTGGGGATGATGCCGTGGATCACGGTGTCGTCGATGCTGTAGATCGCGGAGATGCCGCCGATGCGGGTGTCGGAGGCGATCTCGGCTTCGAGCTTCTCCACCGCGTTGGTGGACGCGGTGGTGTCGCCATCCACGCCGAGGAGGAAGTCGCAGCCCTCGATGAGGGAGTAGCCGTAGTTGAGCGCGCCGACCTTCTTGTCGGGGTTGAGGCCGATGTCGTGAACGAAGACCTCGGTGAACTGCATGACACCGTCGGTGACGACCTCGTGCGGGCCGGCGTACTCGCTGGCGATCTTGACAGTGTCGTCGGTGGTGTTGTTGATTACCACGTGGATCACATCGGGCAGGCGGGTCTGGGCCAGCAGGGAGTCGAGCACCCCGGCGATGGAGTCTGCCTCGTTGTACGCGGGCACGATGCAGCCGATGGTCGGACGGAAGACGGGCATGCCCTCGACCATCTCGTTGAATTCATTGGCGTATGCAGTCACCACTGGTTCAGCGGCGGCGTCTGGCTCCGCGTTGCGGTTTCTCTCGTTCACATTCCACACTCTTCCAGTCTTTTGCCGGGATGGACCCCTGTGCGGGTCAAGGTTTTCACAAGATAGGCTCAAGAAAGGCTCAGCAGCTGCTGGCTGCCATGGAGACACAAGGGGACTTGCATGCCGACATCGACCCGAACCCGCCTTGCGACACTCACCGTGGCCGCCGGCCTCATGGTGAGCCTGTCCGCCTGCGGGACAGCGCCGTGGGCCGGACTGAGCACGGATGCCGCCACTGCCGGCGGCACTCCCACGCCGAAGGCCACCATCGCCGCGATCACGAACGACCTGGCGACCGGCTCCGCGCAGCACACCATCACGGCCGGCGACGCCGGCCTCACCGTGGACTACTCCTCGGCGCTGAACATGGGCGAGTGGACCGCCGGCGCCAACAAGCCGATCAGCTTCACCGTCTCCGCGGCCCTGGGCACCGACGACGGCCAAGCCGTCTACCTGTCCAAGGTGAGCGTCATCCCCGGCGTGACGGGCCCCGACGGCGCCCTCGAGGCCCCGGCACCGCTCATCGACGAGTCGGGGCTGGCCAACGGCTACTTCATGAAAGCGCCGTACAGCTACGGCCAGACCTTCGTGCTGCCGGCGGTCGACTCGAACGCGACGAGCATCACCCTGTCGTTCACCTACGAGCTGCTCATCCAGACCACGCCGACGTCATCCACCTTCGCCAAGCAGACCGCCAGCGACCAGCTCACCATCGCGATCGCCCCGTAACCCGCGGTCGACGCGTACGTCGTCAGTGCGGGGTGGGCGTGCCGGTGGTCACGGCGATGTCGTTGCCGCCCTGCGCCTTGACCACGCCGATGGCGCGGGTGACCGCGGCGGTGAGATCGGTGAGGTCATAGCCGTGATCGAAGGTGTCCGCGATGCCGAAGCTCGCGGTGAGGCGGATGCGGTAGGACTCCCCCAACGGGCCGTCGACGAGAGCGTTCTGGACGCGTTCGGTGATCGAACGGGCCTCGGTGGCTGAGCCGACCGCGGCCAGCACGTAGAACCGGCCGGCGGCGGGGTGCCCGATCTGCGCCATCAGCGGCGCGCTGCCGCGCAGCGTGTCGGCGAAGCGGGCGATGGCGTCGTCCCCGGCAGCGCGGCCGAACGCCGTGTTGATCTCCGGCAGGTTGTCGATGTCGGCACCGATCATGACCAGGCCGAGCTGGGCCTTCGATGCGCGTTCGAGGTGGTCGGCGGCGACCTGCGGGAACGACGTCGCGGAGAGCACGCCGGCGGCCGAGAGGATGCCCACGGTGATGTCGCCGACGGCATTGCTGCCGACCCCCTCGGCGCGGAGGATCGACAACGCGATGCTGGCGGTCACGATGAGCGCCATATTGAGCACCGAGGTGCTCCCGGAATCGAAGTAGCTGCGGAAAGCGCTGCTGTCGGGGCCCTCGAAAATAAACGTGAGCGCCCGAGCGGTGTAGAAGCCGGCCACGATGATCAGCACGATTGCGAAGATGCGGCCATTCACGTTGCGCCGCAGCCGGCCGCGGAGCGACTCCGCGCCGCCCAGACCGGTCAGAAGTCCCACGATCAGCCAGAGCGGGCCGGCGCCGGCCCATTCGCCGCCGGCCGGTCCGGGCAGGAAGGAGACCACGGTGATGGCCAGCGACAGCACGCCCACGACGAGGAACCGGGAGCTCCGGCCGTTGTAGACCCGGGCACCCGCCCACAGCGAGCCGACGCAGACCACCAGGGCCGCGTTGCCGAACGCGATCGTCCACCAGGCGTCGGCGCTGACCAGGTACACCGCGTACCCGACGGTCACCATGACGCCGCCCACGAAGGCGAGACTCCACAACCGGCCGGGTGGATCGTTGCGGTTCAGCGCCGTGTTGAAAATGAACGAGACGCCGCACAGGACGACCAGGAGGCCGCTGATGACCTGCAAGGTGGGTGTGTCTAAATGCATGATGCCCCCTGTCGGGCATGCCGGGGCACGCTCAACCTCTGTTTACCGGGAGGGTGGCGATGGCCGTCGTCCCCTTGCCCTTGATGGATTCCAACCGGAGGTCGCCGCCGTGCTCGCGCATGATCTCCCGGCTGATGTTCAATCCCAGTCCGGTGCCGTGCACGCTGGACCCGCGCACCGAATCGGCCCGGTAGAACCGGTCGAAGAGGTTGCCCTGTTCGTCTTCGCTCATGCCCCGGCCGGTGTCGGTCACCCGCACCTCGACCCCGCACTCGCGCTCCTGCAGGCTCACGCTCACCTTGCCGGAGTCCACGTTGTACTTGATCGCGTTGGAGAGCACGTTGTCGATCACCTGGCGCAGCCGGAAACCGTCGGCGACGATGAGGGTCTCCGGCAGGTCGCCGAGCTCGAACCTGATGTTGCGCTGCGAGGCCAGCGGTTCCGCGGACTCCACCGCCTCGGTCAGGATCGCGGCCATGTCGCAGGACTCCAGGGCGAGGGTCAGGCCCTCGTTGGAGGCGCTCGCGGCGGTGAGCAGGCCGGACACGATCTCCAGCAGCCGGTCGGCGTTCTTCGACGCGATTTCGAGCATCCGCCGGGTGTCGGGGTCGACCCGGTCGTCGTCGAGGGCCAGTTCGAGGTACCCGAGGATGGAGGTGAGCGGGGTGCGCAGCTCGTGCGAGACGGAGGCGACGAGATCGTCCCTGGCCTTCACGGCCCGCACCTCGGCGGTGACGTCGCGGGTGACGAGCACGCCGCCGTCGTAGCTGTCGTTGTGGTCGCGGATCGGCCGAGAGGACACGAGCACCGCGGTCTGCTGTTGGCCGGGCGTCCCGACCCACACGGTGACCCGGTCAACGGTTTCGCCGCGCATGGCGCGCTGATAGGGCCGGTCCGGTCCGTCGAAGGGGGTGACGCCGTCTTCCCGGTAGATGATGTCGGCCAGCTCGATGCCGGTGCTGACCCCGTAGCGGCTGAGCAGCAGGCGCTGGGCCCGGTTCATGAAGTTGACCTTGGCGTCACGGTCGTAGCCGACCACGCCGAAGTCGACGGTGTTGAAGATCTCGTCGAGGGTCTGCTCCTGGCGGCGGGAGCGTTGCAGCGCGGTTTCGAACAGTCCAGCCTGCTGGGTGAGCAGCACCCGCTGCGCCGCGCCGCGTCGGGTGGAGGTGTAGGTGACCGACGCCACGAAGGCGAGCATGATCGTCACCACGGCCAGCAGGGGCGCCTGGCTGGTGACGTACCCGGTGGCGTTGTTCGGGTCGGTGAGGAACCGCATGGGCAGGCCGCCCCAGAGCAGGACGGCCGCGAAGATGACGCTGCCGGTGGCGCCGGCCTGGCCGAAGTGGGTGGACATCCAGATCACCGGGAAGACCAGCAGGAAGCTCACGCCGAGGTTGGGTTCGGCGATCCGGGCCGCGGCCAGGCCCACGATGTCCAGCAGCGGGAGCACCACGATGTAGACCTTGGGGAACCGGCGCCACGGCACCGCGGCGGCGAGTCCGGTGCTGCCGAAGATGAGCATCACACCGAGGAAGTACAGCGGGTCGGCGAGCATGGTGGGCCGGGTGACCACGGACACGGCCACCAGCAGCAGGGTGGCCGCCGCCAGGAGCAACTGGGAGAGGAACACGCTGCGCTCCACGCGCTCGCGTACGCCGACCCGCGGCATCCTCGACATGTGCTCCATAGTGCGACCCTAACGTTTAGAGCGACAGCTCAGAGGCGGCGCGCACGGGCAGCACCGCGGCGGCGCCGAATTCGTCGAGCCGGGCCAGGGTCTTCTCCAGGCTCTGCGGCACCCCGTAGTGGAAGCCCTGGGCGCTGCGGATGCCCAGCGCGGTGAGCCGACGGGCCATCTCCTCGTTCTCGACGCCCTCCACGATCATGGAGTACTCTAAGTTGTCGCCGAAGCCCTGCAGCGCGGTGAGCACATGTTGCTGGCGCACGTCCTCGAGGTCGTCGACGAGGCTCTTGTCGATCTTGAGGATGTCCATCGGCACCCGCACCAGGGCGTCGACGGAGGAATCCTGCGACCCGTAGTCGTCGAGGGCGATCATGATGCCGATGTCCCGCAGGTGGTCGGCCTCGGCACGTACCGCGGTGGACACCCGGGCGACGGAGCGTTCGTTCAGCTCGAGGCAGAGGGAGATCTCGGGGTATCGCGCCGCCAGTTCGGTCACGAAGGTGCCCATCCGCTGCGGCAGGAGCTGGCCGGCCTCCACGTTGACGGTCATGCAGACGATGCTCGGTTCGACCAGGCGGAAGTCGGCGGCGGCGGCCATGGCCTTCAGCGCCACCTGCCGGGTCAGCGCGTCGAGCCGGCCCAGGCTCTTGGCCTTCTCCACCAGCGACGGCGGTGACAGCGGACCCAGCTCGGGGTCGGTGTAGCGCAGCAGCGCCTCGAACGCCCAGATCTGGCCGGTGACGAGGCTGACGATGGGCTGGAACGCGAGCTCGAGGAGGTCTTCGTCGATGGCGCGGGCCACGATGTCGTTCATCTGCGACGACCGGTGCCCGGAGATGTTGATGCTGCTCTCGTGCGCGGGGCCGCCCCGGCGGCGGGACTTCTTGATCGCGAGCATGCTGCGGTCGGCGTCGCGCAGCAGCTGGTTGACATCCGTTTCGCGGTGCGCGGAGTAGGCCAGGCCGATGCTGAGGATCGGGTTGATCACGGTGCCGGCCACGGCGAGCGGTTCGCCGGAGGCCTCCAGCACGCGTTCGGCCAGCGCCTTCGCCTCGACGAGGGAGGACAGCCGGGTGAGGATCACCACGAACTCGTCGCCGCCGACCCTGGCGACAACGTCGTAGGGCCGCACCACGGCGCTGAGCCGGCGGCCCAGTTCACTGAGGATCTCGTCGCCGGCCTGGTGGCCGTAGCGGTCGTTCATCCGCTTGAAGTCATCGAGGTCGATGAACAGCACCGCAAGGGCCTCGGAGTAGTCGCGGTGGTCGTTGATGTTCGCCAGGGCCTCCTGGAAGGCGCCGTAGTTGGGCAGGCCGGTGAGCGGGTCGGTGTTGGCGCGGATGGTGAGCCCGCCGATGCTCTCCCTGGCGGTGAAGACCACGTCGGCGCTGTGCGCGAGGGCGGTCAGCGCGCGGCGGTCGTCGCTGGTGAAGGGGGTGTCCATCATGTCGCGGCCGGCCACGATGTAGCGGCCGCCGAGCGCGCCGATGGCCACGGGGGCGCTGATCTCGCCGCGTCCGGCCGGCTCCTGCCTGAGCTCGACCGACTCCACGCCGACGGCGGCGGTCACGGCGTGCACCAGCGCGGCGGCGAGGTCGGCGCCGGTGTCCGCGGGGCCGATGGAGCTGGGCGAGGTCGGCCCGCCGGTTTTGGTGTACGGAGTCGTGGTGTTGAGCATGGTGACCCCGTCGACGACACCGGCCAGGCGCCGGCGCATCGCCTGGGCCCGAAGGAGCAGCATCGCGCCGACACCGACGACGACCAGGGGCAGGAGAGTGGCGATGGACCGGAGGAGATCGGTGCGCTGGTCGAGGAACGGATGCGTCCACATCGCCAGCAAGGCGCACACCACGGCGAATCCGCCGCCGGTGGCGAGCACCCGCACGAGCGAGTAGGCGGATCGGGTGTCGGGGGTGCTGGGCCGGCCGATCCGGTGACGGAGAGCCTCCGCCACGACCACCATGGCGACGTAGCCGATCGCGCCGGCCGCGGCCACGAGGGGCTCGGCGGCGTCGACGGCAAGCAGCGCCGCCTGCACGGCCAGGAAAGCGACGCCGCCGACGCCGGTGAGGCCCGCGGCGTAGAGGGCGGTCTGGGGATGGCCGGCGCGCAGCCACACCGACACCAGTACGCCGAGGCAGACCAGGCCGACGGCGGCGGGGCCCGAGAACACCGACGTGACGGCCATCGCCACCACGATGGGCAGGCTGATCACCAGGCCGCGGTGCCGCAGTGCCCCCAGGCGGAAGCGCGGCACCTCCAGGACACCGGCGGCGGCGCACGCGGCCACCCCGACGACCAGGTGTGCACTATCGCCGGCGACGCCGATCGCGATCAGCGCGAGGAGGATGAAGGTGAGGGCGGTCGCCGCGAACAGGACCAACGCCAGCCGGCGCCCGGCCGCTGCCGTCCTGATCGTCTCCACAAGGTCTGACACTACTGGAGCGACCGCCCGGGGCCGCTATCCGACGGCGAGTTTGGCCGCGAGGAGTTCGGCAATCTGCACGGCGTTCAGGGCGGCACCCTTACGGAGGTTGTCATTGCTGACGAACAGGGCCAGTCCGCGGCCGTTCGGCACGCCGGGGTCCTGACGGATCCGGCCCACAAAGCTCGGGTCCTGGCCGGCGGCCTCCAGCGGGGTGGGGATGTCGGTCAGCTGCACGCCGGGGGCATCCGCCAGCAGCTCGGTGGCGCGGGCGACCGAGATCGGCCGGGCGAACTCCACGTTGATCGACAGCGAGTGGCCGGTGAACACGGGCACGCGCACGCAGGTGCCACTGACGAGCAGGTCGGGCAGCTCGAGGATCTTGCGGCTTTCGTTGCGCAGCTTCTTCTCTTCGTCGGTCTCGAACGAGCCGTCGTCGACGATGGCGCCGGCCAGCGGGATGACGTCGAACGCGATCGGCCGCTTGTAGATGGTGGGTTCGGGCATGCTCACCGAGGAGCCGTCGTGCACCAGCTGGAAGAGGTTGTCGTCGCTGGCCGCGGCGCGGATCTGGGTGGCCAGTTCCTCGGCGCCGGCCAGGCCGCTGCCGGAGACCGCCTGGTAAGTGCTCACGATGAGGCGCTCGAGGCCGGCCTCGTCGTGCAGCACCTTGAGTACCGGCATGGCGGCCATGGTGGTGCAGTTCGGGTTGGCGATGATGCCCTTGACGGCCTGGTCGATCGCCTGCGGATTGACCTCGCTGACCACCAAAGGTACGTCGGGGTCCATCCGCCAGCCCGACGAGTTGTCGACCACGGTGACGCCGGCGGCGGCGAAGCGCGGCGCCTGGGCCTTGGAGGTGGTGGCGCCGGCGGAGAAGATCGCCACGTCGAGCCCGGTCGGGTCGGCGGTGGCGGCGTCCTCGACCACGATGCGCTCACCCTTCCAGGGCAGCACGGTGCCCGCGGAGCGCGCGGAGGCGAAGTAGCGGATGCTGGCGACCGGGAAGTCGCGCTCCTCCAGCAGGCGACGCACGACGGCGCCGACCTGGCCGGTGGCGCCGACGACGCCGATGTTGATCCCCGCGGTGTCGCGGACGGCGGTGCTGGTTTCTTCGGTGCTGGTCACTGTGAGTTCCTTACTTGCGTCAAAATCGTGGCGCGCTGTTCCTGCAATTCTCCCTGCTCGGAGCCCGAACCGGGTGCGCGGGAGGGTAACTGTTGCCGAATCGGACAACAGGTGGTCGCCGGATGGGCGGCTGGCCGGCGCTGGTTAGCGGCCGGTGCCGCCGTGCACCACGGCTTCGTCGTCGGAGTCCAGGCCGAAGGCGGTGTGCACCACGCGCAGGGCCTGGTTGATGGTGTCGGCGCGGGTGACCACCGAGATGCGGATCTCGCTGGTGGAAATCATCTCGATGTTGATGCCGGCCTCGAACAGCGCCTCGAACAGCTTGGCGGAGACACCGGTGTTGGTGCGCATTCCGGCGCCGACCAGGGCGAGCTTGCCGATCTGGTCGTCGTACTGCAGGCCGGCGAAGCCCACGTTGTCCTGCTCGTTGGTGAGCGCGGTGAGGACCCGCTGGCCCTCCGACTTGGGCAGCGTGAACGAGATGTCGGTGAGTCCGGTGGCGGCGGCGGACACGTTCTGCACGATCATGTCGACGTTGGCGTTGGTCTTGGCGACGATCTTGAAGATCTGCGCGGCCTTGCCCGGGATGTCGGGAACGCCGACGACCGTGACCTTGGCCTCGCTGAGGTCCGCGGCGACCCCCGCGATGATGGGCTCTTCCACTGTCTCTCCATTCGATACGGCGTCGGCGTGCGGGCTGATGGCGCCCGCGTTGTAGACGATGGTGCCGGTGTTGCTGTTGAACGAGGATCGCACGTGCAGGGTCACTCCGTGCCGGCGGGCGTATTCCACCGCGCGGATATAGAGCACCTTGGCGCCGGCGGCGGCGAGTTCGAGCATCTCCTCGCTGGAGACCCGTTCGAGCTTGTGGGCCTTGGGCACGACGCGGGGGTCGGCGGTGAAGATGCCGTCGACATCCGTGTAGATCTCGCAGATGTCGGCGCCGAGCGCCGCGGCGAGGGCGACGGCGGTGGTGTCGGAGCCGCCGCGGCCGAGGGTGGTGATGTCCTTGGTGTCGCGGTTGAAGCCCTGGAAGCCGGCGACGATGGCGATGGCGCCCTCGTCGAGCGCATCGCGGAGCCGGCCAGGGGTGACGTCCACGATGCGAGCGGCGCCGTGCTGGGCATCCGTGATCATGCCGGCCTGGCTGCCGGTGAAGGAGCGGGCGTCGTAGCCCATGCTCTTGATCGCCATGGCGAGCAGGGCCATCGAGATGCGCTCCCCCGCGGTCAGCAGCATGTCGAGCTCGCGGGGCGCCGGGATGGGCGTGACCTGGTGGGCGAGGTCGAGCAACTCGTCGGTGGAGTCGCCCATGGCGGAGACGGCCACGACGATGTCGTTGCCGGCCTTCTTGGTGTCGACGATGCGCTTGGCGACGCGTTTGATGCTCTCGGCGTCGGCGACGGATGATCCGCCGAACTTCTGCACGATCAGGCTCACGTGGGCACTCCTGGTTTCGGGTACGCGGAGACATCCCGCGCTCCCATCCTAAATGCGTTCGTATTCTCGCTCGTTCATGTGACGCCGTGCGCTGCGGGAGCGGCGGCAACTGTTGCCGAATCGGACTTTTGCACCCGGCACACCGGGTGCAATTGTCCGCACCGGGAACAGTTGGGTCAGCGGACTCGGGGGCGGCGGAAGCCCAGGGTGAGGACGGTGGCGGCCAGGGCGGCGGCGGCGAGCATGATGGCGGCGGTGGGTGCGGGGGTCTGCACGCCGAAGTAGCCGGCGAGCGGGGCCAGGCAGGCCGCGAAGGCCATATTCGAGGCGCCGAGCACGGATGCGGCGGTGCCGGCGCGCATGCCGTGCGGGCCGAGCGCCACCGCGCTCAGTGCCGGATGGGTGAGTCCGAACGCCGTGGTGAAGCCGAGCAGCGGCACGAGGAACCCCCAGAGGCCGAGCTGCGGCAGCAACGCGACGCTGAGCAGCAGCAGTGCCGCGAAGGTGACCAGGCCGGTCAGGCCGATGAACAGGATCCGCCGTGCCGAGAACGCCCTGGCCAGGCGGGCACCGCACTGCGGGCCCAGGGTCTCATCGAGACCGTCGAGCACCCCCCGGTAGACCCAGGAATCGCCGGTGTCGCTGACGGCCACGCCGATGCGGCTGCCGTGCACCCAGGCCACCCCCGGTTCCTCCACGGATGCCCGGCGCTGGGTGTAGAACATCCACCACTGGCCGGTCTCCCGATTGCGGATCACCGTGGGGTCGGTGGCCCCGTCGAAGACCGGGTCGCGAAACAGCGGCGCGTCAGGCACCGGCGGCGGCACCGGCGCCGCGCAGAACGGTCACCGGGCTCTCCAGGCTGACCAGGCGTTCCGTGTCATCCCGCAGCGTGCCGGGGGTGACGACCCGTCCGGTCGCCGCCGAGGAGTAGACGGCGGTGGCGACCTCGAACGCCACCGAGGGGGTGCCAGCGGTGACCGGCAGAGGACGGCCGGCCCGCAGGCTGTCGTAGATGTCGCGCAGCAGCACGTCGTGGCCGCTGGGTTCCTCGAGGTCGGGCAGGGCCCAGCCGGCCGCTTCGTCCGGGTGCACGTGCCGGGCCGGGGTGATCGACCAGTTGTCGTGGCCGTGACCGTAGAGGTGGTCGAGCGTGATGGTGGCCTTCTCGGTGTCGATGCGGATGGAGCTGACCTCGCGCGGCGACAGCACGCTGATGATCACGGAGGCGACGGCGCCGCTGGCGAAGGTCACCACCGCCGTGGAGACGTCTTCGGTGCCCACGTCGCGGGCGAGGCGCCAGAGCTGGCCCTGCACGCTGGCCCAGTCGCCGAGCAGCCAGGCGAGCAGGTCGATCTGGTGGATGCCCAGGCCGATGGTGGGACCGCCGCCGTTGTCCGAGTTGCCCCGCCAAGGCACTTCGAAGTAGGCCGGGTCGCGGTACCAGAGGGTCTGGCAGGTGGCCACCAGAGGGCGGCCGAGGGCGCCGCTGGCGAGCAGGCCCTGCACGTGGGCGGCCGCGGTGCCCGAACGCTGCTGGAAGAGCACGGCGAGCTCGCGGTGGTTGCGGGCGGCAGCATCCGTCATCGCGTCGAGCTCCTGGAGCGACAGGGCCGGCGGCTTCTCCACGACGACGTGGGCGCCGGCATCGAGGGCCTGAATGGTCTGGTCGGCGTGGAAGCCGGGCGGGGTGCACACGTGCACCACATCGACCGGGCCGGCGGCGAGCAGCTCCTCGATACTCTCGTAGGTGGCCGGGATGCCCCACTGCCCGGCGAACCGGGTGGTGCTCTCGGCGCTGATGTCCACGGCGGCGGCGATTTCGGCGCCCGGATAGTCCACGATCGCCTGCGCGTGCAGGCCCGCGATGGCGCCGGTGCCGACGATCGCCACGGTGAGGGGAGGTTGGGGGGAGCTCATGGGACAACTTTCCACTGCATTGGGGAGGATGAACACGTGCGGGAGCGCGGGCCGGCGGCGCCGGTCACCCGGTCGGGGCGCCCGACGCGGCCTGCCGGCGGAGCGCGCCGAGACCGGCCTCGGCGAGGCGGCCGGCGTCGATGGAATCGCTGCTGCCGTCGGCGATCACCACGGCGTAGCGCAGCCGCAGCACCTCCCCCGGCGCCACAGGCACCTCGGTGCTGAAGAACGGCGCCGGGCAGAGGCAGGCGTAGTCGTCGGTGCGGGCGAACCACTGCGGCGGCGAGTTGACGTTGGCGGGGTCGTCGACCATCACGATCGTCGACCAGTTGCCGCTCTCGTCGTGCCGGCCGGAGAAACCCAGCCACGGCTCGCGGGTGCCGCGCAGTTCTTCGCCGCCGCTGCCCGCCGGCGAGTGGATGACGCCGCCGGTGAAGGACCGTGGGCCGCGCCAGAACAGGCCGCCGTAGCCGGGGTTGTCCCGGCCGCGGGTGGTCGGCGAGCCGAGGCTGAGCGTGGCGTCGCTCACGTTGCGCATGGCCGTGCTGAACACGAGCAGCCAGGCACGGTCGTCCACGATCTCGAAGCCGAGCTCACGCTCCTCGGTGAAGATCGTGGCGCCAGCCTCGGTGATCCAGTCGAGGTCTTCGCGCACCGTGGCGGGTGCTCCCCCGGCGCCGCCCTGGAACCCGCGGTGCTGCTGGGTGCCGTTGTTGGCGAACTGCACGTAGCCGGCATCCGGGGTGAAGGTGGCCCGCCCCAGAAGTTCTCGTCGCCCACCACCGGCAACGACCAGGCGATGCCCTTGTGCCAGACGTGGTCGTGCGGGCGGAACAGCGACACGAGTTCCCCGCCGAGGGTACGCAGCGGGCTCAGGTACGGGCGCGGGGACTCGAGTTGGGCCTCCTGGGGCTCGTGCACGTACTCGGCGAGGACCCGGCCGTCATGGTCGACGACCAGACGCCCCGGCTCGTCGGTGTGCAGCTGGATGGCGCGGTTCACGGGGGCGTCCGGTATGTCCGGCGTGGTCGTCGTTGCTGTCGTCATGGTGGTGTCGCACCCTCGGGAGCTAGAGATCGAGGTCGGCGATCACGACGGGCTGGCCCGTGCGGAGCGACTGGTTTCCGGCGATGCCCACGGAGACCGCGCGCACCCCGTCAGGGTAGCCGGCGACCCGGCCGAGCGGCTCGTCCACCTGGACCCGGTTGAACAGGTGCTCGAGCAGGTAGGCGTCACCGCCGCCGTGGCCGCCGATGCCCGCGGGGATCGGCACCTCCCGGGCAGCCTCCCAGTGCCGTTGCACGAGGAGCCGCTCTCCATTGGGGCGCACCGGGTCGATCGTGGCTCCTTCGGGGTTGGCGCTCGGGTCGATGACGATGGTGCCGTCCTCGCCCATGAGCACAGCGCCGCGCTCGGTGACCTCGAGTTCGGCTCGGCCCGCGGTGCCGTTCACGGTCACCCGGTAGCCCTCCCACGGGCTGTGGGCGTTCAGCGAGTAGCTCATCGAGGCACCGTTGTCGTAGTCGACGAGGAGGGTGAGGTTGTCTTCGATGGTGATGCCCTCGTCGAACACGTCGCGGTCGCGCAGGTATCCGTCGTGGTGTTCGTTGTCGAGGTAGAGCTCTTTCATGCGCGGGTTCTTGGCCAGGTCGAGGGCAAACGGGTCACCGACGACGCCGGTTCCGCGCGTGGGCCGGCGGCCCAGTCCCCGCGCCTTCGCGTTCTCGGCGCCGTAGAAGCGCAGGCCGCCGCTCGCGAAGACCCGCACCGGCGCCGCCGCGATCCACCAGTTGACGAGGTCGAAGTGGTGGGAGGCCTTGTGGATGAGCAGGCCGCCGGAGTTGGCCTTGTCGCGGTGCCACCGGCGGAAGTAGTCGGCGCCGTGCGAGGTGTCCAGCGCCCACTCGAAGTGCACCGAGGTGACCTCGCCGATGGCGCCGCTGCCGATGAGTTCCCGCAGCGCGATGTTGCGCGGGCTGTACCGGTAGTTGAAGGTCGTGATGACCTGCTTGCCGCTCTCGGCGATCGCGGCCTTGATTCGGGCCAGGCCGGCGGCGTTGATGGTGATCGGTTTCTCCACCACCACGTCCGCCCCGGCGAGCAGGGCCCGGGAGACGAAGTCGGCGTGGGTGTAGTCGGGGGTGGTGACGATGACCCGGTCCAGCTTCTCGGTGCGGATCATCTCCTCGAACCGCTCCGGCGGGTAGCGCACCGGGATGCGGGCGCCGGCGGCGGTCAGGCCGCGTTCGTAGACGTCGACCCGGCCGAGATTGATGTCGCTCCAGGCCGCCAGCTCGGCGACATCCGAGTGTTCACCGGTGAGCGCGTTGATGTACATCCCCGCCCGGCTGCCGGTACCGATCAATCCGTAACGTTCGATGTGCGTCATTGCCCAATCCTCGCTGTGTGGTCCTGCGGTCACCGGCGCCCATGCTCCCGACCCGCTCGACGCGGAGTGGGAAAGCGCTATCTCAGCTTACGGCGCGCGGGTGGCAAGAGTGCGACTAAACTTTGGGCCAACCGTTCCTCGAGATCGGGCCTGCGGTCGGAAGACCGGGCGCGCGAGTGTTGCCGGGTGGCTCCCAAAGTCCCAGGCTCGGGCAAACGCTTTCCACCCCAAAGACGCGACTGCGAAAGGCTCCTCCCCATGCACTACGGCGGCGATTACAACCCGGAACAATGGCCGGAAGACATCTGGCCCGAGGACGTGGCCCGCATGCGGGAAGCCGGCGTCACCATGGTGAGCCTGGGTATCTTCGCGTGGTCGAAGCTGCAGCCGGCCGAGGGCGAGTTCGATTTCGGCTGGCTGGACCGCATCATCGACCTGCTGCACGAGGGCGGGATCGCCGTGGACCTGGCCACGGCCACGGCGTCGCCGCCGCCGTGGGCGACCTCGACGTATCCGGAGATGCTGCCGCAGGACGAGAACGGGTCGGTCTACTGGCCGGGCAGCCGGCAGCAGTTCGCGCCGAGCTCCCCCGGGTACCGGCGCCTGGCCGGGGAGCTGGTCAGCCGACTCGTCGAGCGCTACCACGAGCATCCGGCCGTGGTGATGTGGCACGTGAACAACGAGTACGGCTGCCACCTCAATGCCGACTACTCGGATGCCGCCCGGGATGCGTTCCGGGTCTGGCTGGCGGACAAGTACGGCACCGTTGACGCCCTCAACGAGGCGTGGGGCACGGCGTTCTGGTCGCAGCTCTACGGGTCCTTCGCGGAGATCTTCCCGCCGCGGAAGGCGCCGTACAGCCACAACCCGGCGCAGCTGCTCGACTTCCACCGGTTCACCTCGGACGCGCTGTTCGAGTGCTACCTGATGGAGAAACGCATCATCCGCGCCGCCGGGGCCACCCAGCCGATCACCACCAACTTCATGGGCGCGTTCAAACCGGCCGACTACTGGCGGTGGGCGGCCGAGATGGACGTCATCACCGACGACTGTTACCCGGACCCGAACGACCCGCAAAGCTTCCGCGCCGGCGCCTTCCAACGCGACCTGATGCGCTCGCTCAAGCCCGGCGTGCCGTGGCTTCTCATGGAACAGTCCAGCAACGCGCTGAGCTGGCGGCCGACCAACGCGCCCAAGTCGCCGGGGCAGATGCGCGCGCTCAGCATGCAGGCCATCGCTCGAGGGGCCGACGGCATCCTGTTCTTCCAGTGGCGCCAGTCCCGGTCCGGGTCGGAGAAGTTCCACTCGGCGATGCTGCCGCACGCCGGCACCCGCACCCGCACCTGGCGCGAGATCGTGGCGCTCGGCGACGAGCTCGCCGGCCTGCCGGCACTGCCGGCCAGTTCCCAGGAGGCCCGCGTGGCCATCGTGCTCGACTGGGAAAACTGGTGGGCCCTGGAGAATCCCGATCACCCCGTGGTGCTCGATTACCTCTCCCTCGTGCAGAACTGGCACTTCGCCCTGCACCAGCAGAACGTGCAGGTGGACTTCGTGCGGGCATCCGCTGATCTCAGTGGCTACCAGCTGGTGATCGCGCCGCAGCTGTACCTGTTGCGCGCCGACGGGGCCGCCGGCCTGACCGCGTTCGTGGAAGGCGGCGGGCACCTGCTGGTCACCGCGTTCAGCGACCTGGTCGACGAGGACGAGCGGTTCCGACCGGAGGGGTACCTCACCCAGCTGGGCCCGCTGCTCGGCATCTGGCTCGAAGACTTCGGGGCGCTCGTGGCCCCCGGCGCGGCCGGCGCCGGCCAGTCCACGGCGCCGCTCGGCTCGCCGCTGGGCTCGGTCACGGGCACCTTCCTCGCCGAGGAGATCCACCCGATCGAGGCCGTCGTGCTCGGCGAGTTCACCGCCGGCCGCCTCGACGGCCGGCCGGCGTTCACCCGCAACGACGTCGGGGCCGGGCGGGCCTACTACCTCGCCACAATTCCGGATGCCGCGGGCGCGGTCACCATCACGGCGCACCTGCTCGCCGAGGCGGGCATCGAACCGGTGCTGCCGGGGCTGCCGATCACGGTGGAGGCGGCCCGCCGCGGTGACGTCGTCACGGTGATCAACCACGGCGACACCCCCGTGGACCTCGTGCTGCCCGGCACCGACCTGCAGCGGGACGCCCCCGCCGGCGCCGTGACGCTCGCCCCGTTCGACGTCCGCCTGCTACGCCTCCCCTAACCCGCCCCTGCGCGGCCGCGCCGGCCGGGCCGGCCGCAACTGTGCCCGCTGCGGTCAAATGGTCCCGGCACACCGGGACCACTTGTCCGCACGGGAAACAGTTAGCTGGTGCGGGCCGGGCTGACCGCGGCTCAGACCCCTGGCACGGGCGGCCCGGTCCGCCAGCGGAGCACCGCGGCCACCGGCGCGCCTTGCGGCAAGGTGATGCGGTCGGCCTGGTCCGGTGCCGAGTACGAATCGGTGAACACGACGCGCGCGTCGGTCAGCAGCGCCGCCCGGATCATGGCCAGTTGAGCCGGCACGGATGCGATGACCGGCGCTCCGAGGGTGTCTTCCGGTGCTGCCGCGATCCACGGCTCCCCGTCCACGGCCAGAAGCGTGCGCTCGCTCAGTCGCTCCGAATCAAGGATCAGGGTATCCACTTGCGCGGCGGCGAGGGCCTGCACGATTCCGCCGAGATTGAAGTCGCCCAGGTTGTCACCGCGCCCGTCGTGCAGGTTCAACCGGTCGAGCACCGCCTGCTTGTCGGCGGCGAGCACCCGCGCGATCTCCGCATCCAGCCGATCGACGAGAGCGTCGTCCTTCGCACCGGCGGCCCGGGTGTTGGTGGGTTCGACGGTGACGATGTCCCGGCTGCCGGGCGAGAGTTCGTCCACGAGCAGTTGGCGGGCGCGGATGTCCCCGGCCACCACGATGAACCGCGGAGAGTGCACCCGCACAATCTCGTCGATGGTGCCGGCGAGCTGCGATTGGGTCTGCTTCCAGATTTCCTCGGCGTGGTTTTGGAAGTGGTCGTTGCGCCAGTCACCACCCCGCTTCACCTTGTGCAACGTATCCGTTCGACCCTGGACCTGTTCCTCGCTCTCGGCGGCGAGGGACGCCGCGCGGAACAGCCGCGCCTCACCGCCATCCCGTGAGGTCTCGACCACGAGGTAGGTGAAATCAAGTGCGTGGGTGCGCAGCAACGGGCTGACATCCGGGAGCGGGCCGTAGGTCACGCTTTCTCGGCCCACGACTCTCCCCCGCAGCACCTCTTCACACCGGATCGACCCGTCCTTGACCAACACGTACAGGCAGACCGGGCTCGGCGCGGTGTTGCTGGTCGCCAGCACGTCGCTGATGGCATCCAGGTCGTCCTGCGGAGCGCCGAGTTTTCGGAGCGTATCCAGGACCGACGTGCGCCGTTCCTCCTTCACGCCGGGTGGGTCACTCGTGTCCACCGACATATCGAGGTAGACCGCACAGAACTTCCCGCCCTCGCGGTAGATGCCGGCCAAGTCCACCCCGGCCCGCGTCGTTGCATTCGCCATCAGGAATCGCCTCCACTCATGCTTGCTTGGGTCTTTCCATCGTAAAAGGGAAATCGCCACAGCAGGAGGGGGCCGTCGACCCCGGTCCGCGGGAGCGGCTCAACGGGCCGGATTTGTGGGATCGCCGTGCGACGGCGGGTTGATCTTCGGAGCCGTCGTGGTGTCCGGACTGACGGCGCTCCCGCCGGCGGGCGCGGACACCTCGGGGAAATCGGTGGGCAGCGCGCCGCTCGGTTCCGCTCCGTTGTTCAGCGCGTCCAGACGGCTCTCGAGTACCAGGACCACGGGCAGCCGATTCCCGTGCGCCCGCTCGTAGTCGATGAGCTGCTGCACCTGGGCGGAATCGAGGGAGGAGATGCGCGCCGGCAGGTGACCGATGGGAACGTGGTCATACTCGGGCAGTGGCAGCTCGTTGTGCGGAAGCGAGTCATTCATGATCTCTCCAAGCCTGTGCGTGGTCGGGGCTGCTTCAGGCGCCCACTCCGTCGGGCGACGCATCTCACCGATGACGTGGCGCATTTCCATTCTGAACCGCATCCGCCACCACCACGAGGGGTCCGCGGCAGCCCGCACCGCAACTGGTCCCGCTGCGGACTATTGCGCCCGGCACACCGGCAACATTTGTCCGCACGGGCGACAGTTGCGACCGGCCGTGGGTCTGGGTGCGGGCCGGGCGGGCGGCTAGCTGGTGACGGTGCGGCGACCCTCGAAGGCGCGGCCGAGGGTGACCTCGTCGGCGTACTCCAGGTCGCCGCCGACGGGCAGGCCCGAAGCCAGGCGGCTGACCTTGATGTCCAGGGTGGTGAGCAACCGGGAGAGATACGTGGCGGTGGCCTCGCCCTCGAGGTTGGGGTCGGTGGCGATGATCACCTCCTGCACGGTGTTGTCGGCCAGGCGCGTCATCAGCTGGCGGATGCGCAGGTCGTCGGGGCCGATGCCGTCGATGGGGCTGATCGCCCCGCCGAGCACGTGGTACAGGCCCTTGAACTCGCGGGTGCGCTCGATGGCGACGACGTCCTTGGCCTCCTCGACCACGCAGATGGAGGTGGGGTTGCGGCGGGGGTCGCGGCAGATCATGCAGGTCTCCTGCTCGGAGACGTTGCCGCAGATCTCGCAGAACTTCACCTTGTCGCGCACCTCGAGCAGCACGTTGGCCAGGTGGGTCACGTCGAAGTTTTTGGTCTGCAGGATGTGGAACGCGATACGCTGCGCGGACTTCGGCCCGATGCCGGGCAGCCGGCCGAGCTCGTCGATCAGTTCTTGAACGATGCCTTCGTACATTCGGTTAGTCGTTCCTCTGTCGCGAGATCGGGTCGTGCGGCTGCTCTTCAATGAAGGTGGCGCCGAGGATCTCGCGCACCACCGCCTCACCGTAGCGCTGCTTTTCCGCGAACGCGGGCGAGCGGCGGCCGTTGGCGGCCGGGGCTGGGGTGCCGCGCTGGGCGGATGCAGTCGGTGCGGATGCCGGCGCCTGGCCGGGAGCCTGCTGCGCGGTGGGCGCGAGGGTGGCCGCGCGGCTGCCTGGGGCGGGCTCCGGGGGCGCGGAATACTCCGGCGGATCCGGCGGAAGGTCGTCGTAGGGGGGCGGTTCCTCGTCGAAGGGCGGCTCGAAGTCGGGTTCCGGCGCGTACTCGTGCACGGGTGCGGGCTGCCGTGCGGGTGCGGGCTGCGGCACGGGTGCGGGCTGCCGCACGGGTGCGGGCTGCGGTGCGGCGGCAGCCGGCGCCGTGGTCGGTGCAGTGGTCGGTGCGACCGAGGGCGGAGCGCTGGTGGGTGCGACCACGGCGGGCTCGCCGGCAGCGGTTTCGGCGGCGGCCAGCGCGGCGGCGGATCCGGGGATCACCACGGTGGCCCAGCCGGTGGCGGTCGTCGGCGGTGCGAGCGTGGCGGTGGCCGTCGCGGCACCGGAGGACGAGCCGTCGGTGGCGGAGCCGGTGGACGTGGCGCCCTCGAGGGGACCGCCGAAGGCGGACGTCGCGGACGAGGCCGGCGGGATACTGATCGCGGGGGCGGCCGGTGACGCCGGGTTGGCGGGGGCCGAGCTGGACTGCACCGAGCCGGACGCGGCAGAGCTGGTCGCGGCAGAGCTGGTCGCGGCAGAGCTGGTCGCGGTCGAACCCGACCGACCCGAGCCGGACGGAGCCGAACTCGACTGGGCGGAGCTCGACGGGGCAGAGCCCGGCCGGGACCCGCCGGCGGGTGCTGCGCCGGCCGAGGGCGCGCTAGGGCCGGCAGGTGCGGCGGCGGCGGCGAAGGTCTCGGAGTCGGCGCGGGCGATGAACTTCACCCGCAAGCCGAGCACCTTCACGATGGCGCCGCGGAGGAACTCGCTGACACCCTGGCCGGGGGCCTGCTGGGCCTTGAAACCCTGCATGTCCTGCTCGCTGGGGAAGGACAACACGAGGACGTCCTCGCCGCGCAGGTCGAGCACCCGGGCGGTGTACACCACGAGCCAGGCGCTGAGCTTGACCTCCTTGACGGCATCGAGAATCTGCGGCCAGGCATCCTTGATCTGGGCGAGGGTGACCGGTCCGACGGGCACGACGCGGGCCGCGGGCGGCGCGGGTTCGACCGCGCTTTCG
>NZ_JAODBG010000100.1 GCF_025463825.1 Cryobacterium sp.
CATGTTCATGTGATGCGATCGACCGGTAGGGCGCCCTGAGGAATCTTGTTCGACACCGATGGAGGTGTGGCCGTTCGGATCGTAGATGACGATGTCGCCGTCGGCTCCGGGCTGGATGACGCCCTTCTTGCCGTACATCCCGAACATGCGCGCGGGAGTGGTTGAGGTGACCTCCACCCAGCGTTCGAGGGAAATGGGGCCGTCGACGACGCCCTGGTAGAGCAAGTCCATGCGGTGCTCGACCCCGCCGATCCCGTTCGGGATCTTGGAGAAGTCGCCGATACCCATGTCCTTCTGCCCCTTCATGCAGAACGGGCAGTGGTCGGTGGACACCATCTGGATGTCGTTGGTGCGCAGGCTCTGCCACATGTGGTGCTGGTGGCCCTCGGCCTTGGACCGCAGAGGGGTGGAGCAGACCCACTTGGCGCCCTCGAATTCGCCCCACTCCGGGCTTTCCGCCCCGAGCTGGTCCTCGAGCGAGAGGTAGAGGTACTGCGGGCAGGTCTCGCCGAAGACGTTCTGGCCGCGGTCACGAGCGATGGCGATCTGCTCGACGGCCTGCTTGGCGGAAACATGCACCACGTACAGCGGCGCTCCGGTGAGGTTGGCGAGCATGATCGCCCGGTGGGTGGCCTCCTCCTCCGCCTGCCACGGCCGGGTGAGGCCGTGGTTGTACGGCGTGGTGTTGCCGGCGGCGATGGCCTGCTGTACGAGCAGGTCGATGACGCTGCCGTTCTCGGCGTGCATCATGATCATGCTGCCGTTGGTGGCGGCCCGCTGCATGGCCTTGACGATCTGGCCGTCGTCGGAGAGGAAGACCCCCTTGTAGGCCATGAACAGTTTGAAGCTGGAGACGCCCTCGTTCACCAGTTCGTCCATCGCGGTGAGCGAGGAGTCCTGCACGTCGGAGAGGATCTGGTGGAAGCCGTAGTCGATGGCGCACTCGCCGCGAGCTTTCTCCTGCCAGGCGGCGTACTGGTCGAGCACGTTCTCGCCGGCATACTGCACCACGAAGTCGACGATGCTCGTGGTGCCGCCCCAGGCGGCGGCCCTGGTGCCGGTCTCGAAGGTGTCGCTGGCCTCGGTGCCGCCGAACGGCATCTGCATGTGGGTGTGCGCGTCGATGCCGCCGGGGATCACGTACTTGCCGGCGGCGTCGATCACGGTGTCGACGTTGCGTTCGATGTCGAAGCCGAGCAGGGTGGATCCGGGGGCGAGGACCGCGGCGATGGTGTCGCCGTCGATCAGCACATCCGCTGCCGCCGTGCCCGTGGAATTGACCACGGTGCCGTTCTTGATCAGGGTCTTCATGACGTTCTCCTGTTCGTTACTTCGTCTGCGGTCGTCACCACGTCGTCGGTCGAGCTTGTCGAGACCTCGTGAGCCGTCGTCGGTACGTAGGCGCGGTCTCGGGTCTCGATAAGCTCGACCAGCGGGACGTGCGTCGCCGAGATTCCTTAGGGCTTGGGGATCGACGTGTACGAGTCCGGCCGGCGGTCCCGGTAGAACTGCCAGTTGTTGCGCACCTGGCGGATCATGCCGAGGTCGAGGTCGCGGATGACGACCTCCTCCTTCTCCCCACTGCCGAGCTCCCCCACATAGTTGCCCTGCGGGTCGACGAACTGGCTGGTTCCGTAGAACGTCACGGCGAGGTCGCCGTATTCGTTGTCCTCCCGACCCACCCGGTTGGGTGCGGCCACGAAGTATCCGTTCGCGGCGGCGGCGGCGGGCTGCTCGATCTCCCAGAGCCGGTTCGACAGCCCGGGCTTGGTGGCGTTGGGGTTGAAGACGATCTGTGCGCCGTTGAGGCCGAGCTCGCGCCAGCCCTCCGGGAAGTGCCGGTCGTAGCAGATGTAGACGCCGACCGGGCCGACGGCGGTGTTGAAGACGGGGTAGCCGAGGTTGCCGGGGCGGAAGTAGAACTTCTCCCAGAACTTGTCGAGGTGGGGGATGTGGTGCTTGCGATACTTGCCGAGGATCGTGCCGTCGGCATCCACCACCACGGCGGTGTTGTAGTACACGCCGGGCTGCTCCTCCTCGTAGATGGGGAGCACCATGACCAGGTTCAGTTCCTTGGCCAGGGCGGCGAAGCGCTGCACGATCGGGCCGTCGGCCGGTTCGGCGTAGTCGTAGTACTTGGCGTCTTCGGTGATGCCGAAGTACGGGCCGTAGAAGAGCTCCTGGAAGCAGATGACCTGCGCCCCGTCGGCCGCTGCATCGCGAGCGAACTGCTCGTGCTTGGCCAGCATCGACTCGATGTCCCCCGTCCACGTGGTCTGGGTAATCGCCGCTCGCACGATGTTCGCTGGTTCAACGCTCATACTCTTGCCTCCACTGATCGGACCCGGGGTGGAACCTCGTCAGCGGGGGTCGCAAGCCAGCACAACAATCTGCGGAGCTTTACGGTGAAAGTGCCAGTCGAGATCGAGCCACGTTACGGTGTTCGGTTTTGTTATTATTCGACGTAAACATTTCTGTTCTGTTTCTTCATATGACGCATGCGTAAATCATCATCCTGTCGTTCGCGCGTGCTGCTAGCAAGGACTTGGCAAGGAGAACCCGGCGTGCAGCTGTACCTGGAGGAGATCGAACAGGCCACCCCGGCCCGCATCGCCGCCGGCCTGGGGCGCCTCATCAGTTCGGGCCGGCTCGCCCCCGGCGAACGCCTGCCCACGGTGCGGGAACTGGCCGCGGCACTCGGGGTGAGCCCCGCCACCGTGAGCCATGCCTGGCAGGCGCTGTCATCGGCGGGCCTGATCGTGTCGCGTGGACGCAGCGGCACCTTCGTGCGCCAGGCGCCGCCGTGGCTGCCCGCCCGCACGCAGTCGCTGGCCGGGCACGTGAGCGACCTGCGCATCGACCTGTCCCGGGGCACCCCCGACCCGGCATTGCTCCCGGCGCTGGGCCCGGCGCTCTCGCGGGTCTCGCAGCGCGCGATGACGCCCAGCTACCAGGCCCGACCGGTGATCCCGGAGCTCCTGGCGGTGCTCGCAGGCTCGTGGCCGTACCCGACGGAGTCGATCACCGTCGTGGACGGGGCCCTCGACGCCATCTCGCGCAGCCTCGAGCAGGTGGCCCGGTTCGGCGACCGGGTCATCGTGGAAGACCCCGGCTTCCCGCCATTCTTCGACCTGCTCGAGCAGATGGGCATCGAGCGGCTACCCGTCGCGGTGGACGCGGAGGGCATCGTGCCCGCAGCGTTCCAGGCGGCGCTGGCGCAGTCGCCGGCCGCGGTTCTGCTGCAGCCGCGCGCCCATAATCCCACCGGTGCGTCGATGTCGGCAGCTCGCGCCGCCGAACTGGCCCGGCTGCTCGGCGCGAGCAAGCGCGCCGCGCACACCGTGGTGATCGAGGACGACCACTCGGGCGCCATCAGTACTGCGCCGGATGTGTCGCTCGGCCGCTGGCTCCCTGGCCGGGTGCTGCACGTGCGCAGTTACTCCAAGTCGCACGGGCCCGACCTGCGCATCGCGGCGCTCGGCGGGCCGGCGGCACTCGTGGACCGCATCGTGGCGCGCCGGATGCTCGGCCCGGGCTGGACCAGCCGGATGCTGCAGACCATCCTGCACGAGCTGCTCACCGACAGCGCCAGTATGGCGCTGGTGTTCGAGGCCCGGCACGTGTACTTCGCCCGGCAGAAGGCACTGGCGGATGCCCTCACCGGGTTCGGCCTGCCCCTGACCCGCGCGGACGGCATCAACGCGTGGGTACCGGTAGCCGATGAACGTGACGCGATCGTGCGGTTGGCGGCGACGGGCATCCGGGTGGCCGGTGGCAGCCCGTTTCAGGCGGTCGACCGGCCGGAGTCGTTCATCCGGGTGACCGCCGGCGCCCTGCCCGACGACGTGCTGCCGATCGCCCGAGCGATAGCGGCGGCGGCCGGAGTGGCCTAACCCGAGCGTCTCGCGAGAGCGGCGCTGGCCCCGGCATCCCGCGAGAGCGGGGTTGTGGCTGCCCCAGCACAACGAGGTCGCCACCCGACCGCTTTCGCGTCCCGGGGGGTGCACCGGCGGGGTCGCGGGCGGAGGGGCCGAGGGGCATGCTGGGTGGCGAGAGTGACTCCGGCGGTGCGATTCACCGGGCGCTGATGGGTGGGGAGGAACGTGTGATCGACGGTTTCATGGGCACCATCCTCTGGCCCGGTTCGGACGAATACCTGATGGCGGCCACCGCCTACGGCCGGGTGGGCAGCCCCAGTCTGGTGGCGCGACCGGTCAGCGCGGCGGATGTGGCGGCGGCCATCGCCTACGCACGGGCCGAGGGCCTGACCCTGTCCGTGCGGAGCGGCGGGCACAGCCCGATGAACACCAACGACGGCGGCATGGTGCTCGACCTCTCGCGCATCCGTGAAGTAGAGGTGCTCGATAACAACCGGGTTCGGCTGGGCAGCGGCGCCGTGTGGGGCACCGTCGCCCAGGAACTGCAGCCGTACGACCTGGCGGTGTCCAGCGGCGACACGTACACGGTGGGTGTGGGCGGCCTCACCCTGGGCGGCGGCATCGGCTGGTTGGTGCGGCAACAGGGCCTGGCGATCGACAGCCTGCTCTCGGCCGAGGTGGTGCTGACCAGCGGCGCCATCGTGACGGCCAGCGAAGCCTCGGAGCCGGAGCTGTTCTGGGCGCTTCGCGGCGGGGGCGGCAACTTCGGCGTGGTGACCCGGTTCACCTTCCAGGCGCATCCGCTGCGCGGGGTGGTCGCCGGCACCATCCACGTGCAGCCCACCGACCTGGCGGGCACTCTGCGCGGGTGGCGGGATGTGATGCGCGCCTCGCCCGAACTGCTCAACTCGACGGTGCTCGCGACGCCTGAGTTCGGGCCGGAGATGCCGGCGCAGGCGAGGGTGCTGGTCTGTTTCGGCGGTGCCGACCTGGCCGAGGCGATGATGGCCATCCGACCGTTGCTGGCCCTGTCGGGGGTGACCGGCGACGATGTGGAACTCAAACTCTTCGTGGAGGTGTTCGACGAGCCATCCGCACCGCCGGGGTCGATCCGGATCGTCGACCGCAACGGCTTCGCCACCGACTTCGACGACGGGCTGATTGCGCGGCTCACCACCGCGCAGGCCTCGTTCGGTGACGCGGTCCTGATGGTGCGGTACCTGCGCGGCGCGTTCAACCGGGTGCCGGCGGATGCCACGGCGTTCGCCCACCGCGACGCGGAGGCGTTCGTGTCGTCGGCGGCATTCCTGCCGCCGGACGCCCCCGATGAGGAGGAGCAGCGCATCCTGGACGCCTGGTCGTTCGTGGCCGAGAAGCTGACCGGCACCTACGGCAACTTCCGGTTGCGCGCCGAGCCCGACGTGTTGAGCCTGATGTACCCACCGGCCACCGCGGCCCGGCTGCAGATGGCCAAGCGGCGCTACGACCCCGAAAACGTGCTGGCCCACAACCTCAACATCGTGCCCTGGGCGCATCCACTGCCGCCGGCATACTGAGCGCGGCTCGGCGCCGCGCCGGTCAGCCACAACTGTTGCCGAATCGGACTTTTGCGCCCGGCACACCGGGACCAATTGTCCGCATGGGGAACAGTTGCGGTTCCCACGCAGTGCCATGGCCGCCATCAACCCCCCTGCTGACCCTGCCCGGCGTGACCGGCAGCGATGTGGCGCCCAAACCGTATGTTGACGTGCTCGAGGAACCGCCGCCGCCGCCCGAGGCGATGAGGATGGTGGACCACAACGGTTTCGCGCACGACGTCGACGATGGCCTGATCGCCCGGCTCACCACCGCGCACGCCGCCTTCGGCGCGGCGGTGCTCATGGTGCGGTACCTCCGGGGAGAGTTCAACCGGGTGCCGGCGGATGCCATCGCGATGGCGTACCGGGACGCGGAGGCCTTCGTGGTGTCGGCGGCGTTCCTGCCGCCGGAGGCTCCCGACGAGGCCGAGCGGCGCATCCGGGAGGGCTGCGCCGCCGTGGCGGAGGACGTGACGGGGGCCTTCGGCAACTTCAGCCCGCATCCGGATCCGGAGGTGCTCACTCGGATGTACCCGCCGGCCACCGTGGAGCGGCTGCGGGCGGGAGCGGCTGCGGGCGGGCAAGCGGCGCTACGACCCACAGAACGCGCTCGCCCACAACCACAACATCGCGCCCTGAGAGGGTACGCGGTTTCCGTCGCGGGACCAGTGCAGGGTACGCGGGTCGCCGGGCGGGCCGCGCGCCGCTACGCGGGTCGCCGCGGGCCGCGCGGGCTACGCGGGTGGG
>NZ_JAODBG010000101.1 GCF_025463825.1 Cryobacterium sp.
GCATCCGAGAGGGTGTCGTAGTCGGTGCTGCACGCCCCCAAATGTTCAACGGCTTCGACCGCGGCGACCAGTGAATCTGCGGGCACACCCGGTCCAGGCGGGGTGCCGGGGGCGGAAGTGTCTGCGAAGGTGGACATGCAGACAATGTAGCCCGATGTCGAAGCTTTGTGTGGAAAAAGCAAGGCTGTGAAGAACTTTTTTTCCGTTTTTCGGGCACGTCAATTCCGTGCGTCTCACAGACGCGACCGAGTCGGTTGGGTTTAGCTGCGAGCGGCCTCTGGCACAGCTGGGGTGCCGACTGAGACGATCGGTGTGTCGGCGTCAATGACAGCTGTGTCGACGGCCTCGGCGTCGATCGCGGCTGCCTCGGTTTCCGCGGCCGCTGTGATGCGGTTGGCCATGCCGCTGAAGATCACACCGTGGAACGGCCGGATCGAGAACCAGTAGAGCCGGCCGCCGAGGCCGCGTGGGAAGAAGACCGCCCGCTGCCGGTACACCGACCCGCCATCCCCGGTCGGCTCCGCCCGCATCTCCAGCCAGGCCCGACCAGGCACCCGCATCTCGGCGCGTAACCGCAGGAAGCTGCCCCGGTCGATGCGTTCCACCCGCCAGAAGTCCAGCACGTCGCCGGTCTGCAGACGGTCGGGGTGCCGGCGTCCGCGACGAAGGCCCACTCCCCCGACGAGCTTGTCCATCCAGCCGCGCACGGCCCAGGCCAGCGGGAACGAGTACCAGCCGTTTTCGCCGCCGATGCTCTCGATGACCCGCCACAGGTCGGCCGGCTTGGCCGAGGTGCGCTTCTCCTTGAGGTCGGTGTACACGAGGTGACCGGCCCAGTCGGGGTCGCTGGGGAGCGGGTTGCTCGATGCGCCCTCGGTCGACGCGTTCTGCCAGCTGGTCTCGACGTCGCCGTCACGCATCCGCCCGAGCGCCAGGCGCACGGCCCGGCGGTACGTGGTCAGGCCGCCCTCCGGCGGCGGGATAACGGCGTCGATGTCGTGCTCGTGCACGACACAGTCGTATTGCAGAGACGCGATGATCGGCACCGCGAGGCTCCGCGGGATTGGGGTGACCAGGTTGACCCACTGGGAGGCAAGCCACGGCGTCAGCACCGGCAGCGGGGCAATGGGCCGCTGGTGCAGCCCGGCTTCGACGGCGTAGCCGTTCATCATCTGGCCGTAGCGCAGCACGTCGGGGCCGCCGATGTCGAAGGTGCGGTTGACCTGCGCGGGCAGCTCTGCGGCGGCGACGAGGTAGTAGAGCACGTCGCGCACGGCGATGGGCTGGATGACGTTGCGCACCCACTTGGGAGCGGGCATGTACGGCAGCACGTCGGTGAGATGCCGGATCATCTCGAACGAGGTGGAACCGGAGCCGATCACCACGCCCGCCTGCAGCGCCACCGTGGGCACTCCGGACTCCAGCAGGATCCGGCCGACCTCCGCCCGGGAACGCAGGTGCGGTGACAGGGTGCCGGTGTCGGGGTGCAGTCCACCGAGGTAGACGATGCGGGAGACCTGGGCCTCGGCCGCGGCCTCGGCCACGTTGCGGGCGGCGGTGCGCTCGGTCTGCTCGAAGTCGCCCTTGGCGCCCATCGAGTGCACCAGGTAGTAGAACACGTCGATGTCGGCGCTGGCGGCCAGCACGGCGGCACGGTCGCCGAGATCCCCCTCCACGATGTCCACGTCTTTCGCCCACGGCACGTCGGTGAGCTTCTGCGGCGAGCGCACCAGCACCCGCACCTGATGGCCGGCCTCGAGCAGCCGCGGAACGAGCCGACCGCCGATATAGCCGGTGGCGCCGGTGACCAGGACTCGTCGGGGAACTGCTGTGTGCTCAGTCATGGCGTCAGCCTAGGGGCCGAATCTGGGCTTGGCCTGCGCATGTGCGAGCGCGTTTTCCTGCCTGTGGATGATTCCGGCGGCAACGGGCGGTCTGGAGGAAGATCGCCGGATGATTGTTCGACTCGACCCGCGGTATCCGCTCGTGTGGCGGAGCCCCGACACCATCCAGTTGGGCATCGACCGGCCGCTGGCCATCGTGCCGGGTGTGACCGCCCCGCTCGAGGGCGTCATCGACGCGCTGCGGGCAGGCGTGCCCTGGTCGGGTGCCCTGATGCTGGGGCGGGAGGCCGGCGCCTCGGACGCCGCGACCACGGCCCTGCTGCAAGCGCTCGCGCCCGCACTGCTCGACACGGATGCCCGCCCGGCAGCGGCCGGCCCGCCTGAAGCCGAACCGGCGGCGGAGGCTCGCGCTCCGGCGGCACACCGACCGGCGGCCGTCGTCCACGTGGACGGCACCGGACCCACGGCCGGCCGCATCCGGCAGCTGCTGGCCGACCTGGGCGTGACCGTGTTACAGCCCGGGCAGGCCGGGCCAGACCCTTCCCTCGCCGTGATCGTGGACCACTTCGTGCTCTCACCCGAGCGGCACAACCGGTGGCTGCGCCGGGATCTACCGCACCTGCCCGTGTTGTTCAGTGACACCGAGGCGCGCATCGGCCCGCTGGTGGAGCCCGGCGCCGGCCCCTGCCTGACCTGTCTCGAACTCGACCGGGTAGATGCCGATCCGGCCTGGCCGGCGATCGCCACCCAGCTGCTGCATCGCACCGCTCCCACCGAGACGACCCGGCTCGGCATCGAGGTGGCCGCCACGGTGGCCGCGATCGTGCACGACAGGGTGTTTGCCGCGTCGAACGAATTCGCGGCGACGTCGCTCGCGATCGACGCCGAGTCCCTCTCGGTCAGGCGCCTCGCGCACCGGCCGCACGGGCGGTGCGGATGCCGATTTCTGCCAGAAAACGTGATCGTTCTCGCGGGGAACGCTGCTGGGTTCCGGCCGCGGACCAGCTGAGCGACAGCCGTTTGCGCGCCCGGGTGACGCCCACGTACAGCAGTCGGCGTTCCTCGTCGACCTGCTCGAAAGTGCCGGCATAGCTGATCGGCACGAGTCCCTCGGAGAGGCCGACGACGAAGACGGCGTCCCATTCGAGTCCCTTGGCCGAGTGCAGGGTCGCCAGGGTCACGGCCGAGAC
>NZ_JAODBG010000110.1 GCF_025463825.1 Cryobacterium sp.
GTGGACAGCCAGATGCTCACCGGGGCGACGCCGTCGGTGAAGTAGGCACCGGCGGGGCTGGCGATCACGTAGTAACCGACCTTGTGCGCGGCCCGCACGCCGAGGAAGCTCTCGTTCGCGATCATGAACGGGCGCAGGTACAGGCTGGTCTCAGGCGCATTCGGCACCCAGTCGCCGTCGACGGCGATCATCTGCTTGATCGACTCGATGAAGTCGGCAACGGGCAGTTCGGGCAGGGCGAGGCGCCGGGCGGAGCGCTGCAGGCGTTCGGCGTTCTTCTCGGGGCGGAAGGTCCAGATCGAGCCGTCGGCGTGCCGGTAGGCCTTCATGCCCTCGAAGATCTCCTGGCCGTAGTGCAGTACCGAGGAGGCCGGGTCGAGCTGGAGCGGGCCGTACGGGGTGACCCGGGCGCTGTGCCAGCCCTCCTCGACGGTCCAGTCGATGGTGACCATGTGGTCGGTGAAGTGCCTGCCGAAGCCCGGGTCGGAGAGGATCGTCTCGCGCGCGGCGCTGGTGCGCGCGGTCTCGGACGGCGTGAGCTCGAACTCGAGGGGGAAGGTGGTGGTCTGCTGGCTCATGAGGGTCCCTTGTGGTTAGGCGGGAGTGTCGGTCAGGCGGGTCACGATGGCATCGCCGACGGCGCTGGTGGATCGCGGACCCGTGGCGGCGCTGCCGGAGGTGCGGGCCTGGATGTCGGCCGTGACAGCCGCGCTCACCCGGGCCGCCGCATCCGCAAGACCGAGGTGGTCGAGCAGGAGCGCGACGGAGAGGATCGCCGCCGTCGGATCGGCCAGTTGCCGGCCCGCGATGTCTGGTGCCGAACCGTGTACCGGCTCGAACATGCTGGGGAAGCGTTTGTCCGGATTGATATTTCCGGATGCCGCCAGGCCGATGCCGCCGCTGATTGCCGCTGCCAGGTCAGTGAGAATGTCGCCGAAGAGGTTATCCGTGACGATGACGTCAAATCTACCCGGATTTGTGACGAGGAAAATCGTCGCCGCGTCGACGTGCAGGTAGTCGACGGCCACATCGGGGTATTCCGCGGCGACCTCGGTGACGATGCGCTGCCACAGGCTCCCCGAGAACACCAGGACGTTGGTCTTGTGCACCAGGGTGAGGCGTTTGCGCGGGCGGTTCCGGGCGACCTCGAAGGCGTAGCGCACGACGCGCTCCACCCCGTAGGCGGTGTTGACCGAGACCTCGTTGGCCACCTCGTGCGGCGTGCCCTGGCGGATGGCGCCGCCGTTGCCGACGTAGGGACCCTCAGTGCCTTCGCGCACGACGACGAAGTCGACCTCGCCGGGCTCACTGAGCGGGCTCGGCACGCCGGGGAAGAGCACGCTCGGGCGCAGGTTCACGTAGTGGTCCAGCGAGAAGCGCAGCTTGAGCAGCAGGCCGCGCTCGATGTTCGCGTTCTTCAGGCGTGGGTCGCCGGGGACTCCCCCGACGGCGCCGAGCAGGATGGCGTCATGCGCACTGATCGCGGCCAGGTCCTCGTCGGTCAGCACGTCGCCGGTTTCGAGGAACCGGGCGGCTCCGAGCGAGAAGGAGGTGAGCTCGAAGGTCACCTCGTCGGTCGCGGTCGCGGCGTCGAGCACCTTCAGCGCCTCGGCGACGACCTCCGGGCCGATGCCGTCTCCGGCGATGACTGCGAGCTTGACTGAGCGGGACATGCGGCTCCGATTACGGTGAGGCAGCCGGTGGGCTGGCGAAATTGGCGTGCGATTAGCTTGGAGATACCCTGCAAATCAACCCTACTGTGCGCGTTCTGCTGTCTATGCTGGGAACCCCTGACCGTGCGCGTCGCCGACGCGCACGTGCCACTCCCGAAGAAAGCAGTTCACCATGAGTATTGGATTGGGAATCTTCCTGTTCGTCGTCGGCGCCATCCTGGTGTGGGCCCTGAACATCCAGGTCGACTGGGTCGACCTCGACCTCGTCGGCTACCTGTTGATGGGCGCCGGCGCGCTCGTCTTCATCCTCGGGCTGGTCTTGCTCACCCGGAAGCGCAGCAGCATCAGCACCACGCGCACCGGTGTCGACCCGCTCAGCGGTGAGCGCACGATCCAGCAGGAGCGCTCGGTCGACGACATCTGACTCCCAGCACCGGCTCCACACGCGAAAGGCCCCGGATTCACATCCGGGGCCTTTTCGTATCTGGAGCTACTCGGTGATGTCGATTGCGACCATGACGTCGGCCGTGATCGCTTCGCGAAGCGACGCCAGCAGGGCGGCGGGCACGGGCGAGTCAACGGTGAGCACGCTCAACGCGGCACCCCCGGCCTCGTGGCGGGCGATCTGCATGCCGGCGATATTGATCTCGGCCTCGCCGAACTCGCGCCCGTAGACCGCGACGATTCCGGGGCGGTCGGTGTACAGCATCACAATGAGGTGCTCGGCGAACGGCACCTCGACGTCGTAGCCGTTGACTTCGACGATCTTCTCGATCTGCTTGGTGCCCACCAGGGTGCCGGAGACCGAGACCTGCGAGCCGTCGGCGAGGGCGCCGCGCAGCGTGATCAGGTTGCGGTATTCGGGCGACTCGGTCTCGGTGATCAGGCGTACCGCGACTCCGCGCTGTTCGGCGAGGAGGGGCGCGTTGACGTAGGAGACCGTTTCGCTGACCACGTTGGTGAAGATGCCCTTGAGCGCGGCGAGCTTGAGCACCGAGACGTCGAATTCGACGATCTCACCGCGAACCTCGACGTCGACGCTGGTGAGCGGGCTGTGTGCGGCGAGTCCGGAGAAGACCTGGCCGAGCTTCTCCACGAGCGGGATGCCGGGTCGAACGGTCGGGTCGATGACGCCGCCGGCCACGTTGACCGCGTCGGGGACGAGCTCGCCGGAGAGCGCGAGGCGCACCGACTTGGCGACGGAGACGCCGGCCTTTTCCTGGGCTTCGTCAGTGGAGGCGCCGAGGTGCGGGGTGCTGATCAGGTTGTCGAGGCCGAGCAGCGGCGAGCCGGTCGGCGGCTCGTTGACGAAGACGTCCAGTCCGGCGCCGGCGATGGTGCCGTCCACGAGTGCCGTGTACAGATCGGCCTCGTCGATCAGGCCCCCGCGGGCGACGTTGACGACGTACGCGGTCGGCTTCATGAGCTTCAGCTGCGGGGCGCTGATCATGCCCGTGGTCTCGGGGGTCTTCGGCATGTGGATGGTGACGAAGTCGGACTGCTCGAGCAGCTCGTCCAGGCTCACCGGGTGCACGCCGAGCTGCTGGGCGCGGGCCGAGGTGATGTACGGGTCGAACGCGATGATGTTCACGCCGAAGGCCTGCAGGCGGGCGGCCACGAGGGCGCCGATCCGGCCGAGGCCGATGATGCCGACGGTCTTCTCGTACAGCTCGATGCCGGTGTACTTGGAGCGCTTCCATTGGCCCTGCGCCAGGGCGCCGTGGGCCGGCGGGATGTGGCGGGCCAGGCTGAGGATGTGGCCGACGGTGAGCTCGGCGGCGGAGATGATGTTGGAGGTGGGCGCGTTGACCACCATGACGCCGGCGGCGGTGGCGGCCTTGATGTCGACGTTGTCCAGGCCAACTCCGGCGCGGGCGATGACCTTGAGGTGCGGGGCGGCGGCGAGGGCTTCGGCGTCGACCTTGGTCGCGGAGCGAACCAGGATCGCGTTGGCGGTGGCCAACTCGGCCAGCAGCGCGGCACGGTCGGTGCCGTCCACAGAGCGCACGTCGAAGTCGGGGCCCAGGGCGTCGACGGTGGCGGGCGAGAGTTCTTCGGCGATTAATACAACGGGCTTCGACACGAAAACAGATCCTTAGAAAGCGTCAGGCGAGGGAAGCTCGCGCCTCGATCGTGGGGCGCCAGATACCACAACACTTTACTGGCTGCAGAATGGAGCGATGAGCCCCGAGTCTGTGACGAACGTCCTAACCGTGCTGCGGATCGTCCTGGCGGTGGTTTTCGTCGGCGCCGGGATCAGCCATTTCGCTCCCGCGGTTCAGCGCACGATGGCCGCCATGATCCCGCCACCACTGCGATCGACGGGGTGGCGCTCCCCGACGAACCTGGTGATCTTCACCGGGTTGTGCGAGATCGCCGGCGGAATCGGACTTTTTGTCGAATCCACCCGTGTTACGTCAGGAGTCGCGCTGGCGGTGTTTCTTGTTGCCGTGTTCCCGGCCAACGTCTATGCGGCCCGGCACAAGGAACGCTTCGGCGCCGTGGCGATCCAACTGGTGCCACGCCTGGTCGGACAGGTGGTCCTGATCGGCCTGGTGCTGGCGGTGAGCCTCGGCGGCTGATCTCCGGTTAGACGATCAGGCTCCCGAGGCCGAACACGAAGATGTCGAGACTCAGCGCGGAGACCAGGCAGAGCCCGGCCAGGAGCATCAGCGCCTGCGGGCCGGCTTCGCGACGGCGACCGAGCCAGAATGCGATCGCGAAGACCACGATGGGAGCGAGCACACCTGTCAGCAGCAGGCCCCAGCCGAAGCCGTTCAGCGAGGTGTCGAGGCCCTGGGCGATGCTGCTGAGCCCGATCAGATTTTCCAGGCCGGACCACGCGCTGTAGGCGTAGAACAACCCGAACAGGATGGCGATGGTCGCCGATAGCCAGGCGGGCGTGCGACGGGTGCGAGTCTTGTCGGACGGGTCCGTCTTGACGGTCTTGTCGGCGCTCATCAGAGTCCCCCGGTTCCGGCGATGAAGGGCAGTGGGGCCAGCAGGACGACACCCAGGATGAGCCAGGTCCAGCGCAGCCGCGGTGTGCCGCGGGTGAGCCAGAACGACGAGGCGAACCACACTGCGGGGGCAGCGATGGCGAGCCAGGTGCCCAGTGAGAACATGAATTGATTCAGCAGGGCGGCGGGCGGGTTGTCGAGGCGTGTGACTCCCACGAACCACCCGATCGTATAGAGCAGGTAGACGCCGGCGAGGATGCCGAGTCCCACGAGGGCCGGGGACGACATCGGCGCGCGGCCGGCCGGGGCGTCGACGTATCCGCCGGGCGAGCCTGTCACAGCCCAACCCTTCGGCAGGTCTTTAGCCCGAGCCGGTGTCGTGCTGCTGTTGGACGAGGGCACGGGAGCCGACGCGGCCGGCCTTCCGCTGCCGGTGGCAAGGGTGGGATCGTCGTCGCCGGCCCAGCCGAGCGCGTCGTCATCCCGTGAAGAAGTCATGTGCCAAGCCTATCGAGCGGCCCCGCCACACTGCCGGTAACCCGGCGGTGTTCCCGACCCGTAATATCTTCCCCCATCAGCGGCGGCGTACCACGGCGCAGACCGCGATGACCCAGCCGAGCACCCCGGCCAGGCAGAGGCGCTCGGCCAGCCCGATCACTCCGGGCACGGTCGTGATCGCGATGCCCAGGGCGGCCAGGCCGACGGCGCCGATGACGGTGAACAGCAGGGCCGCGGGGTAGGCCGCCCGCAACCGCTCGCTGCCGCGGAGCCACGCGGTCAGCAGGCCGAACGCGGCCAGCGCCGCGACGAAGCCCACGGTGGCGACGATCAGGTGGGCGGTGCCCAGCGGCGTCGCCGGCTCAAGGCCGGGCGCGTCCGGGGCGGCGACGTCGGTGGGCAGGAACGCCAGCGCTGCGGACGATGCCCCGGCGAGCAGCATCAGGGCCAGCCCGGCGCGCTGCAGCCGCGACCGCGGCCCGAACCGGGCGAGAGCGGCCACCGCACACACGGTGACCACTCCCCTGGCCAGGAAGTTCAGGTTCATGATCCAGCCGTACGGGCCGACCGCGAGGTTGCTCTCGGCCTCCGAGATCACGCTGTAGTGCGGCGGCAGTAGCTGCAGCACGATGTCGATGAGAACGTAGAGCACCGCGCCGACGACGGCCACGCTCGCCAGCAGCCGGGTCGTCAGCCGGCCGGTCGTCCGGGTCGGGTCACTGGCCGCGCCCCCGGCGTTCATAGCGTTCACCTGCGGAAGCCTATCGGGCCGCCCACGCCGCTCGTAGACTTCGGCCATGGCTCACCATGAGTCCACCCGGAATCCTTTCGCCCTGCCCGGCGCCCCGGCACCGGCCGCCGGCTGGTACGACGTGAACGGATGCCGGCTGTACGCCGAGGTGCGCGGCGCCGGCCCGGCGCTACTCATCATCGGCGCCGCCAGCGACGACGCCGAGATGTTCCGGCCGATCGCCGAGCGGCTCGCCGGGTCCGCCGCGGCCGTCGGGTTCGCCTACGTGCCCAAAGTCTCCGGGTTCACGGTGGTGACCTGGGATCCCCGCGGCACCGGGCGGAGCAGCCGGGCGGGCTGGCCGTGCGATTCGTACACGCACGCCGACGATGCCGCCGAGCTGCTGAGGACCCTGGCACTGGCTCCGGCGGCGATCTTCGGCGCCAGCACCGGCGGGATCGTGGCGGTGCGGCTGGCGGTGCGGCATCCGGAGCTCGTTCGGGAGGTCCTCGTCTACGAACCGGGCTTCTTCCGCAGCACGGATGCCGGCACCGCCCTGCTGGCCAGCGCCACCGAGGCTGTGGAGGAGCGCCTGCGAAACCACCCCGACGACTGGGCCGGCGCCGTGACCGCGGTATCCCGCGTTGCAGCGCGGGACCCCGCCGGCACCCTGGACGGCACCGGCGACGATGACGGCCGGGGGCCGCTCGACGCCCCGCCCGGGCTCGAGTGGTACACCGAGCGCGGGGCGGCCCTGGCGGAAAATTTCATTCGGGACGACCTGCCGCGCACGCTGGAGAGCGTCGACCCGGTCGCACCGGGCGCATCCAACGCGCGCATCCGGTTCGCGTTCGGCACCGACTCCTCGCCCGTGTTCCGGGAAATCGCCGAGACGCTCACCCGGGCTCGCCAACGCGCCGGCGCCGCCGTACCCGGCAGCGCCGCGCCGGACAGTCCGAAGTCCCTCTGCCCAGACCCCGACCAGCCGGACGCGATCACTGGAGGTGCCCATCTCTCCTATCTCACGCCGGGGCCGATCGCGGAATACATCCGTGCCCGCTGCCTGCCCGGGGCCCGCGCTGAGTTGCCAGTTTGCGCCCCTGGGGAGCACCCGAAGGGGCCGCGAGTGGCGACTCACCTGCATCCTCCCCGGTGAGTTGCCGATTGACGCCCCTTCAGAGCGTCCCGAAGGGCCACAACTGGCAGCTCACGCACGCCCGCAGTCGCGGGGCGCACCGGGCACGCCGAAGGGGCCGGTCGAGTGACCGGCCCCTTCGGATGGAGCGGGAGAAACGAGTGCGAGCTAGCGGGCGGCTTCGCCGTCGACGTAGTCGTCGTCGTTCGAGGCGTTCCAGGCGAAGAGCTTGCGCAGCTCGCGGCCGGTGGCCTCGATCGGGTGCTCTTCGCCCTTCTTGCGCAGGGCCAGGAACTCGGGAGCTCCGGCGTCCTGGTCGTTGATGAAGCGCTCGGCGAAGGCACCGTTCTGGATGTCGGCGAGAACGGCCTTCATGTTCTCCTTGACGCTCGGGTCGATGACGCGCGGGCCGGAGACGTAGTCGCCGTACTCGGCGGTGTCGGAGACGCTCCAACGCTGCTTGGCGATGCCGCCCTCCCACATCAGGTCGACGATGAGCTTGAGCTCGTGCAGGACCTCGAAGTAGGCGACCTGCGGCTGGTAGCCGGCCTCGGTGAGAACCTCGAAGCCGTACTGGATCAGCTGCGACGCGCCACCGCACAGAACGGCCTGCTCACCGAACAGGTCGGTCTCGGTCTCTTCGGTGAAGGTGGTCTTGATGCCGGCGGCGCGCAGGCCACCGATCGCCTTGGCGTAGCTGAGGGTCAGCGGCCAGGCGTTGCCCGAAGCGTCCTTCTCGACGGCGACGATGACGGGAACGCCACGGCCGGCCTCGAACTCGCGGCGCACGGTGTGGCCCGGGCCCTTGGGGGCGACCATGACCACGTCGACGCCCGCGGGCGCCTCGATGTAGCCGAAGCGGATGTTGAAGCCGTGACCGAAGACGAGAGCCTTGCCCTCGGCGAGGTTCGGGAGGATGTCGTCCTTGTAGAGGTGACGCTGCACCTGGTCGGGAGCGAGCACCACGATGACGTCGGCCCAGGCGGATGCCTCGGCGGCGCTCTTGACGGTGAAGCCGGCTTCCTCGGCCTTCGGCGTGGACTTCGAGCCGTCCTTGAGTCCGATGACGACCTCGACGCCGGAGTCGCGGAGGTTCTGCGCGTGGGCGTGGCCCTGCGAGCCATAGCCGATGACGGCCACCTTCTTGCCCTGGATCAGGGACAGGTCGGCATCTTTGTCGTAGAAGATTTCAGACAATGTGTTGTTCTCCTTGGTTGTTGGTCAGTAATTAAAACGCTTGGGTCGAGCTGGTCGAGACCTAGTTCTTGAAGACGCGTTCGGTGATCGACTTGGATCCCCGGCCGATGGCGAGCAGCCCGGACTGGGCGATCTCCTTGATGCCGTAGGGCTCGACCACGCGCAGGAACGCCTGGATCTTGCCGGAGTCGCCGGTCACTTCGATGACGACGGCATCCGTGGACACGTCGACGACGCGGGCCCGGAACAGCGTGACGGCTTCGAGCACCTGCGAGCGGGTGGTGTTGTCCGCCCGCACCTTGACGAGCAGGTGTTCGCGATGCACCGACAGGGCCGGGTCCAGTTCGACGATCTTGATGACATTGATCAGCTTGTTCAGCTGCTTGGTCACCTGTTCCAGCGGGGCGTCTTCGACGTCCACCAGGATCGTGATGCGCGAGAGGCCGGGGATCTCGCTGTGGCCCACCGCGAGGCTCTCGATGTTGAAACCGCGGCGGGCGAACAGGCCGGCGACCCGGGTCAGCAGACCCGGTTTGTCCTCGACGAGGAGGCTGAGAACGTGGGTGCTCATGGTTACTCCTCTCCCCAGGTGGGGGCGTGGTCCTTGGCGTACTGCACGGACGAGTTACTGAGGCCCTGCGGCACCATCGGCCACACCATGGCGTCGCGGCTCACGATGAAGTCGATCACCACGGGCCGGTCGTTGGTCGCCAGGGCGAGCTTGATCGCGTCGTCGACCTGGTCGGCGCTGGTGACCCGGATGCCCAGGGCGCCGTACGCGTCGGCCATCTTCACGAAGTCGGGCACCATAGCGGTGCCGTGACCGGTGTTGAGGTCGGTGAAGGAGTGCCGGCCGTCATAGAACAGGGACTGCCACTGGCGCACCATGCCGAGGGACGAGTTGTTGATGATCGCCACCTTGATGGGGATGTTGTTGATCGTGCAGGTGGCGAGCTCCTGGTTGGTCATCTGGAAGCAGCCGTCGCCGTCGATCGCCCAGACCATCCGGTCGGGTTCGGCGACCTTGGCGCCCATGGCCGCGGGAACGGAGTAGCCCATGGTGCCGGCGCCGCCGGAGTTGAGCCAGGAGTTGGGCCGTTCGTACTTGATGAACTGCGCGGCCCACATCTGGTGCTGGCCCACGCCGGCGGCGTAGACGCCCTCCGGTCCGGTGAGCTCGCCGATGCGCTGGATCACGTACTGCGGGGCGAGGAGGCCGTCGGCGGGCTCGGTGTAGCCCAGCGGGAACTGCTTGCGCAGGCCGTTGAGGTAGGTCCACCACTCCGCCACGTCCGGGGTGGTCGTCGTGATGGCGTCGCGGTAGGCCGTGGTGAGGTCGGCGATGACATCCTTGGCGTCACCGACGATGGGCACGTCGGCGGCGCGGATCTTGCCGATCTCGGCCGGGTCCACGTCGACGTGCACGATCGTGGCGTGCGGGGCGAACTCGGACGCCTTGCCGGTGACGCGGTCGTCGAAGCGGGCGCCGAGCGCGATGATCAGGTCGGACTCCTGCAGCGCGAGCACCGCCGAGACCGTGCCGTGCATGCCGGGCATGCCCAGGTGCTGCTCGTGCGAGTCCGGGAACGCGCCGCGGGCCATCAGGGTGGTGACGACGGGCGTGTTGGTGAGTTCGGCGAACTCGAGCAGTTCGGGTGACGCCTTGGCGCGGATGACGCCGCCGCCGACGTACAGCACCGGCTTCTTGGCACCGGCCAGCAGAGCGGCCGCGGCCTGCACCTGCTTGCCGTGCGCCTTGGTGATCGGCCGGTAGCCGGGCAGGTCGAGCTTGGGCGGCCAGAGGAACGGGGCCGAGTTCTGCTGCGCGTCCTTGGTGATGTCCACCAGCACCGGGCCGGGGCGGCCCGTGTTGCAGATCAGGAACGCCGAGGCGAGAGCCGCGGGGATGTCTTCCGGCCGCTTCACCAGGAAGGAGTGCTTGGTGATCGGCATGGTGATGCCGACGATGTCGGCCTCCTGGAAGGCATCCGTGCCCATCAGGGTGCTGAAGACCTGGCCGGTGATGGCCAGCAGCGGCACCGAGTCCATGTAGGCGTCGGCGATGGCGGTGACCAGGTTGGTCGCGCCCGGGCCGGAGGTGGCGATGGCCACCCCGACCCGGTTGCTCGAGGACGCGTAGCCCTCGGCGGCGTGGCCGGCGCCCTGCTCGTGGCGTACCAGGATGTGGCGGATGTCGTCCTGGTTCATCAGCTCGTCGTAGAGCGGGATGACGGCGCCGCCGGGGAGCCCGAAGACGTCGGTGACGCCGAGCAGCTTGAGCGTCTGCAGGATCGCGCCGGAGCCGGTGAGGACTTCGGGCGTTCCCGGGGCGGCGTCGGCCGGGCCCGGGGTGGGCCCGGACGGCGTCGGCGCCGACGGCGTAGAAACGGACGGGGATGGCACGGGATAGGGTTCCGTGGTCATGAGAGGCAATTCCCTTAATCGGTGACGGATGGTGTCAATCAGCCCGTGGTCGCGCCAAGGGCCGCTGACTGCACGAGCTTGGAGTACTTGGCGAGGACGCCACGGGTGTAACGGGGAGGAAGTGGAGCCCAGCCTTCTCGGCGGGCGGCCAGCTCTGCTGGGTCGACCAGTAGGTCAAGCGTGCGAGCTGCGATATCGACCCGTATCAGATCACCATCGCGCACGAAGGCGATGGGACCTGCGTCCACCGCTTCGGGTGCTATATGGCCGATACACAGTCCGGTTGTGCCGCCTGAGAATCGACCATCAGTTAATAGTAGTACATCGGCTCCGAGCCCAGCGCCCTTGATGGCGGCGGTGATCGAGAGCATCTCACGCATACCGGGGCCGCCCTTGGGGCCTTCGTAGCGGATGACGACGACGTCGCCCTTGAGGATCTCGCCGGCGGTGAGGGCGTCCATGGCCGCGCGCTCGCGCTCGAAGACCCGGGCGGGGCCCTCGAAGATGTCGCTGTCGAAGCCGGCGGTCTTGACGACGGCGCCCTCCGGGGCGATGGTTCCCTTGAGGATGGTGATGCCGCCGGAGGCGTGGATGGGGTTGTCCAGGGTGCGCAGGACCGTGCCGTCGAGCTCCGGCGGGTCGATCTCGGCGAGGTTCTCGGCCACGGTCTTGCCGGTCACGGTGAGGCAGTCACCGTGGATGAGGCCGGCCTCGAGCAGGGCGCGCATCACGACGGGCACGCCGCCGTGGCGGTCGACGTCGTTCATGACGAACTTGCCGAAGGGCTTGAGGTCGCCGATGTGCGGCACCTTGTCGCCGATGCGGTTGAAGTCGTCGAGGGTGAGCTCGACCTCGGCCTCCTGGGCGATGGCGAGCAGGTGCAGCACCACGTTGGTGGAACCACCGAAGGCCATGGCCACGGCGATGGCGTTCTCGAACGCCTTCTTGGTGAGGATGTCCCGAGCGGTGATCCCGAGGCGCAGCAGGTTGACGACGGCCTCGCCGGAGCGGTGCGCGTAGTAGTCCCGGCGGCGGTCTGCGGAGGCGGGCGAGGCGGAGCCGGGCAGGCTCATGCCCAGGGCCTCTGCGACGCTGGCCATGGTGTTGGCGGTGTACATGCCACCGCAGGCACCCTCGCCGGGGGCGAAGGCGCACTCGATGCGCTTGGCGTCGGCCTCGCTCATCCGGCCGGCCTTCACGGCGCCGACGGCTTCGAACGAGTCGATGATGGTGATGTCTTTTTCGGTGCCGTCGGAGAGCTTCACCCAGCCGGGTGCGATGGACCCGGCGTAGAGGAAGACGCTGGCGAGGTCCAGGCGCGCGGCGGCCATCAGCATGCCGGGCAGCGACTTGTCGCAGCCGGCCAGCAACACGGAGCCGTCGAGGCGTTCGGCCTGCATGACGACCTCGACGGAGTCGGCGATGACCTCACGGGAGACCAGGGAGAAGTGCATGCCCTCGTGGCCCATCGAGATGCCGTCGGAGACGGAGATGGTGCCGAACTGCAGCGGGTAGCCGCCACCGGAGTGCACACCCTCCTTGGAGGCCTGCGCGAGGCGGTCCAGGGACAGGTTGCACGGGGTGATCTCGTTCCACGAGCTCGCGATGCCGATCTGGGGTTTGTCCCAGTCGGCGTCGCCCATCCCGACGGCGCGGAGCATTCCGCGGGAGGTGGTGGCTTCGATGCCATCCGTGACGTCGCGGCTGCGGGGTTTCATATCGTACTCAGGCATGCACCGAGTCTAGAACGTCGCGGGCGTACCGGGCGGCACGCCCGCGCCGGTGCGGGCGGCATGCGCGTGGCGAGCCGCCTGCTCCGCCGGCTACTCCTGCTGGGCCGCGGCGCGGAAGTCGGCCAGGAGCGCGAGCACCTGGGTGACCTCCTTGGGGCTGCGCACCCGGTACCCGGCCAGGGTGGCGCCCGGTCCGATCTTCAGCCCGAGGTCGCCCTCGCCCAGCACGGTGAAGGCATCCTCGTCGGTGACGTCGTCGCCGGCGTAGAGCACCCGGTCGGCGCCGGTGTGCACCCGGAGGCGTTCGAGGGCGTCGCCCTTGGTGCTCGAGCGCACGGAGAACTCCAGCACATTCTTGCCCTCGCGCACGGTGAGCGACGGCAGCAGCTCGGCGAGCTGGTCGCGGGCCTCCCGCTGCACGGCCTGGCCGTCCTGTGCGGTGGCCAGGCGGGTGTGCAGGGCGAGCCCGGCGGGCTTCTGCTCGATCCAGGTGCCGGACACCGGCCCGGAGATGCGCTCGAGCACCCGGGAGAGGGTGTCCAGCTTCTCGACCTCTTCGGACTCCAGGCCCAGTTCGATGCCGCTGGCATCCAGCTGCACCTCGATGCCGTGCGACCCGGTCAGCAGCACGTCGCTCTGCGGCTCGGCCACGTGCTTGAGGCTCACCAGCGCGCGCCCGGAGACGAACGCGACCCGCACGCCCGGCTGGTCGAGCAGGCGCTGCACGACGTCGTGGGTGCCGTCGACAGCGCGGGCATCCTCCGGCTCGTCGACGTGCGGGGCCAGGGTGCCGTCGAAGTCCAGGGCCACCAGGATGGTCTCGGCCTGGCTGAGGTCACGGAGCGCGTTGACCAGGTTCTCCGGTACGCCGCTCGGAACGGCGGCGCCGCCGGTGAGGGTCTGCAGGAACGACGCGCTCCAGGCGGCCACGTCGTTGTCGAAGACCTTGCGGCGCAGGGCCCGCATCCGCCGGGTGCGTTCGCGCTTGGGCATGTTGATGGCCTTCATGATCGACGCCTTCATGCCGTCGATGTCGTGCGGGTTGATGAGCACGGCCTGCTTGAGCTCGTCGGCCGCGCCGGCGAACTCGCTCAGGACGAGCACCCCGTCACCGTCATAGCGCACGGCCACGTACTCCTTGGCGACCAGGTTCATCCCGTCGCGAAGTGCAGTGACGAGCATCACGTCGGCGGCCAGGTACAGCGCCACCATCTCTTCACGCGGGTAGCCGTGGTGGTGGTAGCTGATGGCGGTGTGGCTGATGGTGGAGTAGTCGCCGTTCACCCGGCCGACGGCGAGTTCGATCTCGTCGCGCAGCTGCATGTAGGTGGCGACCCGTTCGCGGGACGGGCTGGCGACCTGCACCAGGGTGACGTCCTCGACGTTCAGCTGACCGTCCTCGAGGAGCTCGCCGAACGCCTTGATGCGGTGGCCGATGCCCTTGGTGTAGTCGAGGCGGTCGACGCCGAGCATGATCGTCTTGGGGTTGCCGAGGTCGGCGCGGATCTGTCGGGCGCGTTCCTGAATCTCCGGGCGCCGGGCCATCTCTTCGTAGGCTGCGGCGTCGATCGAGATCGGGAAGTGTTTGGCGATGACGCGGCGGTGCTGGCCGTTCTGGCTGGGCACGTCCACGGCGACGCCGCGGGTGGAGTAGCCGAACAGGCGGCGCACCGCGCGGGAGAAGTTGCCGGCGTCGGCCAGTCGCTGGAAGCCGATCAGGTCGGCGCCGAGAAGGCCGTCGAGGATCTGCTTGCGCCAGGGCAACTGGGCGAAGATGCCGTACGGCGGGAACGGGATGTGGTTGAAGAACCCGATGACGAGGTCGGGGCGGGCGTCGCGAAGCATCCGCGGCACCAGCTGCAGCTGGTAGTCGTGCACCCAGACGGTGGCGCCGGGGGCTGCGGATGCCGCTGCCGCCGTCGCGAAGCGCCGGTTGACCTGCACGTATGCCTCCCACCACTCGCGGTGGTAGCTGGGCGACGCGATGACATCGTGGTAGAGCGGCCACAGGGTGTCGTTCGAGAAACCCTCGTAGTACAGCTCGAGGTCGCTGGTGCTGAGCCGCACGGGGACGATCGAGATGCCGTCGTTCTCGAACGGTTCGAACTCGCGGTCGGCCACACCCGGCCAGCCCACCCAGGCGCCGTCGGAGGCGCGCATCATCGGCTCGAGCGCGGTGACCAGCCCGCCGGGCGAGGTACGCCAGCTTTCGGTGCCGTCCTCGGTCACCTCGTAGTCGACGGGCAGCCGGTTGGAGACCACGACGAGGTCGAAGTGACCTGGCGCGACCGAATCGGGACCGGGCTCGGAGGCCGTCTGCGGGTCTGTGCCCTCGGGGGCCGTGTCCGCTGTCGCGTCGGGTGTGGTGTCGGGTGCGGTTTCGATGACTCGTCCATTCCGGTGCCCGCCCATGCGGAGCACCTGGCTGCACCTCGAGGTTACCAGCGAAGACTACGCTGACGCCGTGATTCGCATCGGCATGAGCACCACCTGCGTCCATCCGCTGCCTCTAGAAGACGCGTTCAGGCTGGCGGACACGGCCGGCTACGACGGCGTCGAGGTGATGGTCACCCGGGATGAGGCCACCCAGGATCCGGTGACGCTGACGGCCCTCTCGGAGCGGTACGGCCTGCCGATCCTCTCGATCCACGCCCCGGTGCTGCTGCTCACCCACTTCGTCTGGGGCCGGGACCCGCGGGTGAAGCTGGAGAAGTCGGCCGCCCTGGCCGCCCAGGTCGGTGCCGACACCGTGGTGGTGCATCCGCCGTTTCGCTGGCAGGCCGGCTACTCGGAGGATTTCCTCGGGATCGTGCGGGAGTTGGGCACCGTCACCGGGCTGCAGATCGCCGTGGAGAACATGTTCCCGTGGAAGATCGGAGGGCGCGGCGTGAAGGCTTACTCCCCCGGCTGGGACCCGACCCTCATGGACTGCCCGGCCGTGACCCTGGACTTCTCGCACTGTTCACTCAGCGGCCAGGACAGCCTGGCCATGGCCACCGCGCTGGGCGGGCGGCTGCGCCACGTGCACCTCTGCGACGGTTCCGGTTCCCAGGGCGAGGGCCGGGTCTTCGACGAGCACCTGCTGCCCGGCCACGGTGCCGAGCCCGTGGCCGAGGTCTTGCAGCTGCTGGCCGCCGCGGACTGGACCGGCGCCGTCGTCGCGGAGATCAACACCCGCACCGCCCGCACCGAGGCCACCCGCCTGGCCCTGCTGAGGGAGACCCTCGCTTTCGCGCGACTACACACAGCCGCCGCCACAACTTCCGACGGACGCTGAAAGGACATCGGCCGGAAATAAGGACCGGATCTCGATTCCCGTCCTTGTAGAGCCACTATTTCCTTTTTTCGGAGTGCGGTCACGCGGCGGAGAGGGCGAAGGAGCGAGCTCCTCGGCGCCGGGCGACCACCGCCAACGACAGCAGCGTGGCTACCGCGGCGAAGAGCAGCAGGGCGACGACAGCCCCGGCGACGTCGGACCCGTTGCCACCGGAGATGATGGCCTGGATGCCCTGCACGGCCCAGGTGAGCGGCAGGTAGGGGCTGAGGGCGCGGAACGGTGCCGAGACCAGCTCGATCGGGTAGAGCCCGCCGACGGCGACGAGTTGCAGGGTGAGCAGCACCAGCGAGACGACGATGCCGATGCGGCCGAACGCCGTGGTGAGCACGTGGTTCACCGTGACGAAGGACCCGGCGACCAGCAGGGCGAAGCCCAGCGTGGCCGGCGCCAGCGCCCAGTCGACCCCGAGCGTGGTGTGCAGCAGCACCACCACCGCCACGGCCTGGGCCGCCGCGATCAGCATGCCCCGGCCGAGGCCCTGCCAGACCAGCCGGCCGGTACTCGCGGTCGACGCCAGCGCGATGGCCGACAGCGGCTTCAGCACCAGGAAGATCGCCAGCGCCCCGATCCAGAGGCCGACGGGCAGGAACAGCATGCCGATGATCGGGCCGATCGAATCGAGCGGGTTGTCGCGTTCCATCGCGAGGGTGATGGGTTCGGCGACGACGTCGGCGGTGCTGGTGGGGTCGAGGTCGGTGAGTGCCAAGGCGCTCTCCGCGCCGGTGGCCAGGCCGCCGGCGAGCGCGCCGGCCCCGGTCTGGAGCTGGTGCGCCCCCGCGGCTGCCTCGGCGGAACCGGTGGCGAGCTGGGCCACGCCGTCGGACAGGCTGCCGATCCCGGTGGCGAGGTCGGCGGCGCCCGTGCGCACGCTCTCGGAACCGGCCGCGAGTTGCGCGGCGCCGGCGGCGCTCTGGGCGATGCCGCCCTGCACGCCGGTCACAGCCGTCGTGGTCTGCTCGCTCAGCGTGGCACCGGAGCCGGCCAGGGCGTTCAGGCCGTCCTTGGCCTGCACCACACCACCGAGGACGCCTTGCACGGCGGCCCGGGTCTGCGGGTCCAGTGGGGTGAGCGCGGCTGCCGGGATGGACGCGGCGACACTGCCGAGCTGGTCGATGCCGTCGGCGGCTTGCGTCACACCGTCGGTGTACGCGGCGACCCCGTCGCCGAGCTGGGTCAGGCCGGCGGCTCCGGAGTCCAGACTGCCCAGGCCGCTGCTGAGGGCATCCACTCCCCCGGTGTACGAGCCGACCCCGGTGGCCAAGCCCGCCGCGCCGGTGGCCGCGGAGGCGGCTCCGTCGGCCGTGGTCTGGGTGCCGGTGGCCAGGGCGTCCAGCCCGGTCGCAACGCCCGAGAGGCCGGCGGCCAGCTGGGCGGAGCCGTCGGCGGCGGCGACGAGGGAGTCGCCGAGGGTGCCGAGGCTGGTGTACAGCCCGCCGAGGTACTGCTTGGTGATCTCGGTGCCGAAGGCGCCCGTGAGGGCGCCGCCGATGGACTGCGCGACCGATCCGGCCAGGAAGGAGTGCGCGTCGTCGGTGCGGATGGCCAGGTCGGCCTGCGTCGGGGTGGCGCCGGAGAGTGACGTCACCGACCTGGAAAAATCGGCCGGGATGGTGAGCACCGCGTAGGCGGTGCCGTCGGCGAGAGCCTTGCCGGCGTCCTCGGCGTTGGAGATCTCCCATGCGAAACCGGTCGTCGAGCCTTCGGTGGCCGGCTTGGTGAGTTCGGTCACGAGTTGGCGGCCGGCCAGGACCATCTGCTCGGTGCCGTCCGGCAGGGTGGTGGTGACGAATTCGTCGTCGTTCACCACGAGCGCCGGCAGGGTCTCGACCCGTTCGTCGGCGGTGTTCAGGGCACCGGCGAAGAGCCCGGCCACGGCCAGCGGCACCACGATGAGTACGGCCAGGCCGGTCACGAGCGCGCCGCGGCGCTGGCCGGGGGTGCGGCTGAAGAGTCTGTCGAGCCTGGTGCTCATCGGTGCAGGGCCTTTCCGGTTTCGGTGCGGTCGGTGGAGCGCGCGGTGAACGACGAGATTGTGGCGAGGTCGAACCGCTGCAGGCCCCGTTCCTGGGTCACGGCGGGATCGACCCGGTCGACGGCGGATGCGCTCAGGATCAGCGTGGTCCCCGCGGGGGTCAGCGCCGCGAATACGGCGGCCGGGTCGCGCCCGGCGGCGTCCGCCGGCAAGCCGTCGCCGAGCTCGACGATCAAGACGCCGGGGCGTTCCGACAGGGCGGCGGCGGCGAGGCTGGCCGCACGCGCAAGGGCCGACACCGACGACACGGTCGTGCCCAGGGTGAGGGGACGGTCGGTGTCGCCGAGGGCCGTGTTCAGCCGGTCGATCCAGTGCTCCAGGTCGGCGCGCCGGGTGCGCGCGCGGATCGGCGACCGCACCAGGTCGAGGCGCTCGGCGATCAGCTCTCCCACGGTGAGCCCGTTGTCCCGGCTGTCGGACACGTCGGCCAACGCCACCGTGCGCATCGCGATGCCGCGGTCGGAGGGCAGCGCGGCGCCGCGCACCTGCAGGCGGCCGTCGACGGGGTCCAGACGGCCCGCCAGGGTGGCGGCGAGCACTCGCCGGGCGGAGTCCGCCCCGGTGATCACCAGCACGCTGCCGGCGTCGACGTTCAGGTCGATCGGACCCAGGCGGCTCTCCGGCAGGCCGACGACGAGGGCGTCCGCGGTGATGTCGTCGGTCTGGGCCCGCGCCCAGGCGCTGTCGTCGAGGTGGCGGCGGAGGCCCTCCCCCTCGATGTCCACGTTGGGCAGGATGCGGCCGAGCCCGCGCGGCAACCACCAGGCGGCGTTGCCGGCCAGTGCCATGGCCGCCGGGACCAGGGTCATCCGCACCAGGAACGCGTCGAGGAAGACCCCGACGGCGAGGGCGAACGCGATGCCCTTGATGGCGCCGGAGCCCTCCGGCACGAAGGCGAAGAAGACGAAGAACATGATCAGCGCGGCCGCCGTCACCACCCGGGCAGCGTGCGAGAAGCCGTGCACCACGGAGCGGCGGGCGTCGTGCGTCTTAACGAATTCCTCGCGCATGCCCGACACCAGGAAGACCTCGTAGTCCATGGCGAGGCCGAACAGCACCGCCATCAGCAGGATCGGCAGGAAGCTGAGGATGGGACCGGGGTTGGCGACACCGATCACCTCGGCCAGCCAGCCCCACTGGAAGATCGCCACGGTGGCGCCGAGCGACGCGAACACCGACAGTAGGAACCCCAGCGCCGCCTTGACCGGCACGAAGATGGAGCGGAACACCATGGTGAGCAGGATCACCGAGAGCCCGACGACGATCAGCGCGAACGGCAACAGGGCGTTGGTCAGCCGGTTGGAGATGTCGATGGACACCGCCGTGGCGCCGGTGATGGTGACGGGGGTGCCCAGGTCGTCGTCGATGGCCGGGGCCAGGTCGCGGATGGCCTGCACGAGGTCCTTGGTCTTGGGCGAGCTGGGCCCGCTCTCCGGCATCACCTGAATGATGGCGGTGTCGACGGTCGCGTTCGGCTGGCCGACGCTCACGAAGGCCACGTCGGGCAGGTCGCGGAGGTCGGCGGCGATGGTGCCGAGGTCGCCGGTTATGTCGGTGGTCTGGGTGATGTCGACCATCACGATCAGCGGCCCGTTGTAACCGGGCCCGAAGCCGTCCTTGATGAGTTCGAAGGCCTGGTACTGGGTGGAGTCGACGGGCTCGGACTCGCTGTCGGGCAGGTTGAGGTCGAGGCTGAGCGCGGGGATCGCCAGCACGCCGAGGATGCCCACGACGGCCAGCACGGCCACCACCGGGGCCTTCAGCACGATCGCGACCCAGCGGTGGCCCAGGGTGGGCCGGCCGGTGTCGGGAGTGGTGGCCCTGCGGTGCCCGCGGCTGCCCGGCTTGGGGGCGAGGCGGCCCCTGGCGAGTCCCAGCACGGCCGGCAGCAGGGTGATCGCAACGCCGATCGAGATCAGCACGGCGAACGCCGCGCCCATGCCCATGACGCTGAGGAAGGGGATGCCGACCACGAGCAGGCCCAGCAGCGCGATGATGACGGTGATGCCCGCGAAGACCACGGCACTGCCGGCCGTGGCCACGCTGGTCGCCGCCGATTCGTGCGGATCCACCCCGTTGGCCAGCTGGTTCCGGTGCCGGGAAAGGATGAACAGGGAGTAGTCGATCCCGACGGCCAGGCCCAGCATCATCGCCAGCATCGGTGCGGTGCTCGACACCGGCACGAAGGCCGAAATGGCGCCGATGCCGCCGATCGCGACGCCGACGCCGACGAGCGCCATCAGCAGCGGCATGCCGGCCGACATCAGCGAACCGAAGGTGATCACCAGGACCACACCGGCGAAGAGCACGCCGAAGATTTCGGTGACGGTGATGCCGAAGGTGTTGTCCTGGAAGACCTGGCCGCCGAATGCGACGGTGAGGCCGGCGGTCCTGGCGGTGTCGGCCGTGGCCAGGACCTCGTCGATGGTGGCCTCGGAGACGTCGGAGGACTGCCCCTCGAGCTGCACCTGGGTGAAGGCGGTGGTGTCGTCGGCCGAGATGGCGTCGGAGGCGTATTCGGAGAACGGGTCGATGACGCTGTTCACGCCGGCGACGTCGGTCAGTTCGGTGGCCATCGAGGTGATGGCTTCCTGGTAGGCGGGGTCACTGACGGAGGCGCCGTCCGGCGCCTGGTAGACCACCTGGACGCTCGCTCCGGCGGCCTGCGGGAAGACCTCGGCGAGCTTGTCGATGGCGTCCTGCGACTCGGTGCCGGGAATCGCGAAGGATTCCTGGGTGGCGCCGCCGAGCGCGGCGTTGGCGCCCAGGATGCCGCCGAGGATCACGATCCAGACGCCGATGACCAGCCAGGCCCGTCGGTAGGCGAAGTGACCGATGCGGTAGAGGAAGGTTGCCATGGGTTTACTTCCAGGTTTCGGGCTGCGGGCGGACGGAGACCGGGGCGAGGAGCTCGATGATGACGACCCGCAGCGCGTCGCGGACCTCCGTCGGCGAAACCTCGGGGCGTGTCACCGGTGTGCTGAAGTTCATACCGGCGACGAGGGTGTATGCCGCGCCGCCGAGGGCCATGCCGAACCGGATCTGGTCTTCGACGCTGGCGTTGTGGTCGCAGATGGCGTTGGACAGCTTCACGATGAGCAGGCCGGCCCGGTCGATGACCGCGATGCCCGTGAGGGACTGGGCCTGGTTGATGAAGGTGTGCAACTCGAGCCTGAACTCGAGGATGAAGTCGATGAAGTCGTCGACGAAGCGCAGCCGGCTGGCCTCGGTCTCCGGCGTGGCGAGGAACCTCTCGAGGATCTCCTCGAGGCGGTCGATCGCCGGGGTGAGCACGGCCTCGAGCAGCGCCTCCTTGGAGGCGAAGTGGTAGAGCACACTGGATTTCGAGTAGCCGGCGACATCCGCGATGTGCGCCAGGGAGGCTCCGGCGAACCCGACCGAGGCGAACTGTTCGAGTGCGGTCAGGCGCAGTTCGTCGCTCGTCGTCTGGCGCGCGGTGCTGGCGGCGGTAGTTGCGTCGGTGATCACTCGCCAACGCTAGTTGTCCGATCGGTCAGCTTCTGCACGATCGGTCAGATTGTCGGGAAACATCCAGCGAAGCATTCTCGGCGCCGGGCACGGGAAGTTACTGGCTATGATCCCCACCAGGACATCTAGCCGCGCCCGGCCGACTGGCGTCATCGTCGATCGCCCCGGTAGCGTAGAACTCAGGAGGCTCACATGCGAAAGTTTTTGTTCAATGGCGCCATGATCGGTGTCGTGGCCGGCGGGTGGAACATCCTGCAGGCGACTCGGCACGGACCGCGGGACTGGCGTCTCGTGCTCACCTGGATCGGCTGGGGCCTGAGCGTCGCCGTCGCCGTCGGAAACGTCGTCAAGGACGCCGACGAGAAGTCGCTGACCAGCCGCACGGCGGCCGACGAGAAGAAGGCCAGGAAGAAATAGGGCCCGTCCGCCCCGCCAGTACGGCGTCTGCGGCGTGTCCGCCCCTGCGTTCGCAGTCAGGACGGCGAAACTGGACTTCTCACGCAGTTAGAAGGAAGGGGCTCACGATGTTCGGTCGTCGACGTCGCACCGCACCCGTTGTCCTCGCGCCGGTGGTCCCCGCCCTGCCAGAGCTCAGTGACGCCCAAATCTTCGAACACCTGCACTCCGCGCTCGCCGAGCTCGTCGGCGCGGACGGCGCGTGGACCCTCGTTCCCCGTCAGGCCGATGACACCGACATGATCTTCCACGACCTCAAGGCGTCCCAGATCGCCACCTCGCTCACCCGGATCCTGACCACCGAGACGACTCGTCTGCGCACCGAGGAGGTGGCGGCCCCGGCGAATATTGCCGAGCCGCGCACCGACACTCCGGTTGACGGCATCACCGCTGTGACCACCGAGGCGATCCTGGTCTCCTCCGGCGCCGAACCGACGGCGCTGCCGTGGAACCCGGCTCCCATCTCGGTGTGGGCCGAACAGCACGAGGGCGCCCGCGCGGCCAGCCGCACCACCTCCCGCCTGGTCGCCTGACCCCATTGGCCGCCGGCGGCCTGCTGCCCGTGTGAGGATGACTCCATGGCGCAACACATCGAGGACTACGCCCTCCTGAGCGACTGCCACTCGGCGGCCCTCGTCGGCCCTTGTCGGCCGTGACGGCAGTATCGACTGGCTCTGTCTGCCGCGGTACGATTCCGCATCGATGTTCGGGGCTGTGCTCGGCACCGAAGACCACGGCCGTTGGTTCCTTGCCCCGGCCGACGCCACGGCCACGGCCAGCCGCTCCTACCTGGGTGAGAGCTTCATCCTCCGCACGGTCTGGACCACCAGGACCGGCGTCGTCGAGGTGACCGAGTTCATGCCCCACGGCGACGGCCGGTCGGATGTGGTGCGTACCGTGCGCGGCCTGGCCGGCTCCGTCGACATGGTGCAGGACCTGCGCCTGCGGTTCGGCTACCGCGCCACCGTGCCCTGGGTACGACAGCTGCGGCACGAGAAGTCCCCGGGGCTCATTGCCGTGGCCGGGCCGGATGCCGTGGTGGTGCGCGGACCCGCCCTGCACGCCGCCGACCACCGGCACGAGGCCCGGTCCACGGTCTCCCAGCACGAGAGTGTCAGCCTGCAGCTCACCTGCCTCGCACCTCCCGCTGCCGCCGGCGCTGGACGTTTCGAGCTCCCTCGCTGACACGGCCACGTGGTGGGCGGGCTGGGCGGATAGCTGCGTGCACGAGGGGCCGTTCCGCGACGCCGTGGTGCGTTCGCTGCTGGTCCTGCGGGCGTTGACCCACGAGGCCACCGGCGGGATCGTCGCCGCGGCCACCACCTCGCTGCCGGAGTTCGCCGGCGGCAGCCGCAACTGGGTCTACCGGTACGTGTGGCTGCGCGACGCCTCGCTCACACTGTCGGTGCTGCTCTCGCACGGCTACGAGGTCGAGGCGGAGGATTGGCGGGGCTGGTTGCTGCGCGCCATCGCCGGCGACCCGAACGACATCCAGATCATGTACGGCCTCGCCGGGGAACGATACCTGCCCGAACGGGAGCTGTCCAGCCTGCCGGGCCACCGGGGCGCGGCGCCGGTGCGGGTAGGCAACGGCGCCGTGGGCCAGTTCCAATCCGACATCGTGGGCGAGGTGATGGTGGCCCTGCACGAGGCCCGTGGCGCCGGGGTGGAGGAGACCGAGTTCTCCTGGCCGCTGCAACTGGCCCTGATGGCTTACCTCGAGGCGAACTGGCGCCGGCCCGACCAGGGCATCTGGGAGGTGCGCGGGCCGGCCCGGGAGTTCACCCACTCCCGGGTGATGGTGTGGGCGGCCTTCGACCGGGCGGTGCGGGGGATCACCGAATACGGCCTGCCCGGCCCGCTCGAGCGCTGGCGACGCATCCGGAGCGAGGACCGCCGGGATATCGAGGAGCGCGGGTTCGACGTGGCACGCGGCTGCTACACCCAGTCCTTCGGCAGCGACGAGGTCGACGCGTCACTGCTGGTCTTGCCGCAGGGGGGTTCTTGCGCCGCCGACGACCCCCGGATGCTCGGCACGGTCGCGGCCATCGAAACCGACCTGCTGCGCGAGGGCCTGCTGTTGCGGTACACGAGCCGGGCGGCCCTGGACGGCCTGGAACCCGGCGAGCACCCGTTCCTGGCCTGCTCCTTCTGGCTGGTCGAGCAGTACGCGGCGTCCGGCCGCACCGATGATGCGCGGGAGCTGATGGCACGCCTGGTGGGCCTGGCGAACGACGTGGACCTTCTGGCGGAGGAGTACGACGTGTCCACGGGGCATCACGCCGGCAACACGCCCCAGGCCCTGAGCCACCTGACCCTGGTGCGCGCGGCCGACGCCCTCGCCCTGGCCACGGCGCGGTCCGCCGCGGCCTGACGCGGGTCAGGACGAACTGGTGCGGTTGCGAGTCACGAGACCGTAGATCAGCAGAACGACGATCGAACCCAGGATGGCGATCACCCAGGTGCGCAGGTCGAAGAACGTTCCCATGTCGATGTTGAAGAGCAGACTGGCGATCCAGCCACCGAGGAGCGCGCCGACCACGCCGAGAAGCAGGGTCACGAACCAGCCACCGCCCTGCCGCCCGGGCAGGATCAGCTTGGCGATCGCGCCGGCCAGCAGACCGAGAAGGAGAAAACCGAAGAATCCCATGGTGACAGCCTTCCGTTGTCCCGGCTTCGGTGGACTCGCCGGCCGGCTGCCACGATCATAAAGCCGTACTCGCCCTGCCGATAGGCGCAGCCATCAGCGGTTCGGTTGGCGGGCGGCCGGGTTGCGTCAGAGATCACCCGAATTCTTTGTAGGTATTCCACTGCGCCGACGTCATGCCGAATTCTAGATTGAAGACCATGACAGCCCATGCCTCCCTCCCCCGCCTCAGCGTGCGCGATCTCGCGCAGATCGCCATCTTCGCCGCCCTGATCGCCGCCCTCGGCTTCCCCGGTGCCATCGCCATCGGGGCCAGCGCCGTGCCGATCACCTTCCAGACCCTGGGCGTGATGCTGGCCGGCGCGATCCTCGGCGCGCGGAAGGGCTTCCTGGCGGTGCTCCTGCTGCTCGTGCTGGCGGCCGCCGGCCTGCCGCTGCTCTCCGGCGGCCGGGGCGGACTGGTCTGGTTCACCACCTCCCCCGCGGCCGGCTACCCCTACGGCTGGCTGCTCGGGGTGCTCGTGATCGGCGCCCTGACCAGCTGGCTGCTGCCGCGGTACCCGTTCTGGCCGGCCCTGGGCGCCACCGTGCTGGGCGGCATCGTCGCCGTGTACCTGATCGGGGTTCCCGTCACCGCCATCAACCTGGGGCTGCCGCTGTGGGCGGCCCTGGTGGACAGCGCGAAGTTCCTGCCGGGCGACCTGGTCAAGGTGGTCGTCACGGTGCTGGTCGCCAAGCAGGTACACAAGGCCTATCCCGGCCTGATCCCGGCGCGGCGCCCCGCCGCCGACATCCGGGTGGACGCGTGAGCGCTGCCGGCATTCGTTTCGAGGACGTCTCGCACGGCTTCGACGACCGTCCGGTGCTGACCGACATCGACCTGCACCTCACCGAACGCCGCATCGGAATCGTCGGCGCCAACGGCAGCGGCAAGTCGACGCTGGCCCGCATGATCAACGGCCTGGTCACCCCGACCAGTGGCTCCGTCACGGTGAACGGCCTCGATGTGCGCCGGCAGGCCAAGCTGGTGCGGCGCGAGGTGGGGTTCATCTTCACCAACCCGGACAACCAGATTGTGATGCCCACCGTGCAGGAGGACGTGGCCTTCACCCTGCGGCGGCGCGGCCTGGACGCCACCGACATCGCCGCCCGCACCGCGGAGGCGCTCGACCGGTTCGGGCTCGCTCACCTGGCGGACCGCCCCGCCCACCGTCTCTCGGGCGGCCAGAAGCAGCTCCTCGCGCTGGCCGCCGTGCTGGTCGCCGGGCCCAGCATCGTCGTGGCGGACGAGCCGACCACCCTGTTGGATGCCCGTAACACCCGCCTGATCACCGGGCTGCTGGTGTCGCTGACCCAGCAGGTGATCGTGGTGACCCACGACCTCGACGTTCTCGAGGGCTTCGACCGGGTCCTCGTGATCGACGAGGGCCGGGTCGTGGCGGACGACGTGCCGGCGGCGGCGCTCACGGCGTACCTGAGCCTGCTGTCATGATCGGCCTGTCCCGATGAGCCCGTCGTGATCGGGCTGTACCGCCCGGGGAGCTCGCTGCTGCACCGCGCCCCGGCGTTGCTGAAGCTGGGCCTGCTCGGTGTCCTGATGATCCTGGTCGGCCTGGTGGCCGACCCGCTGGTCCTCGCCGGCGAACTCGTCCTCGTGGTGGCGCTGTATGCGGTGGCCGGCATCCCGCCCACCGCGGCATGGCCGCAAATCGGCCCGGTCTTGTGGATCCTGGTCTTCGCGGTGCCGGTGCAGGTTCTCGTGGCCGGCGGCTCGGCGGCCGGGTGGACCACGGCCGGACTGATGGCCGGCCGGTTGCTCGTGGCCGTGGCCCTGGCGGCGCTCTTCACGCTCACCACCACGGTCACCGCGGTGCTGGAGGCGTTCCAGGTGCTGCTCCGCCCGTTCCGGCGCTGGGTGGACGCCGACCGGGTGGGCCTGCTCGTCGCCCTGACCATCCGCTGCATCCCGCTGGTGGCCGAGATCGTGCGGGAGGTGCTCGACGCCAGGCGCGCCCGCGGGGCGCAGGGGTCCGTTCTCGCCCTGGCCGTCCCGGTCGTCGTACGCTCGTTGTACGCCGCCGATGCGATCGGAGAGGCACTCGCCGCACGCGGATTGGACGACTGACATCACTGCTCCCGACCCGACCGGCCCCGGAACCCGCCGGCCCGCTCTCGCCGCCGCGCCCGCATCCGGTTCGCCGGCTGGAGCGCCCTCACCGCCCTGGTCCTGGGCATCGTGGCGTTCCTGATCTGGACCCAACTGGTGATGCCGGCCGACCGGGCCGCCGCCCAGGCCGTGTTCGACAACCCAGCGGTCACGGTGACGGACACCCCGGACTCGGTGGTCATCACCCCGGTCGAGGGCAGAACCCTCGCCGGCCTGGTGTTCATCCCCGGCGCCAAGGTGGACCCGTACGCCTACCTCGCCACGCTGGCCGGGACCGCGGAAACCACGGGGCTGACGGTGGTGATCACCAAGCCGACCCTGAATCTCGCGTTCTTCGACCAACGCCCCCTGGCCGCCTTCACGGCCGCAGCGCCCGACGTGGCCGCCTGGTTCGTGGGCGGCCACTCCCTCGGCGGAGTGCGCGCCTGCATGCTCGCCGAAGACGCCCGGGCGGAGGGCACGCCGGTGGCCGGGCTGGTGCTGTTCGCCAGCTACTGCGCCTCGCCGGTCGACGACGGGCTGGCCGTTCTGAGCATCAGCGGCAGCGAAGACGGCCTGAGCACCCCGGCGAAGATCGAGTCCGCCGCCGACCTGCTCCCCGCCGACACCACCTTCGTGCAGGTCGAGGGCGCCAACCATGCGTCCTTCGGTGCCTACGGCGCCCAGCCCGGCGACGGCGCCGCCACGATCCCTCCGGCCGAAACGGCAGCGGCCATCACGGAGGCGATCCTCGGTTTCACCGCGGAGCGGTTCATGCAGTCGGAGTGACCGGCGGGACTTCCGGCACTTGTCGGGCGCGGCGGGGCGGTCCACTATGACCGGTGTCGGCCACAGACGTCCCGACCAAGGAGGATTCATGCGCGCTCGCGTTGTCTACGACACCACCTACGGCAACACCCGCATCATCGCGGAGGTGATCGCGCGGGAGCTGGGTCGGGAAGCGGCCATCCTCAACGTCGCCGACCTCACGGAGACCAGCCTGGCCGGCGTCGACGTACTGGTGGTGGGCTGCCCCATCAACGGCTGGCGGCCGACCGCGAAGATGCAGGCGTTCCTGGACTCCCTGGCGCCCGGCTCGCTGGCGGGCGTACGTGCCGCCGCGTTCGACACCCGCATCAAGCTGTTCATCCACGGGGACGCCGCCGGCAAGATCTCGCAGGTCCTGGCCGCCGCCGGCGCGATTATCGTCGGCAAGCCGCAGGGGTTCATCGTCGTGGGCACGGAGGGGCCGCTGGCACCGGGCCAGACCGGGAAGGCCGGCGCCTGGGCGGCGTTCATCGGCGCCGAGCTGCGCGCGACCGCCTGAGCCAGCCCGCCGGCACCCGCGAGTTGCCGGAAAATGCCCCTTCAGCACGCCGGAAGGGGCACAATGCGGCATGTCGCGGCCGGTGCCCGTGGCGCCGGGCACGCACAAACGGCCCGTGCGGAAGCACGGGCCGTGTTGCGGGGAAGTGGATTACGCGGTGAGCGAGTCCACGTAGTCCTGGTTGTCTTCAATCCATTTCTGAACGACGGGGCCGTAGTCCTGGCCCTCGTAGTCGACGAACATGGCGGCTTCGAGCGACTGGAGCTTGTCGAGGTCCATGGTGTAGCCGCCGATCCACTTGGCGGCCTGCGGGAAGTCGGTGGAGAAGTCCTTCTTGCCGTAGGCCTGGATGGTCTGCGCGACGCCAAGGGTGCCCTCGGGGTCTTCGAGGTTCTTCAGGTCGAACGTTCCATAAGCCCAGTGCGGCTCCCACAGGGTGACGGCGATGTTCTCGCCGGACTTCTGCGCGGCGGTGAGCTCGGTGAGCATCGCGGCGGTGGAGGAGGTCTGGTAGTCCATGTCCTCGAGGCCGTAGGTGGGGATCGTGTTGTCGGTGACGGCCTCGGTGAGGCCGGCGCCGGGCTCGATGCCCACGATGCGGTTGTCGAACAGGTCGGCGTTCTCGGCCAGCTCGGCCATGGTGTCGATCGGCGCATCCGCGTTCACCGCGATGGTGTTCTTGGCCTCGTCGTTCCAGGCGCCGATCTCCGCGATGTCGTCGCCGTACTCCTTGAGGTAGGAGGCATGGGTGTTCGGCAGCCAGACGTCGAGGTTGAGGTCGTAATCACCGGTGGACAAGCCGGCGTACACCGGGGCGACGTCGGCGTATTCGAGCTCGACGTCGTAACCCTTCTCGTCGAGGATGGCCTTCCACAGCTCGGAGGCAGCGATGCCCTCGTCCCAGCCGTTGAACACGGCGATGGTGAGGTCCTTGTTGTCCGAGTTTCCGTTGCCGACGGTTTCGGCCTCGGCTGCGGCGCAACCGGAGAAAGCGAGGAGCCCGGCGGCTCCGAGAGCGAGAACGCCCAGTGAACGGTTCTTCATGTGTTCCTTTCGTGCCGCCCATGAGGGCGGCGGTGGTGCAGGTGTCCAGGGAGGAATGCGCAGGGGGTCAGGACCCCACGAGCACGCCGGGCCGCCTGGCGGCTTCGTGCTCGATCTGGTCCGTGGTCGACGGGGCGGCCGGTTCGGGCTGCAGCGGGGCGCCGGGGTGCGTGTGGGCCGCACGGAACCGGCCGATGGGGGTGTTGCCGGTGCCGAGCGCCGCGGTGATCCGGTCGAGGAAAATCGCCAGTGGCAGCTGGATCTGGCGCAGGATCCGCCACGGCGAGGCGCCGAAGGCCTGGCCGGCTTCGACGACCTCGTGGTCGACGTTGCGGATGCCGAGTTCGGTGAGTCGCACGCCGGGGGCCATGGCGAAGATGATCGTCGCCACGATCCCGGGAACGACGCCGACCCGGAAGAGGATCAGCGCCGGAATCAGGTAGACGAAGGCCGGCATGGTCTGCATGAAGTCGAGGATGGGCCGGATGATGCCCGACGCCAAGCCGGACTTGGCCGACAGGATGCCCAGCGGCACGCTGAACAGGATCGCCAGGATGCTCGCGACGAGCACCAGTGCGAGGGAGTCCATCGCGTTCTCCCACTGGTCGACGCCCACGATCACGACGAGGCCGACCACGGTGCCCCCGGCGAATCTCCAGCCGCGGATCATCAGGCCGAGCACGCCGGCGACCAGGATGATCACCCAGAACGGCGGAGCCGCCAGGGCCAGGTCCACCAGGTCGTAGGCGCCGCTGAAGATGGCGCGGACGAAGTCGAAGAAGAACCCGAAGGTGTCGGTGATGAAGTCGATGAAGGCATCGGCCCAGCTGCCCAGCGGGATGCGGAAGTCGGTGTCGGCTGCAAAGCTCACGGCTGTACTCCTTCCGGCGCGGTCTCGCGCAGGGTTTCGGTGATGATGCTCATCGAGATGGTGGCCGGCGGTTCGATGACCGGCACCTCGCCCGTGGCCGGGCTGACGTCGCCGAGCGCGGCGAGCAGGGTGACCCGCGGGATGACGCCGAGGAGGCGGTTGCGCTCGTCGACGACGGCGATGGGCAGGTCGCTCTCCACGGCTAGTTCGACGAGGTCGACCAGGGCGGTGTCGGCGGAGACGGCGGTGCCGTCGAGGATGATCGAGCGCAGGTCGCCGTCGCCGGCCTTGACCTGCTTGAGCACGTCGCGGTCGCGCACGACCCCGGCGAAACTGCGGTCGCGGCGCAGCACGAAGGTGGCCGACGTCTGCAGGTCCCGCTTGGTGCGGTGGGCCGCCCGCGGCCCGGCGGTCACGGTGACCACCGAACGGGCCGGCTCCATGACGCTGCCGGCGGTGAGGACGCGGGCCCGGTCGACATCCTGCACGAACTGGGCGACGTAGTCGTTCGCCGGGTCGGTGAGGATCTCCTCGGGGGTGCCGATCTGCACGATGCGGCCGTCGCGCATGACGGCGATGCGGTCACCCAGGAACATCGCCTCGTTGAGGTCGTGCGTGATGAAGATGATGGTCTTGCCGAGTTCGGCCTGCAGCTCGATGAGCTGCTCCTGCATCTCGCGGCGGATCAACGGGTCGAGGGCGGAGAACGCCTCGTCCATCAGCAGCACGTCGGTGTCCGCGGCCAGGGCGCGACCGAGGCCGACCCGCTGCTGCATGCCACCGGAGAGCTCCGAAGGGAGGTTGTCTGCCCAGCCGTCCAGGCCGACCAGGCGGATGATGGTGCGCGCCTTGGCGAGGCGCTCGACGCGGGGCATACCCTGCACCTCGAGGCCGTAGGCAACATTGTCGATCACGGTGCGGTGCGGCAGTAGGGCGAAGTGCTGGAAGACCATCGAGATGCTCTGGCGGCGGACGTCGCGCAGCTTGGCGGCCGGGATGCCGGTGATGGTGGTGCCGCCGACGCTGACGGTGCCGCTGGTCGCCTCGAGCAGGCCGTTGAGCATCCGGATCAGGGTGGACTTGCCCGAACCGCTCAGTCCCATGACCACGAAGATCTCGCCGCGCTGCACCTCGAAGGATGCGTCGATGACGGCGGCCGTTCCGAGGTGCGCGAGCTCGTCGCGGCTGGCGCCGCCCTGGAGCTTCCTGACGATGTCGGCGGGCTTCCGGCCGAAGGCTTTGTAGAGCCTGTCCGCCTTGACGGCGATGCCCGGTGCTGCTGGTGTTGCGGTTGTTGCTGGTGGGGTCTGTTCCGCCGGGCTGGCGGATTCTTCTGCCTTGACGGCGATTATTCGGTCACGGATTCTCCGGAGCACGCCGAATAGACCGCCTGGGCGGTCGATGGAGAGGAGGCTCGCTGTGTCGGACGGGTAGCCGAGACCGGCCTCGACACCGGCGGGCGGTGTGGGCTGGAGCGACCATGGGGCCGCGTCCGTCTGGGCCTCACCATACGATCGCGGCGCCCACGTCTGGCTGGGGGCTGCACGTTCGCGTCCTGGTGAAGGGTCGTAAGACCGTCATCGAGCCTAACACGCCGCCCCGTCCGGCTCCCCCGAACGGGTGGGGAGGCGTACGGTCACAGGTACGGAGACAGTGACATGACGAGGTCGAGGAGTCCCTCCGGCGAAGGACGGGTGTGCGGATGTACGGCTGGGGCATCGCACGCCGGCTCCTCGTCATCCATTATGTGTTCGTCGTGGTGCTGACGCTCCTCGCCGGAACGGCAGCCTTCGTCGAGGCCCGTGACCGTGGCTTCACCGAGACGGCCGACCGGATGCTCTCTGTCGCGGCCGCGATGGCCGGCAGCCCCCTGGTGGCGACCGCCGCCCGGTCGTCCGATCCGACGGTCACACTGCAGCCCTACTCCGTGAGGGTCATGAAGGATGCCCATGTCGACGTCATCTCGGTCATGAGCCCGACCGGCATCCGCTGGTCGCACCCGGACACCGGCGAGATCGGCGACAGGGCCGCCGAAGAGACCGCACCGGCGACCGACGGCGTTCCCTTCACCGACATCGGCTCCGGCCCGTCCGGCCCCTGGGTGCGCGCCGTTGTTCCCGTGCTCGACCCGAACGACGGCGTGGTGGGCCTGGTGGCCGCCGAGGCGGGGATCAGCACCCTGCACACCGTTCTCGAGGCGCATCTGCCCGCCATCCTGGCGTTGGCGCTGATCCTGCTGCTGGCCGGCTGGGTGACCTCCCGGTTTCTCGGCCACTACCTGCGCAGGGTCACCCTGGGCTGGGGTCCGGAGGAACTTGCCGAGCAGTTCCTCAACAAGGACGCCGTGCTGCACTCGGTGCGCGAGGGCCTGGTGCTCGTCGACCGCGCGGGAACGGTGCTGGTGTGCAACGACCGCGCCGCCGAGCTGCTCGGCATCCCGCGGCACGGGACCCGCGCCGGGTCGGCCTGCCCCGCCATCGCCGATCTCGGCCTCGCGCCCGGCCTGGCCGAGTTGCTGGCCAGTGGCCGGTCGGTACGGGACGAGGTGCACCGCGTCGGCGCCCGGACCCTCCTGATCAGCCAGGAACCCGCGGTGCCCACCTCGGCCCGGGTGCGCAGCCGGGCCGTGGGGCTGGCCACCGTCACCACCATCCGTGAGGCGCCCGAGGCCGCCGCCACCGCCGACGAAGGGTCTCGTCCGTCCCGGGATCGGGCGAACGGCTAAATTCGTGGCATGACCTCTTCGCAGCCCGTGCCGGCCGCGCGCCACACGCTGCAGATCCTCACCCACCTGGCCGCCCAGCGCGGACCGGTGCCGGCGTCGACCCTCGCCGAGGCCCTGGGCCTGCCCCGGTCCACCGTCTATCGGCTGCTGGGCGTCCTGACCGAGTCGGGCTTCGTGCTGCACTACCCCGAGGCACGCCGATACGGCATCGGACTGGCCGCCTTCGAGCTGAGCAGCGGCTTCTCCCGCCAGGAACCGCTGGCCCGGCTCGGTCGGCCGATCCTCGCCACCCTGGTCGACCGGATCGGCGAGAGCGCGCACCTGGCCGTGCTGCACGGCCGGGACGTGATCTACCTCGTCGAGGAACGCGCCCCGCGGCGGCCGGCGCTGGTGACGGACGTGGGGGTGCGGTTGCCCAGCCACCTCACCGCGAGCGGCCGGGCGCTGCTGGCGACGCTGCCGCTCCCCCAGCTGCGCGCGCTGTTCCCCGACCGGTCCGCCTTCGTGCAGCGCGATCACGGCGTCACGGCGACCACGAGCCCGGTGACCAGCTATCGGGCGCTGAACCGGCTCCTGGCCGAGGTGCGCACGCAGGGCTACGCGGCCGAGGACGGCGATGTCACCGACGGGATCGCATCAGTGGCCGTGGCCGTGCGGGACCACAGCGGCTGGCCCGCCGCCGGTATCGCCGTGACGTTTTCCCGCTCGAGCGTGCCGCCGGAGCGCTGGCCGGAACTCGCCGCGGCGGTGGAACACTCCGCCATCGAGCTGGGCCGCCGGATCAACGGCCGGGCCGGCTGATGTTTGTGGGAACTTTTCGACGGGAATGAACCTTGTGGCCCCGGCTCTCGTTGTTCAGGGTGGATGACCATCATCCCAACGACCACGGACGAGGGTGACATGCAGAAGAAGACGAAGACCGGGCTGTGGATTGCGGGCGGAGTTGTCGTCGTCGGCGGCGGCGCGGCCCTGGCATTCGGGCCGTCGATCTACGCCGACTATGCCAACGGCGCCGCCGAGGCCGCCCCGACCATCGCCGCCACCGCGCCGACGTCCTCAGGCGCGGCGACCGGCACCGAGGTGAACCCCGATGACCTCAGTGGCACCTGGACCGTAGCCGCGGACTCGTTCGCGGGCTACCGCGTCGACGAGGTGCTGCAGGGCAACGATGTGACCGTGACCGGCCGCACGACCGACGTCACCGGCGAGCTCACCGTCGACGCGCGCTCCCTCACGGCGGCCACGGTCACCGTGGCTGTCGCGAGCATCGCCACCGACGAGAGCGCGAGGGACGGGTACTTCCGCGACACCGCGATGGAGGCCGACGACTTCCCGACCGCCACGTTCACCCTCACCGAGCCGGTGACCCTCGAGGCCCCGGTGGCCGGGGTCGCCCAGACGGTCGATGCGACCGGCGAGCTCACGATGCACGGTGTCACCCACACCGTGACCGTTCAGCTGCAGGCCGCCCTCACCGACACCGGCGGCCAGGTCGTCGGCAGCATCCCGATCACGTTCAGTGATTACGAGGTGGAGGCACCCGACCTCGGCTTCGTCTCGGTCGAGGACGCCGGCTCCGTCGAGTTCTCCCTGATCCTCGCGCAGAATTGACCCAGCAGTCCTGACTCCACCGAGCAGGCGATCGACCCGACCGGGAGGTGAGCGTGGCTGAACCGCACACGGAGCTGCTGCGGGCGCTGCACGACGCGCACGGGCCGGCCCTGTTCCGCTACGTCGTGCGCCTGACCGGGGACTACGGATTTGCGCAGGACGTGGTGCAGAAGGCCCTGTTGCGGGCGTGGAAGCACCCTGCCCTACTGGACCGGGACGACGAAGCCGCGCGGGCGTGGCTGTTCACCGTGGCCCGCAACCTCGTCATCGACGACCGGCGGAGCGCCCGCTTCGCCCGGGAGATCAGCACCGACGACCTCCCGGAGCGAGCCTCCGCCGACGCCACCGAGGCCGTGCTGGACCGCTGGCTGATCACGGATGCCCTCACCACGCTCTCCCCCGAACACCGCACGGTGCTGGTGAGCGCGTACTACCTGGCCCGCCCCATCGCGGAGATCGCCCGCCGCGAGCAGGTGCCGGAGGGCACCGTGAAGTCACGCCTGCACTACGCCCTGCGAGCAATGCGGCTCGCCCTACAGGAAAGAGGGGTCACCGAATGACCTCCGCCACCGACCGCTTCCGCGAGTGGGACGCCGCCTACGTGCTCGGCGCGCTCAACACCCAGGACCGGCGGAACTACGAACGCCACCTGCAGACCGGCCCCGCCTGCGCTGCCGCCGTCGCCGAGCTGGCCGGGCTGCCCGGGATCCTCAGCGCCCTGCCGCCGGCCGAGGCCGTGGCCATCGACGAGGCCGCTCGTCCGGACGGGCCGGGCGCCGATGGTGCCGGGGCC
>NZ_JAODBG010000127.1 GCF_025463825.1 Cryobacterium sp.
GACGCGCGGGTCTGGGCAGCGGCGGGCGGGCGGGCGGCCGAGGCCTCGGGGGGAGCCGGCGCCGGCGCATCCACCGGGCCGCCGTCGACACCGATGCGGCGTTCGAGGCGTTCGACGCGGGCGAGCGCGCCGCGGGTGCTGTCGTCGGTGGCGGGGACCAAGACGCGGGCGATCATCAGCTCGAGGTGCAGGCGCGGCGAGGTGGCGCCGGTCATCTCGGTCAGCGCGGCGTTGAGGATGTCGGCGGTGCGGCTCAGCTCGGCCGGGCCGAAGTTGGACGCCTGCACCTGCATCCGGTCGAGTTCGTCCTGTGGAACGCCGCGCAGCACGGCGGCGGCCCCGGCCGCGCTGGTGGCGGCCACGATGATGAGGTCGCGCATGCGCTCGAGCAGGTCTTCCACGAAACGGCGCGGGTCCTGGCCGGTCTGGATGACCCGGTCGACGGCGTCGAACGCGGCGGAGGAGTTGCGGGCGGCGATCGCGTCGACGGCGTCGTCGAGCAGGGTCGCGTGGGTGTACCCGAGCAAGGCCACGGCGCGTTCGTACTCGATGGCGTCGGTCTCGGAACCGGCCATCAGCTGGTCGAGCAGCGAGAGGGTGTCGCGGGGCGAGCCGCCGCCGGCGCGCACCACGAGCGGCAACACGCCGGGCGCCACGGTCATGTGCTCGCTGTCGCAGAGGGTCTGCACGTAATCGAGCATCGGCGCGGGCGGCACCAGGCGGAACGGGTAGTGGTGGGTGCGGGAGCGGATGGTGCCGATGACCTTCTCGGGCTCGGTGGTGGCGAAGATGAACTTCACGTGCTCCGGCGGCTCTTCGACGATCTTGAGCAGCGCGTTGAAGCCCTGCGGCGTCACCATGTGCGCCTCGTCGAGGATGAAGATCTTGTAGCGGTCGCGGGCCGGGGCGAAGATGGCGCGTTCGCGGATGTCGCGGGCGTCGTCGACACCGTTGTGGCTGGCCGCGTCGATCTCGACCACGTCGAGGGAGCCGCTGCCATCGCGGGAGAGCTCGACGCAGCTGGGGCAGACGCCGCACGGCGTGTCGGTGGGGCCCTCGGCACAGTTGAGGCAGCGGGCGAGGATGCGGGCGGAGGTGGTCTTTCCGCAGCCGCGGGGACCGCTGAAGAGGTAGGCGTGATTCACCCGGTTGGTGCGCAAAGCGGTCATCAGCGGATCGGTCACCTGGGACTGACCGATCATTTCGGCAAAAGTCTCTGGCCGGTAACGGCGATACAGGGCGGTAACCACGAGGTCAATCGTACTTGTTGCCACCGACACCGCGGTCGGTGCACGGGTGTGGGTGTGCGGGTCGCGGGTGGTCGTAAAGGCGGAGAATCCGGGGACACGCCGGGCAGGCGGGCTGCGGATGCGGCGTGTCGGGAAAACCTCCGCCTTTACGTGCGGCGGGCACGGGAGACTCGGCTAGAAGTCGGTGTGCCCCAAGTAGGGGCGGGGCACGAAGTGGGCCAGGGTCGTCTCGGTGCCGTGCAGGCACAGGATGACCAGCTCGTTCGTGGCGCCGAGCACCGGGCCGGGCACGTAGAGGGTGGTCTGCGGGCCACGGTCCCAGAACCGGCCCAGGTTGAAGCCGTTGATCCAGGCCAGGCCCTTGCCCCGCCGGCGGTGCTGAGGAACAGGTCGACGCCCGGCTCGGCGGCGAACCGGCCGCGCGCGAACGCGGGGCCCCTGAGAGACGCGGTCGGGGCATCCGCGGCCAGGGTCAAGCTCTCCGCGCCCGGGCCTGCGCCCGCGGTCGAGCCGGCACCGGCCACCTCAACCGCGTCGGCGGTCTTGTGGCCGATCTGCCACGGACCGTCCATTTCGTTGCCGAGGCACCAGACGCGGATGCCGAACGGCTCGGTGCGGCCGTTGGCCCGGCGCTGCTCGGCCAGGGCGGTGCCGGCCGGGTGGTTGGAGTATTCCAGCAGAGCGGCGGCCTCGGCGATGCCGCGGGTGCCGAGGTTCACGGCCTGCATGATCTCCACGCCGCACCGCTCCGCCCAGTCGGCGAATTCGTGCAGGCCCACCTCGTTGGTCTCCACGCTGTGCCAGGCCAGGTCGAGGCGCACTGGGCGCTCGGCCACGGGACCGACGCTGTCTTCCCAGCGGAAGCCGGAGACGAAGTTGCCGCCCGGATAGCGGATCAGGCTGGGGCCGAGTTCCCGTACCAGGTCGAGCACGTCTTGGCGGAAGCCATCCGCGTCGGCGGTGGGGTGGCCTGGCTCGTAGATGCCGGTGTAGACGGAGCGGCCCATGTGTTCGACGAACGAGCCGAACAGCCGGGGTGAGACGGGGCGACGACGTCGTCGCGGGTGATGCTGAGCCGGGCGTGCAACACGGGGGAATCCTCTTCACAGATAGGTACAGCAGGAGGGTGGGTCCGTTCGTTCAGACCCACCCTCCTCTGGTGGTGGTGCGGGTGTTACTTGGTGGTGACGGTGAAGCCCTGCTCGCTGCCGTAGTCGGCGGTGGCCTTCTGCCACGCGGTCAGGCCCTCGTTGATGTCGCCCTTGTTGGCGTAGGCCTGGCCGACGGTGTCGGAGAAGATGCTGTTCGAGTAGACCTGGAAGGGCAGGTAGCTCCAGCCGGGAACAACGTCCTTGGCGGACTGCACAAGCACCTCGTTGATCTTCTGGCCGCCGAAGTAGTCGCTCTCGTAGCCGAGGAACTCGTCGGACTCGAGGTCGGCGACGGTGGACGGGAAGCCACCGGCGTCGATCGAGATCTGGGTGCCTTCGCCCTCGTTCATGTACTGCAGGAACGCCGCCGCGACGAGCTTGTTCTTGCTCTGCTTGAGGATGGCGTCGCCGCCGCCGCCGTTCTCGGCGCTGGCGGTGTCGCCGGCCGTGTAGGTGGGCAGCGGGGCTACGCGCCAGTCACCGGCGGCTTCCGGCACGCCGGATTCCAGGTTGCCGGGCATCCAGGCGCCGATGTTGAGCGTGGCGATGGTGCCGTCGCCCAGGCCCTTGTACCACTCGTCGCTCCAGCTCGGCGTGGCCGCGAGCAGGTCGTTGTCGAGCAGCTGGTTCCAGGTGTCGGCGAACTTCTTCGACCCCTCGTCCTGCAGGTTGATGGCGACGTCGGTGGAATCCGTGGTGGTGTACGGCTGGCCGCCGGCCTGCCAGATCATGCTGGTGGCGAAGCCCGCGTCGCCGGTGTCGTTGGTGATGTAGGCATCCGGGTTGGCGGTGTGCAGCTTCTCGGCCGTGGCGATGTACTCGTCCCAGGTGGTGGGCACGGTGAGGCCGTACTGGTCGAAGACAGCCTTGTTGTAGAACATGGCCATGGGGCCGGAGTCCTGCGGGAGGGCGTAGATACCGTCGCCGATGTTGACGGAGCCCCAGGTGCTGTCGGTGTACTCGGATGCGTACTCGTCGAAGCCGAAGTCGGTGAGGTCGGCGAGGGAGTCGGAGAGCGCGAACTGCGGCAGGGCGTAGTACTCGATCTGGGCGATGTCGGGGGCGCCGGAGCCGGCCTTGATCGCGTTCTGCAGCTTGATGTACTGGTCATTGCCGGTTCCGGCGTTGACGACCTTGACGGTCACGTTCGGGTTTTCCTTCTCGAACGCCGTGGCGATGTCTTCCACCGCGGGGGCCCAGGCCCACACGGTGATGGTGGACTTCTCCTTGAGCGCTGCGGCGATGTCGTCGGCGTTGCCGGTCTCGGCCGAGCCGGCTCCGCCGCCGGAGCAAGCGGCGAGGGTCAGGCTGAGGGCCAGGCCGGTAGCCACGACGGCTGCCGTGCGGCGCAGGGTGCTGGGTGTTGCTTTCATGAGATGCCTTTCACTTCCTTGTAAACGGAGATGGTGCGTTACTGCGTGCGGGATGGTGCGGGTTGGTGCGGGGCAAGCCGGTGAAACGGGTAAGACGGTCGGGAAGGACTGGGGGCTACGCCTTG
>NZ_JAODBG010000077.1 GCF_025463825.1 Cryobacterium sp.
ACGCGATCACCCGCTTCTGGGGTGTCCTGAGTGATGCTGGACTGAATCACACTACGACCACGACTTGATTCCTTGGCCAAGGCAGCGCCCCCCTTATAGCTTCACCAGCCCGCAGTCCGAGCACTCCCAGACAATGACTTCGCCCCGTTCTGCCGCTTCCATTGGGAGCAGACAAATCGGGCAATTTGGTGTCTCTAGGTCGTCCACGCGGACAGTCTATGCGGATGGTTCCGATAGCGGTTAGCAGCTACGTACTAGCGAGCTGGTCTTCATGGCGGCGTCCAGATTCTCGGGCACGGCAGTGGTGTCGCCGATCGCCAGCCCGGGCAGAAGGCCCGCCCCGTCGCCGGGCAGCTCACCGGCGGCCGCGGCGAACCCGGCGCGCAGGTCGTTCGCCCAGGCCAGCCACCACGGAGCCGGGCGCACCGCCTCGATCGGCCCGCGACCGAAAAGCAGCGCGGATGCCGCGTCGCCGGCCTCAGTGCGCACGAGGGCACCCGTCACCCTGACTTCGTCGCCGATCGCCGGTGCGGGTGTTGCCATCTCGGCGAACACCAGCACCGGCACGGATAATCTGCCGGGCGCGCCATCCGCGGACGGCTCCCCCGGCGGGCTGTCGAGGGCGGTCAGGGTGGCGCGGAACCGCACCTGCGGGGCCCCGCCGATGGCCGCACCGCCGTGCGGAACCGGCGCGGACCAGACCGTGAGGCGCGCGACGACCCGCCCGTCGGCACCCGAACCGCCGCGCTGACCGTCGGCCTGCCCGTCCAGGACGCTGCGTACGACCGCCGGCAGCCGCACCGGCGCCTGGACCGCGACCGCCGTCGCCGCCAGCGCCGCGGTCGCGCAACAGGCAGCCAGTATGGCTGGCAGCGAACCGGAGAGCCGACCGGGCCGCCGACCGGCGGTCCCGAGCGCAGGGAGTCCGGCACGACTCCGCAAAACGGCGACGGCCACGAGCGCTCCTGCCACGATCCAGAAGACAACCGCCACCGCAGCCGCCCAGCCCGGGAGGGCCACGAGCACGCCCGCGACTGCCCAGCAGGTGGCGGCCGGCCACACCAGGCGCAGGTCAAGGCCGGATCGGGCGTGCACGGCCGGATGCCCCTGCTCGGCAGCCGTCCGGGTGCCGCCGGTGCTCATCGGGGACTCTCAGACCGCGATCAGGTCTTTGAGCGCCGCGAAGGTTTTCTCGCCGATCCCCGTCACGTTGCGGAGGTCGTCGATGCTGCTGAACCGGCCCTCGGCCGCTCGGTAGTCCAGGATGCGCTGAGCCATGGCCGGGCCGATGCGCGGCAGGGTATCGAGGTCAGCGGCCGTCGCGGTGTTCAGGTTCACCTTCGCGGCGACGGCTCCGGCAGCACCCGCAGCCCCACCGCCGGCAGGACCCGCAGCACCGGGGGCGGCGCCCGGCGCACCCGCCGCCGCTTCGCCCTGCAGCGGGACGTAGAGCTGTTCACCGTCCGACAGCGTCCTGGCCAGGTTCACGCCGGCCTGGTCCGCCGTGGGCAGCAGTCCGCCGGCCGCGGCGACAACGTCGACCACCCTGGCCCCGTCCCGGACTTCGAACAACCCCGGACGGGCCACCGCGCCGAGCACGTGCACGAAGATGACGCCCGCCTCCCCCGCTGCCGGGGCCGCCGTCGGCCCCGACGTCCCGGCTGCCGGATCGCCCGTCTGGTCGGTGGGCAGGCCGCCGGCAGCGGGGTTCGCGGCGACGTCGACGCTGTGGCCCACCTGGGCGACGGCGGTCACGGCGACTGCCACTCCGAGGGCCAGGAGCAGCAGCACGACCGCGGCGCCCACCCCCAGGCGCAGCCGGCGGTCGGTGCCGCCGGGCCGGCCCTGCGACGTTGGGGCGGTCGCGCGGGACGACGGGGCGAGGCTACTGAACGGGTCGAAAACCATGCGGGCAGGTTAACCACGAGCCGCCCCGCACACCGGGCCCGTCGGGGAACCTGTGTGGGGGCGGCGCCGGTCCCGTCTGTGGAGGCGGGGCGCACCGGCCCGTCAGCCGGCGGGCTTGGTGACGATGCTCACCATGCGGGGAGCGCGCACAATGACCCTGACGATCTCCCTGTCACCGATCGACCGAATGGCGGCGGCCGACGCTCGGGCCTGCACCTCCAGGTCGTCGTTCGAGATCTTCGGTGAGACCTCGAGGCGGTCGCGGACCTTGCCGTCGACCTGTACCACCGCGGTCACCGATTCGGCCACGAGCAGGCTGCGGTCGGCCTTGCGCCACTGCGCGAGCGCGACGCACGGCTCGTAGCCGAGGCGCTGCCACATGTCTTCCGCCGTGTACGGGGAGAACAGGTTCAACGCCATCGCCGTCACTTCGGCGGCCTCGCGCACGGCGGCGTCGGCAGGGCCGGCGCCGGTGTCGATGACCTTGCGGGTGGCGTTGACGAGCTCCATCATGCGCGCCACGACCACGTTGAACTTGAACGACTCGATCAGCGACGGGGCGTCGGCGAGGAACCGGTGGGTGACGCGGCGCAGGGCAGCATCGCCGGTCTTCCACTCCACGTCGGGGGCGCTGGTGACGTCCCGGGCGACACGCCAGGCGCGGGCCAGGAACTTCGCGGAGCCGACCGGGGACACGTCGGCCCAGTCGATGTCGTCTTCCGGGGGGCCGGCGAACGCCATGGTCAGGCGAACGGCGTCGACGCCGTACTTGTCGACCTCCTCGGTGAAATACACCAGGTTGCCCTTGCTCTTGCTCATCTTGGCGCCGTCGAGGATGACCATGCCCTGGTTGAGCAATGCCGTGAACGGTTCGGTGAAGGTGACGAAGCCGAGGTCGAAGAGCACCTTGGTGATGAAGCGGGCGTACAGCAGGTGCAGGATGGCGTGTTCGACGCCGCCGACGTACTGGTCGACGGGCGCCCACTTGTCGGCTTCCTTCGGGTCGAACGCCTTGGTGTCGTCGGTGGGGTTCAGGAACCGCAGGAAGTACCAGGAGCTGTCCACAAAGGTGTCCATGGTGTCGGCGTCGCGCTTGGCCGGGGTGCCGTCGATCGGGTTGACGACGTTCACCCAGTCGGTCGCGCCGCCCAGCGGCGACGTGCCCTTGGGCTTGAGGTCGAGGCCGTCGGTCGGCGGCAGCAGCACGGGCAGCTGGTCTTCGGGCACCGGGATCTCCGTGCCGTCTTCGCCGTGGATGATCGGAATCGGGGTGCCCCAGTACCGCTGGCGGGAGATCAGCCAGTCGCGCAACCGGTAATTCTTGGTGGCACGCCCGGTACCGTCCGCGACGAGCTGTTCGATCATCCGCTTGATGGCGTTGCTCTTGGTGAGCCCGTTCAGGGCGCCGGAGTTGATCAGGCGGCCTTCACCGGCCAGGGCGGTGCCGGACTTCGCCGGGTCGAGAGCGTCGGAGTCGACCCCGTTCGCGGGATCGTCGGGCAGTTCTTCCGAACCGTCCAGCATGCCGGGAGTGATCACCGGGATGACCCCGGTGACCGGCGCGGTGGTGTCGACGACGACGCGCACGGGCAGGTCGAAGCGCAAGGCGAAGTCCAGGTCGCGCTGGTCGTGCGCGGGAACGGCCATGACCGCACCGTGACCGTAGTCGGCCAGCACGTAGTCCGCCGCCCAGACCGGCAGGCGCTCGCCGTTGGCCGGGTTGATGGCGTACCGCTCGAGGAAGACACCGGTCTTCTCCCGGTCGGTGGCCTGGCGTTCGATCTCGGTGCTGTTCTGCACCTTCACCAGGTAGGCTGCGAAGTTCTCGCGTACCTCGGCCGAGGCGCCAGCGACGAGTTCGGCGGCGAGGTCGGCGTCGGGGGCGACAACCATGAAGGTGGCGCCGTGCAGGGTGTCCGGACGGGTCGTGAAGACGCTCACCGGCGCCTCGCGGCCCTCGATGACGAAGTCGACGTCGGCGCCGATGGAGCGGCCGATCCAATTGCGCTGCATGTTGAGCACCTTGGTCGGCCAGGTGCCCTCGAGCTGGTTCAGGTCGTCGAGCAGGCGGTCGGCATAGTCGGTGATCTTGAAGTACCACTGGGTGAGCTTCTTCTTCACCACCACGGCGCCGCTGCGCTCGCTGGTGCCGTCGGGCAGGACCTGTTCGTTGGCCAGCACGGTCTGGTCGATCGGGTCCCAGTTGACCCAGCTGTCCTTTCGGTAGGCCAGACCCTTCTTGTACAGCTGCAGGAACAGCCACTGATTCCACTTGTAATACTCGGGGTCGCTGGTGTGCAGCTCCCGGGACCAGTCGAAGGAGGCCGCGTAGAGCTTCATGCTCTTCTTCTGTTGCGCGATGTTGTCGTAGGTCCAACCGCGCGGGTCGATGCCGCGCTTGATGGCAGCGTTCTCGGCGGGCAGGCCGAACGAGTCCCAGCCGATCGGATGCAGCACGTTGAAGCCCTGCTGGCGCCAGTAGCGGGCGACGATGTCGCCGAGCGCGTAGACCTCGGCGTGGCCCATGTGCAGGTCGCCGGACGGGTACGGGAACATGTCGAGCACGTACTTGCGCGGCCGCACGTCGCCGGGGTCACTGGTGCGGAACGGTTCGAGTTCCTCCCAGATCGGTGCCCACTTCGCCTGGATGGCGGCGAAGTCGTAGCCGTCTTCGTCCTCTGGACCGTTGGACATGGTGTCGTGCTCGTGTGCCACGTGGCTCTCATTCATTGTGGTGAGGTGGCGTTTTGCGCGCAACGGAGAATGCCCGGTGGCGACGCCCAAGCTCCTAGGTTACTAAACCCTGGCCCTCCGCCGGGTCCGGTCCCGGTTCGGTGCCCAGCAGGGCCCTGATCAGGGCCGCCGCCTTGACGCGGGTCTCCTCGATTTCCTCTGCAGCGACGGAGAGCGCGGTGATGCCCCCGCCGGTGCCGATGGACGCGCCGGCGGGGCCGAGCACGATGCTGCGGATGACCATGGCCAGGTCGAGCGCGCCGTCCTGGCCGAGGTATCCGAAGGCGCCGGCGTAGACGCCGCGCTCGCCGCCCTCGAGTTCGTGCAGGATGGCCATGGCGCTGGCCTTGGGCGCCCCGGTCATCGATCCGGCGGGAAAGGCGGCCTGCACGGCGTCCACCGCGGTGAGTCCCGGCGCCAGTTGGGCCTCGATGGTGCTGACGAGCTGGTGAACGTGCGGATAGCTCTCCACCTGGAGCAGCGCGGTCACGGCGACGGTCCCGAGCTCGGCGACCCGGCCGAGGTCGTTGCGCATGAGGTCGACGATCATGAGGTTCTCGGCGCGCTCCTTGTCGCTGGCGAGCAGTTCGGCCTCGAGGATCCGGTCGTGAGCCGGGTCGGTGGCGCGCGGCCGGGTGCCCTTGATCGGCCGGGTGCAGATCCGGCCGCCGGGGCTCACCGACAGGAATTGCTCGGGCGAGGCGCTCAAGAGCGCATGCTCGCCGAAGCGGAGCAGTCCGCCGTGGTGGCTCGGACTGGAGTCGCGTAGCCGCCGGTACAGCTCTCCCGGGTCGAAGGCGCCGGCAACGGTGATCTCGTTGGTCAGGCACAGCTGGTACGCGTCGCCGGCCCTGATGCGCGCCTGGCACTGGCCGATCAGGCGGGCGTACTGCTCGGGGTCGTGCCGCCAGCGAACCTCGAGGTTGCCGGGGCTCTGCGCCGGCGGGCGGGCGCCGCGGCCGGCCTGGGCGAGGCGGCGGCTCGTCTCGGCGACCCACGCGTCCAACTCGCCTTCCGGCTCCCCCACCTCGGGCCGGACCAGCAGCGTCACCGTGCGGGCGGCATGGTCGAAGGCGACGGCCCGGTCCACCCGCAACAGCGCCGCGTCCGGTGCGCCGACGAGGCCGGTACCGGCCGCGGCGGTGGGCTGCGCGAGGCCGTAGCCCAGCCAACCGACCCAGCCGAGCCGGAATCCGACGTCGTCGGCTGCGACGGGTGCGTTCCCGTTCGGCGTGCTGGTTGAGCGCGCCAGGTCCCTGCGGAGCACGTCGAACACGCTGTCTCTGGTCGTCACGGGCGCATCGGTCGCAGCCAATGGCCGTGACCGCGTGGTCGTGCCGGCCGGGGCGGATGCCGTGACGACCAGTGAGCGCTCGTGGCCGCCGGCCAGGTAGCTCGTCCCGGTCGTCGCGCCGGCGCCGGCGTCGAGCCACACGGCATACGGCGATCCGGCATACAGCTCGTCGAAGGCCGCTGCCGGGTCGATCCACTCCGGCAGGGGGATGCGGCGAAGTGCCTGACGGTCCGGGAAGCTGGGAGTCTTCGGCACGCGTCCAGCCTAGGGCGCAGGCGCGCCACGGGAAATCGCACTGCGGCCTAGGCTGGCGACGTGAACGACGTACTCAACTGGATCCTGGGCGCTGTCGGCGCCGTCGACCCTGTCGTGCGCACCATCCTCGCGGGCGTGGGCATGCTCTTGGAGACGTCGGTGCTGATCGGCCTGGTCGTTCCAGGCGACACCATCGTGATCGTGGCCAGCACGGCCGTCGAGGGACCGATCGAATACGTCGGCCTCATGCTGGCGGTGATCCTGGGCGCCCTGGCTGGTGAGAGCATCGGGTTCTACCTGGGGCGCCGGTTCGGCCCGTGGATCCGGGGCAGCTGGCTGGGCCGGCGCATCGGGGAGAAGAACTGGGCCGCGGCGGAACGCTACCTCGCTCGGCGGGGTGGGATCGCGGTCTTCCTGTCCCGGTTCCTGCCGGTGCTGCACTCGGTGATCCCCCTCACCGTCGGGATGAGCACCATGCGTTACCGCACCTTCCTGACTTGGACGGTGCCGGCCTGCGTGGTGTGGACAGCGGCTTACGTGTCCGTCGGTGCGGCGGCCGCAGAGGGATACCGCAGTATCGCCGACCAACTGCACTTCGCGGGCTATCTTTTCGTCGGCGTGATTGCCGCGTTCGGGCTGGTTGTCGTGCTGGTCAAGCGGTGGTTGAAGCGCCGGGAGGCCCGGTTCATGGAGCGGGAAGCTCCCCCGGAATGACCCCCTGGCGCGGTGCAACCCAGGGCCGGGCCATCGGACCGAGTCCGGCGCCGGCGGTGAGGGTGACCGTGCGGGTGATCAGCTCGGCCGGTACGGGGGTGTGCGAGATGAGCAGCACCGCCCGGCCGGCGCCCGCCGACGCCGAGAGGATGTCCCGCACGAGCCTGTCACCGAGGCCCGCGTCGACGTTGGCCGTCGGTTCGTCGACGATGAGCACCGGGAAATCGGCCAGCAGGGCCCGCGCGAGGGCGATCCGCTGGGCCTGCCCGCCGGACACCAGGGCGCCGCGTTCGCCCACCCGGGCATCCAGGCCGCCGCGTCTCATGGCCCAGTCGGCCAGGCCGACCCGGTCGAGCACCGCCAGGAGGTCGTCGTCGGTGGCCGTGTCCCTGGCGAAGAGCAGGTTCTGCCGGATGGTGTCGTCGAACAGCCAGGGGCGCTGTTCGCAGAGGCCCACGACCCGGCGCACGTCGGCGGGCGCCAGTTCCCTGGCCTCCATGCCCTTCACCCGGTAGGAGCCGGTGTAGTCCAGGAAACGCACCAGGGCCTGAGCCAGGGTGCTCTTGCCTGCTCCGCTCGCCCCGGCCAGGTGCACCCGGTCGCCGGCGGTCAGGCGCAGCGTCACGCCGGCCACGGCCGGTCGGTCGGTTCCGGGCCAGCTGGCCCCGACGTCGGTGAGTTCGACCAGCGCCCCGTCGGCGCCCCGGGCCGGCCCGGCCGGACGCTCAAGGATCCTCCCGGCGGCGGACTCGGCGAGGGCGGGGGTCTCGGCGGGAATCTCGGCGGGCACACGCTCTGGCACGGCCGTGGCCACCCGTTCGGCGCTTGAGCGCACCTGACGCCAGGCGCCCAGGGCCGGCGGAATCAGGGCGAAGACCTCGAAGACGGCCATGGGGACCAGCACCACCACGGCGAGGGCGGGGCCGCTGAAGCCACCGGTGCCCAGCGCGGGGATGGCGATGATCAGCGCCAGCACCGTCGCCGCACCGGCGCAGAGCGAGATCACCGCGGCCTGCACCCCGGCTCCCGTGGACCGCCGGAGGGTAGCGCGGCGGAGGCGCCCCTCCACCGAGGCGAGCTCGTGCAGGCGGCCGTCGAGCGCGCCGAAGGCGGTGAGCACGTCGAGGTTCTCGACGACTTCGAGCACCTCGTCGGCGAGGGCGCCGCGCAACGGCGCCAGGTCCCGCTCCGCGCGGGCGGACAACGCGGTCGCGGTGACGGTGCCGAGGACGCCGGCGACGCCGAGGCAGACCAGCAGGGTGAGCCCTGCCGCCGGGAGCACCAGCCAGACACCGGCGACGCTGAGGGCGGCGACCAGGCCGGAGGTGGCGAGGGGCTGCACGACTCGCAGCGGCAGGTCCTGCAGGTCGTCGACATCTCGCACCAGGCGGGTCAGCAGGTCGCCGCGCCGGGTCGCGGACAGGCCGGCCGGCGCCAGCGGCAGGAGCCGGGCGAAGATGCCCAGGCGCAGGGCGCCGAGCTGCCGGAAGGCGGCGTCGTGGCTCAACAGGCGTTCGAGGTAGCGGAACGCGGAGCGGAACAGTGCGAACGCCCGCACACCCACCACGGCCATGCCCAGGAACATGATCGGCGGCATCTCTGCTGCCCGGGTGATCAGCCACGCCGAGCAGGCCAGCAGGGCCACGGCACTGGCCGTACTCGCCAGGCCGGCGAGCAGGCCGGGGAGGCTCTGCCGCGCCCGCGGCTGGGCCAGGCGGAGAATGGCCCTGGTGGCGGCCGAGGGCAGTCGGGAGCGGCGGGTGCTGACGGACGCGGGCTCAGACATGGGCGACCTCGCTCAGGCGCACGACACAGTCGGCGGCGTCGAGAAAGGCCGGCCGGTGGCTGACCACGATCACGATGCGGCCCTGGCCGGCCAGGGTGGCCAGGCCGCGGATCAGGGCGCTCTCGGCGTCGGTGTCGAGGGCGGAGCTGGGTTCGTCGAGCACGAGCACCGGGGTGTCGTGCGCCAGGCACCGGTAGATCGCCCTGGCGGCGGCAACGCGCTGCGCCTGGCCGCCCGACAGTCCGGCACCGTTGACGCCGAGGCGCAGGGCCGGATCGAGGTCACCAGCGCCCGCGCAGGCCAGTGCCGTGGCGACGAGGGCGTCGTCGGGAGCCGGGGAGCCCAGCGCCACGTTGGCGCTGATGCTGCCGGAGAACAGGCCCGGCCGCTGTCCGGCCCAGGCCAGCCAGTCCCGGTCCGGACCGTGAGCGACGAGTGAGCCGCCCAGACTGATGGCGCCCTCGAACGGAACGAAACCCTGGAGCGCCCCGATCAGCGTGGACTTGCCCACACCGCTCGGCCCGCTGAGCACGCTCAGCTGCCCGGCGGCGAAATCGGCGCTGAACCGGTCGATGATGGCGGACTCCCCCCGGCGCACCGTCACGGCATCGAAGGACAGCAGCACGGGGCGGGCGGGGGTCGGGACCAGCGTGTTCCGGGCGGGCGGCGTCGGGCTGTCGTCCTCGAGAATCGCGAACACGTCCTCGGCCGCGGCCAGGCCATCGGCTGCGGCATGGAACTGCACGCCGACCTGCCGGAGCGGCAGGAACGCCTCCGGCGCCAGCAGCAGCACGAACAGTCCCACGCCCAGCAGCAGCGAGCCGTCCACGAGGCGGATGCCGATCGACACGGCGATGAGCGCCACGGACAGGCTGCCCGCCAGTTCCAGCACGAATCCGCTGAGGAAGGAAACCCGCAGCACCTTCATGGTGCGGCCGCGGTACTCGTCGGTGAGGTCGGCCAGGCGCGCCGACTGGCGGCGGTCCCGGCCGAAGATCTTGAGGGTGGCCAGTCCCCCGACCACGTCGAGGAAGCCGCTCGAGAGCCGTTGCAGGGCGTCCCACTGGTTGCTTTGCACGACCTGGGTGGCCTGACCGATCAGGATCATGAAGATCGGGATCACCGGCAGCACGATGAGCACGGTGATGCCGCTGGGGAGGTCCTGCCACAGCATCAGGACGACCAGGATCGGCGTCGCGATGGCCGTGAGCAGCAGTTGCGGCAGGTACCTGGCGAAGTAGTTGTCGAGCGCGTCCAGGCCGCCGGTGATCACGGTGGCGACCCTCGCGTCCTGCTGGCCGGCGAGCCAGTCGGGGCCGCGCCGGGCGAGCCGGTCGAGCACCGCCGTGCGCAGCTGGCTCTTCACGGCCGCGGCACCCCGGTTGGCAGCCACTTCCAGCAGCCACACGATCAGCGCCCGGAGGATGACCACGCCGGCCAGGGCGGCCACCGTGCCGCTGAGCCGGTCGAGGGGCTCACCATCCACCGCCCGGGTGATGCCCTGGCTGAGCAACCAGGCGAAGGCCACGACGGCGAGGGTCTGGGCCAGGCCGAGGACCGCGCCGACGAAGAGGAACCAGCGCGCGGCGGAGGCGTGCTTGAGAAGCCGTGGATCGAGGGGACGCATCCCGATCAGTGTACGGCGACTTCGATGTGCGCCCGGCCGATCCGTTTGCGGAACACCCAGTAGGTCCAGCCCTGGTAGCCCAGGATCACCGGCGCTGCGATCAGCGCCGTCCAGCTCATCACCTGCAACGTGTACGGGGTCGACGAGGCGTTCTCGATGGTGAGGCTGTTGGCCACGTCGTTGCTGGCGGGCATGACATCGGGGAAGAGCGACGCGAACAGGGTCAGCACGGCGAAGCCGATGGTGACGGCCATCAGAGCGAACGCGGTGCGCTCCTTGCCGCGCAGGTTCGCCAGATAGGCGGTGATGAGCGCCACCGCGGCGACCGCGGCGAGGATGCCGGAGGCGAGGGTGCCGTACGCCAGCGTGGTCCAGACCAGGAACGAGGCGGCGACGACGATGGTGACGATTCCGGAGCGGATGGCCAGGGCCCTGGCGCGCAGCCGGATGTCGCCCTCGGTCTTGGTGGAGACGAAGATCACGCCGTGGGTGAAGAAGAGGAGCAGGGTGGTGAGTCCGGCCACCAGCGCGTACGGGTTCAGCAGGTCGAAGAAGGTGCCAATGTAGTTGAAATTCTCATCCAGCGGCACGCCGCGTACGACGTTGCCGAAGGCCACGCCCCAGAGCAGGGCGGGCACGGCGGAGCCCACCACGATCATGGTGTCGAAGGATTTCTTCCACTCCAGCTCCGGCCGCTGGTGCCGGTACTCGAACGACACTCCCCTGGCGATGAGCGCCAGCAGGATCAACAACAGGGCCAGGTAGAAGCCGCTGAACATCGTGGCGTACCACTCGGGGAACGCCGCGAACAGCGACGCGCCGGCGACGATGACCCAGGTCTCGTTGAGGTCCCAGACCGGACCGATGGTGTTGATGAGGACGCGCCGGTCGGTGTCGTCCTTGCCGAGGAACGGCAGGGACATGCCGACCCCGAAGTCGAAGCCGTCGAGTACGAAGTACCCGATGAACATCGCCGCGATGATCCAAAACCACAGAATATTGAGATCCATCGTGCGCTCCTAGTAGACCGTGGTCGTGTGCTTGATTTCGCCGGACACCGGGTCGGGCGCCGTCGCTGGGTCCGGCCCCTTCTGCACGGCCTTGAGGATGAGGCGGAATTCCACCACCGCCAGAGCGCCGTACAGCAGGGTGAAGGCGATGAGGGAGATCAGGATCTCCAGCCCGCTCACGTTCGGCGAGACGCCGTCGGCGGTCTTGAGCAAGCCGAACACCAGCCAGGGCTGCCGGCCCATCTCGGTGAAGACCCAGCCGACGCTCATGGCCAGCAGGGACATCGGGAAGGACCAGATCGCGATCTTCCAGATCCAGGTCTGCGGGCTCCTGCCCTTGCGGGTCACCCACAGTCCGGCGACGGCGACCAGGATGTGGGCGATGCCCAGGCCGATCATCCAGCGGAACGACCAGTAGGTGACCCAGATGATCGGGGCGTAGTCGCCGGGACCGTAGAGCTGGGTGTACTGCTCCTGGAGATTGTTGATTCCCTCGACGGTGCCGTCGAAGGTGTGCGTGGACAGGAACGAGAGCAGGTAGGGGATGCGGATGGAGAAGAGCTCGCTGACGCCGTCGGGGGTGCCGAGTGTGAAGATCGAGAACGACGCGTTGGCGCCGGTGGCCGTGTGATACATGGCTTCGGCCGCCGCCATCTTCATGGGCTGCGCCTCGACCATGGCCAGGCTGAGCTGGTCGCCCATCACGGTCGTCAGGGCGCCGGAGATGACCATCATCCACAGGCCGAACTTGAGTGCGGGCCGCATCGTCGTGAGGTGCTGGTTACGCGAGAGGTGCCAGGCTGCGACCGAGATGATCAGTCCGGCGGAGACCATGAAGCAGGCGAAGATCGTGTGCGGGAAGGCCGCGAGGGCGACGGGGTTGGTGAGCAGCTCACCGATGCTGGTGAGTTCGGCCCGTCCCTTCTCCTCGTTGATCTGGTACGCGACCGGGTTCTGCATGAAGGCGTTTGCGGCGATGATGAAGTACGCCGACGCGATACTCCCCGCGGTGGTCAGCCAGATGGTCGCCAGGTGCAGGCCCCTGGGCAGCTTGTCCCAACCGAAGATCCACAGGCCGATGAAGGTGGCCTCGAGGAAGAACGCCGCGATGCCCTCGAATGCCAGTGGTGCCCCGAACACGTCGCCGACGAAGCGGGAGTAGTCCGACCAGTTCATGCCGAACTGGAACTCCTGCACGATGCCGGTGACGACGCCCATGGCGAAGTTGATCAGGAAGATCTTGCCGAAGAAGTGGGTGAGCTGCAGGTAGTGAGCCTTGTTCGTGCGGTACCAGGCGGTCTGGAAGATCGCCACGGTGGTGACGAGACCGATCGTCAGCGGCACGAACAGGAAGTGGTAGACCGTGGTCAGGCCGAATTGCCAGCGTGACAATAGCAACGGATCCAGCCACTCGTTCATATGCCCTCCAGCACCTTCGGTTCTTCTACGTGTCGTAGAAGACTACTATTCTACGTTCGGTAGAAAAAGCCGGAACGCTTGATAAAGTTGTGTCATGGGAAGTTTGGGCGTGCTGGAGAGACTGCTGATGGACCTGCTCTGGTCGGCCGAGCGTCCACTGACCGCCAACGAGTTGCGCGACGCCCTCCTGGATCCCGCTAATTCCGGCACCAAGCCTCTCGCGATCACGACGGTGCTCACCGTGTTGTCCCGGCTGGAGAACAAGGGCTTCGTCACGCGCGACCGGGACATCCGCCCGCACGGCTACAGTGCGGTCAGCACCCGGGCCGAGCACACGGCTGAGCTCATGCACGAGGTGCTGGGCACCACGAGCGACCGCACGGCGACGCTGGCCCGCTTCATCGGCAACGTCAGCCCGCAGGAGGCGCGGACCCTGCGCGAACTGCTGGCAAGCATCGGCCCGTCGTCGGAATGATGCCGACGAGAATCCGGGCCACGAGCATCCTGACCCGGGACAGGTAACCGGGCGTGCTCGGCACCGCACTGGGCCTGATAGTCCTGGCCGTCCTCCTGGCCTGGCCCGTGCCGATCCTGCTGGCCGGCGCGGCCTGGCCACCGCGTGCCCCCGGCCTCGCGTTGGCCCTCTGGCAATCGATCGCGCTGGCCGGCGGCGCCTCGATGATCGGCTCGCTGCTCGTCTTCGGCCTGATCCCGTTCGGACCGACGCCGGTGACCGCCCTGGCCGCCCTGGCCGGTCATGTCGCTGCCGGCACCCTGCCAGCCGGCGCCACGCTGACGAGCGTGATGGCCCTGTGCCTGGCCCTGATCCTCGCCACGCACTTGCTGCTGAACCTCAGCGCGACGTTCATCCGTGCCGAGCGGCAGCGACGCCGGCATCACACCCTGATCGGGCTGCTCAGCGACCCGTTGCCGTTCGACACCGCCGGTACCCGTGTGATCGACCATGCCGCGCCGATCGCCTACTGCCTGCCGGGCGGCACCCGGTCGGCCACGGTGCTGTCAAGGGGCCTGCTACGCCTGCTGGACACCGACCAGTTACGCGGTGTCGTGGCGCACGAGCGCGCCCATCTCCGCCAGCAGCATCACGTGGTACTTCTGGCGTTCAAGTCCTGGCACAGCGCCCTGCGCTGGTTCCCGATCGCCAACCGCGCCGAGAACGCGGTGGCCCTGCTGGTGGAGATGATGGCCGACGACCAGGCCAGGCTCGAGGTGGACGACCGCACGTTGGCCAGGGCGATCGCCCTCGTTGGCACCGCGCACTTGGCCGAGGTTTCCGGTACCCAGTCCCCGCTCGCCGCCGCCGGCGCGTCCGACGACGCCTCCACGGCCGACCTCGTCGGGCCGAGGGTGAGCCGGCTGCTCGGCGATGTTCCCGGGCTCACTCCGGCGGCTCGAACTCTGGTTCTGGTGACCACGGCCGTCTTGTTGCTGTTGCCGCTGGGTCTGCTCGTCACGACCTGACCTCGCGGGCGAACACGAAACGGCCCCGCCGTGAGCGGGGCCGTTCGGGTGGTCGAGCCGAGGGTCAGATCAGGCCCTGCTCGGTGAGCCAGTCCGTCGCGATGGTGTCCGCGGCGGCCTCGTCGTTCACGCTCTGGGCGTTCAGGGCCACGAGGGTGTCGGCATCCAGCGCCGCACTGACCTTGTTGATGATCTCGGCGGCCGAGTCGTCGACCTTGTCGGAGACGACGGGCACGACATTGTCGGGGAAGAACAGGCCGTCGGGGTCGTCCAGGGCAACGAGGTCGTTCGACGCGATGTTCGGATCCGCGGTGTAGATGTTGGCCAGCTGGATCTTGTTGTCGACGAGTGCCTTGACGGTCAGCGGTCCACCGCTGTCCTCGACGGGTGTGAAGCCGGCGATCTCGATGCCGTACTTCTCCTTGAGGGCGGTCGGCCCGTACGGACGGGTCTCCAACTCGGAGTTGCCGCCGACGGTGATCGGCTCCGTGACCTGGGTGAGCGACGCGATGTCGGTGAGGTTGTAGGTGTCCGCGAAGGCCTGCGTCACGGTCCAGGAGTTCTGGTCCGTCGCGTCCGCCATGTCGAGCACGCTGAGCCCTTCCGGCAGTGCCGCCTGCAGTTCGGTGTAGGTCTCGTCGGCCGTTCCGCCGGCGGCGTCGGCTTGCAGCGCCTGGAGCAGGCTGCCGGTGTACTCGGGGAACACGTCGATCGAGCCGGACTCGATCTCGGGCAGGTAGGCCTCACGCTGTCCGATGCGGAACTGGCGGTCGACCGTGAAGCCGCCGTTCTCCAGCGCCTGCGCGTAGATCTCGGCGATGATCTCGTTTGAGTAGTAGTCCTGCGATCCGACGACGATGGTCTCGGATCCTTCCGAACTGCTACTTCCCTCGTCCAGGGGGTCCCCGGACGCACACCCTGCAAGGGCTACGACAGCCCCAACCGCGACCGCGCTGACAAGCGCGAGCCGGCCTCTTGTGATTGTGAACATGCTGTTGTCCTTCCTCAGGTACCGAGTCTTCGGTACATGTGTCACCGGGCGGCTGTGGAGCGCTCGGTGCGAAGCGTGCTGGGCTTGGGGATCGCGAGGCGGCCGGAGACCCCCCGTGGTACGGCAAACCTCTGGATCAGCGCAAAGATTCCCTCCAACGCCAAAGCCAGCAGGATCACCAGTATCGACCCGCCCAGCATCTGGGCGTAGTCGCGGGTCTTTAATCCCGAGAACAGGTATCTGCCCAGTCCGATGTCGGCCACGTAGGCCGCGAGCGTCGCCGTGGCGATCACCTGGAGGGTCGCTGAGCGCAGCCGGCCGATCAGCAGGGGAAGCCCGAGCGGTACTTCGACCTTGCGTACGATTTGCAGCTCGGACATGCCCACCGCGCGGGCAGCGTCGACGGTGCGCCGGTCGATCGCCTCGAACCCGGTGTAGGCACCGGCCAGGATGGGCGGGATCGCCAGGACGGTCAGGGCCACGTACGGCGCCACCACGCCGACCCCGACCCAGAGGGCCACCAGGGTGAGCAGGCCCAGGGTCGGGATGGCCCGGAGCCCGCCTGACGTCGTCACGGCCAGACCGCGTCCCCGGCCGGTGTGGCCGATCAGGTAACCGATCGGGATCGCGATCGCCGCAGCGATCAGCAGGGTGACCAGGGTGAAGAGCAGGTGCTGGCCCAGCCGGAGCGGAATGGCGTTCAGCCCGGTGTAATTGGCCGGATCCAGGATCCAGTCGATGGCGTCCGCGAAGAGGTTCATGCCGCGCTCACCTCGATCGGCGCGGCGACCCGGGTGGGGGCATCCCGGCGGGTCCACGGCATCAGGAGACGCCCGAGCAGCACCAGGGCACCGTCGAAGGCCAGGGCCAGGACGACGGTCGCGACCAGGCCGGCGAGGATCTCGGCCTGGATGCCGCGCTGGAACCCGTCGGTGAACAGGCTGCCCAGGCTCTGGACGCCGATCACGGCGCCCACGGTGACCAGGCTCACGGTGCTCACGGCCACCACCCGCATCCCGGCCAGGAGAACCGGGCCGGACAGTGGCAGCTCCACCTGCCAGAAGCGGGACCACCCGGAGTAGCCCACGGCGGTAGCGGACTGGCGAACATCGCCATCCACCGACTCGAGGCCGTCTGACACCACCCGCACCATCAGGGCCACGCCGTACAGGGTGAGCGCGATGATCACGTTCAGCGGCGACCGCAACCCGGTGCCGATCACGGCCGGCAGCACGAAGAACAGGGGCAGCGACGGGATCGCGTAGAGCAGGCCGGCGCCGGTGAGGATGATGCCGCGGCTGACGGCGTAGCGGCGCGCCAGCCAACCCAGAGGCACGGCGATCACGAAACAGAGCACGATCGGCGGCAGGCTCAGCACGACGTGGTCGAGGGTCCGCGCCCAAATCAGGCCCAGGTTGGCCAGGACCCAGGTCATCGGGCGGCCTCGGGGTCAGCCGCCATACCGGCCCTCCTGGCGGAATCCAGCACGCCGGCCAGGCGCCCGTCGCTGTCGACCACGACGTCTTCGTCGCCGTGCCGCTCCACGTGCAGCGCCCGGCGGCCGCGGTCGGCGCCCACGAAGCTGGCGACGAAGTCGTCGGCGGGGTGGGCCAGGAGGTCTGCCGGGGAGCCGACCTGGGCGATGCGGCCGCCTTCGCGGAGGATGACGATCTGGTCGCCGAGAAGGAAGGCCTCCTCGATGTCGTGGGTGACGAAGACGACGGTCTTGTCCAGTTCTTTCTGCAACCGCACCAGTTCCTGCTGCAGCTCGGCGCGGACGATGGGGTCGACGGCACCGAACGGCTCGTCCATCAGCAGGATGTTCGGGTTGACGGCCAGGCCCCGCGCCACGCCCACGCGCTGCTGCTGCCCGCCGGAGAGCTGGCTCGGATACCGGTCGGCGAGGCTGCGATCAAGGCCCACCGTGTCAAGCAGGGTCAGGGCGTCCTGTCTGGCCTGACTCTTCGGGGTGCCGCGCAGGAGCGGCACCGTCGCGACGTTGTCCACAACGGTGCGGTGCGGCAGGAGGCCGGAGTTCTGCATGACGTAGCCGATGCCGCGACGCAGCTTGACCGGCGGCAGGGTGGCGATGTCTTCACCGTCGATCTCGACGGAGCCGCTGCTGGGATCTACCATGCGGTTGATCATGCGCAGCAGGGTGGTCTTACCCGACCCGGAGGAGCCCACCAGCACGGTGGTCTGATGCGAGGGAAGCACGAGGCTGAAGTCCTCGACGGCCAGGGTGCCGTCGGGGAATCGTTTGCTGACGGAACGGAACTCGATCATGGCTGGGCTCAATCCTCGAAGCGGGCGGTGCAGCCACTCACCCTGGGGCGAGTGCGGATGACCAGCCAATCATTCTTCGGAGCCGAAACCTAAGCGGATTGCCGCTCTGTGATGAAAAAAGTCGGTGCGGGAAAAGGTCAGCCGGCGGCGGGGCCGTAGTAGCCGACGAGGTAATCGTGCATGATGCGGCGGCACTCGGAGATGAACCGCTCGTCACCTTGGCTGTTCCAGGTGAATGCCCGGGACAACAACGAGTCCGCCATTTCGACGGCGACCTCGAGGTGGAAGACCAGATCAGGACCGCCGGCGAGACCGAATTCCTGCGAGAGGATACCGGCGATCTGGTGAGCGAAGAAGCCGGAGTCCAACTGATCGGGGGTGCTGGACTGAGCGCGCTCCCGGTCGGCGAAGTGGAGAATCCGGAAGCCGGGCTCATCTCGGTAGAGGTCGACGAAGGCGGTGATACCGCAGTCGACGGCTTCCCACCAGGTGTCGGGCTTGGCAGTCTGGAGGTTCTCGGCAACGCGCTGACGGAACCGCTGCACGGCGCGTTCCCGCAGGCCCTCGAGGACCGCGACGCGGTCGGGGTAATAGCGGTACACGGTGCCGATCGAGGCCCCAGCGCGTTCGGCCACCATCGCCGTGGTGATCCGGTCGAAACCGACCTCGTCGACAACTGCGGCTGCAGCATCCAGCAGGCCGCTCAGGCGCGCGGCGCTGCGCTGTTGAATGGGTTCGGTTCGAACCTGCCGGCCTTGGCCGAGCGAGTCTTCACCGAATTGGTCGATCCGCGCCACGTGTCCTCCTTGAATATACGTCACAATCCTAGAGGCCCGGGCGGCACGTCATACGCAGTTTCCGCCCCCCAAACGAGCGTGGCCGCCGCGTCGGGGGTGGGTCTGTGCGGGCGGGCAAGGTCGGGCCGCGCCCGTGAGAGACTGGGGTGTGTCTAAGTTCCCCGCTCCGGCCGCAGCTCCGCTGACTCCTGCACGCATGATTCACCGTGCCGCCAGGATCGAGGACTGGCTGCACGAGAAGCGGGAGAAGTTCGCCAGGCGGCGCGGACACCTCCCCGTCGTCATCCCCTACACCGGCTACGGCACGCCGGAGCGGGTGCGGATCCTCTGTCGAGTGCTGCTGTCCAAGCCGGTGAAGGCCGGCGCGCGCACGAAACGCCGCATCGCCGCCCGGGATGCGAGCATCCGCGGTTGGCGCAGTTTCACCAGCGTGCCCGTCAACGATGTCACGGTCACGATCGATATCGGCGGCAAGGCCCACCGTGTGCAGGCCGACCGCGGCGGCGTCGTGGACACCGTCATGCAGGTGAATCTCGAGCCGGGCTGGCACACCGCGCACCTGCACACGGAAGCGTCCGGCGCCGTGGAGGCCCCGGTCTTCGTCGTCTCCCCCGACGTGCGCCGAGGAATCATCTCCGACGTCGACGACACTGTCATGGTCACGACGCTTCCCCGGCCCCTGCTCGCCGCCTGGAACACCTTCGTCCTGGACGAGCACGCCCGCGTGCCCACGCCGGGCATGGCAGTCCTGCTCGACCGGCTCGCCGATGCCACCCCGGGGTCCCCGGTGATCTACCTTTCGACCGGGGCGTGGAACGTCGCGCCGACGCTGAGCCGGTTCCTCTCCCGCAACCTGTACCCGGCTGGGGCGCTGCTGCTCACCGACTGGGGACCCACCCACGATCGCCTGTTCCGCAGTGGACGCGAGCACAAGCGTGACAATCTGCGCCGGCTGGCCCAGGAGTTCCCTGAGATGAAGTGGATCCTGGTCGGCGACGACGGCCAGCACGACGAGGCCATCTACAGCGAGTTCCAGAAGGACTTCCCCGATTCCGTCGCGGCCGTCGCCATCCGCCGGCTCTCGCCCAGCGAGGCCGTGCTGGCCGGCCGCCGGCCCAAGGATGCCGCGGAGGCCAAGCCGGACTCGCTGTGGGTGTACGGCCCGGACGGTGCGAGCCTCGCTGAGCAGCTGGCCGAACTGGGCCTGATCGAGGATCCCGGACTTCCCGGCCCGGCCGACCCGGTGGTCCCCCCGGAGTAGATCCGGCCGGTGCGCTCGCTCGCCTGCCCGCTGACCGGGCGACGACCAGCGGGGTGATTCAGCGGACGGCGAGCAGCCGGTCCAGGCCGCGGTTGATCTGCCGGGCCCACAGCGGCCCGCGGTACAGGAACCCGGTGTAGCCCTGTACCAGGGTCGCGCCGGCGGCGAGGCGCTCGGCAACCTGCTGGGCGGTTTCGACGCCGCCGACCGAGATGACGCACAGGTCCGCGGGCACGCTGGCGCGGATCACGCGCAGTACGGCGAGCGACCGGGCGTTCAGCGGAGCTCCGGAGAGCCCGCCGGCTCCGGCGGCCGTCACCCTGGCGGGGTCGGTGACCAGGCCGTCGCGGCTCAGGGTGGTGTTCGTGGCGATGATGCCGTCTAGGCCCAGTTCGACGACCAGCCCGGCGATGCGGGCGACCTCCTCGTCGGTGAGGTCCGGGGCGATTTTGACCAGCAACGGGGTGCGACCGGCCGTCGCCTGCACGGCCCGCAGGAGCGGGGCGAGTTGGTCGAGTTCCTGCAGGCCACGCAGGCCCGGTGTGTTGGGCGAGCTGACGTTGACAACGAGGTAGTCGGCGATGGGTGCCAGCGCCGCGGCGCTCACCAGGTAGTCGGCGGTGGCGTCCTCGACGGCCGTGACCCGGCTCTTCCCGATGTTGATACCGAGCACCGGTCGGTCTCGGGTGGCGCGCACCCGGCTGAGCCGGTCGACGGCCGCGGCGGCACCGGCGTTGTTGAAGCCCATCCGGTTGATCACGGCGCGGTCCGCCACCAGGCGGAACAACCGGGGTTTCGGATTGCCGGGCTGTGCGAGGGCGGTGAGCGTGCCGACCTCGACGTGGCCGAAGCCGAGCCGGCCGAGGCCGATGACGGCGTGGCCGTCCTTGTCGAAGCCCGCCGCGACACCGAACGGGGAATCGAAGTGCAGCCCGAGCGTGTCAACGCCGATGTCGGTGCGCGGCCGGGTGAAGCGGTGCGCGAGCCCACCCAGACCCAGCCGGGGCAGCAGGCGGATGACTTCGAAGGCCAGGTGGTGCGCCTGCTCAGGATCGAGGCGGGTCAGGACGTGCTTGAAGAAGGTGGGATACACGGGAGCCTAAAGATCGGGCTCTGCGTCGGCATCCGCCGCGGCTGCGACGGCGTGCTCGGTGCGGAGCTGGAAGATGGCACTCTCGAAGTCTTCGAGGGAGTCGAACGCCTGGTACACGCTGGCAAAGCGAAGGTAGGCGACTTCATCGAGTTCGCGCAGCGGAGCGAGGGTCGCCAGGCCGATGTCGTTGGCCTCGATCTGCGAAGCGCCGGTCTGCCGGATGGTCTCCTCGACCTTCTGCGCCAGCATCGCCAGGTCGGAGTCCGTGACCGGGCGGCCCTGGCAGGCCTTGCGCACGCCGGAAACGATCTTCTCTCGGCTGAACGGTTCGACGACCCCGCTGCGCTTGATGATGTTCAGGCTCGCGGTTTCGGTGGTGCTGAAGCGACGACCGCATTCGGGGCACTGTCGGCGGCGGCGGATCGAGAGTCCGTCGTCGCTGGTGCGCGAGTCGATGACGCGGGAGTCAGGATGACGACAGAACGGGCAATACATGGTGCTTCGAGCCTACCGTTCCGCGGGTTTGGGGAAGCGCGCGGTGACCGCGTCGCCGTGCGCCGGGAGGGCCTCGGCGTTGGAGAGGGCCAGGATGTGCCCAGCCACTCCGGCGAGGCCGTCCCGGCTGTACCGCACCACCTGCTGGGGGCGGAGGAACGTGTACGCGCCAAGGGCGGCGGAGAACCGGGCCTGCCCGCCGGTGGGCAGGACGTGGTTGGACCCGGCGGCGTAGTCGCCGAGGCTGACCGGAGAGTACGGGCCCAGGAAGATGGCGCCGGCATTGTCGATCAGTGCGAGCACGGCATCCGGGTCGTTCGTCTGGATCTCGAGGTGCTCCGGTCCGAAGGCGTTGCTGAACGCGGCGGCCTGCTCGAGGTCGTCCACGAGCACGATCGCCGACTGAGTGCCGCCCAGGGACGCCGCCACCCGTTCGGAGTGGGTGGTCGTGGTGACGATGGTGTCGAGGAGCGTTTCGACGGCGGCGGCGAGTTCGGCGGAGTCGGTGACGAGGACGGCTGCGGCGAGTTCATCGTGTTCGGCCTGGCTCACCAGGTCCGCGGCGACGAAGGCCGGGTCGGCGGTGGCGTCGGCGATCACGAGGATGTCGGTGGGGCCGGCTTCGGAGTCGATGCCGGTGACGCCGCGCACCAGGCGCTTGGCCGCCGCGACGTAGACGTTGCCGGGACCGGTGACGAGCTGGACGGGGTCGAGGCCGAGGCCCGGCACCCCGTACGCGAAGGCGCCGACCGCCCCGGCGCCGCCCATCGCGTAGATCTCGTCGACGCCGAGCAGCCCGGCGACGGCGAGGATGGTGGGGTGCACCCGGCCATCGAAGTGGCTCTGCGGCGGGGACGCCAGGGCGATGGAGGTGACACCGGCCACCTGCGCGGGAACCACGTTCATCACCACACTGGACGGGTAGACCGCCTTGCCGCCGGGCACGTAGAGGCCCACGCGCTGCACGGGACGCCAGCGCTGCACGATCTCCGCGCCGTCGGCGATGGTCGTGGTCACCAGGGGCGGCACCTGAGCGGCGCTGGCGAGGCGGACCCGCCGGATGGTCTCTTCGATGGCCGTGCGCACGGCCGGGTCGAGCGCGGCGAGGGCTTCGCTGACGTGTTCGGCCGGGACGCGGACGTGGTCGGGGCGAACCCGGTCGAGGCGTTCCGCCTGGTCGAGCAGGGCCTGTTCGCCGCGGGCGCGCACGTCGTCGATCAGCTCGGCGGCGACGTCGCTGGCCACGGTGACGCTGGTGGCCGCCCGGGGCACGGAGGCCAGAAGTTCGGCCGGAGCAGGCCGCGTTCCTCGAAGGTCAATCGTCTGAATCATGTCGCTCCAGCCTATCCAAGAACCGGGCGGTGCACGGGAATAGGCTGGTGGGTGAGACGATTGGCACCACTATGAGCGAACGCACCACCGACCCGGCCGGACTCCCTCCGGCGGTCGCCCTCGACACAGATCCCCACGCTCCCGGCGACCTGGCCGCGTTCAAGAACGCGTTCCGCCGGCATGCGGCCGGTGTCGCGGTCGTCACGGCCCTGGATGCGCAGGGGGTGCCGGTGGGATTCACGGCGACGTCCCTCGCCTCGATGTCCGCGGTGCCGCCCCTGGCCACCTTCAACATGGCGAAATCGGCCAGCTCCTGGCCGGCCGTCAGCGAAACAGAGCGGGTGGTCATCCACCTGCTGGGCCTGCGTAATCGCGGCCTTGCCGAACGCCTCGCCGGGCCGAACACCGAACGGTTCGTCGGCGACCACTGGCGGGTCGGGCCACATGGTCTGCCGGTGCTCAACAACGTCACCTCCTGGATGGTCGGCCGGATCGTGGAGCGGGTGAGCGTGCACAATGCCGCCGTCGTCGTGGTGCAGATCGAGGGCGGTGGCCTCGGAGAGGACGACGAGGCCCTGATCTACCACGAACGCCGCTACCGGGCGCTGGGCGAGACCCTCTAGTCGCCCTCCAACTCGGAGAGCGGATCGTGCGAGGCGGCGGGGCGGGACTCCAGGTCGATCACGTAGGACTGCGTCGTTCGATGCAGCAACGGGTGCCGGAGTGGCCTCCCCCATGGTCGCCAGCCCTGGCCGGAGTAGAGCCGGACGGCCGGGTCGTTCTCGACCAGGACGTGCAGCACGGCTATACGGTGGCCGCGCCGGGCGAGCTCGGCCGCCACCGCAACCATGAGCGCTCGCCCGATCCCACGCCCCTGCGCGGCGGGCGCAACGGCGACCAGACCGACCACCGGCGCGTCGGGGGGATCACTCGGCAGTCCGCTTCGCGGTGTCGTCGCCAGGACGAACCCGAGAATCTGCGAGCCGGGGTCCTCCGCCACGGTCCAGCACTCCGCGCGGTCGAACTTCGGGCGCGCCCGGTCCGCCACCCCGGAAACGGCTACACCGTCCCGCACAGCGCAGGCGTCGACCCAGAGGGTGAGGCACTCCCCCGTGTCAGCTGCCGCGCCGCTGCGTAAAACTGGTTCGGGCGGCTGGGACGGCTCTCGCATGCCTGAAGTATCGCATCCGGTTCGGCGTCCGTCCGCGCCTGGCGGTCGGCCGGCGCGGCTTCAGGCTTTGGCCGCCCGGTCGGCGGCTTTGCGCAGCTGACGCTCCGCTTCCGTGGCGGCGGCCTCTCCGGGCGTCGGGGCGGTGCCGCCCAGGTGGGCGGGCTGCCACCACCGGCCGGCGCCCGGCACCGGGTATCGCGCCTGCAGGCCGTCGACCAGACCTTGTAGGGTGCCGTGCAGCACCAGCGTGACGGCCTGCGCGTCGTCGGTGGCGCTGACTCGGATGGGGGTGCCGACGGCGAAGCTGACCGGGGTGCCGTAGGCGTCCGTGAGGGACGGCTTGTGGTTCTTGGTGAGCAGCCGGTGGCCGCCCCAGACCGCGATGGGAACGATGGGCACGTTCGCTTCCTGAGCCATCCGGGCGGCACCGGACTTCAGCTCCCGCACGGTGAACGACGCGTTCACCCCACCCTCGGGGAACACCCCGATCAGTTCGCCGGAGTTCAGTGCCCGCACGGCGTCAGCGTATGCCTGCGCCCCGGCGGCCATGTCCACGTTGATGTGGCGCATACCGCGGAGCAGGGTGCCGACGACCGGCTTGTCGAAGGCGCCCTTCTTGGCCATGAACCGGATGTGCCGGCGGTTCTTGCGCCACATCATCCACTCGACGAGGGCGAAGTCGGCGTAGCCGAAGTGGGTGATTGCGAGCACCGCTCCCCCGGCATCGGGCAGGTTCGACAGGCCGGTCACGGTGGGCCGGAGGCGGAACAGGCCGAAGACGGTTCTACCGGCCGTGATGGCCGCGGTGTAGATCGGTTCCCTGGTGCGCGTTCTCATGGCTCCATCGTATGGCCGAAGGCTGTCAAACGGCTGGTCAGAGGAGTGGTTGTTGCTCCCGGTCCGGGAATCGAGCGCGGCACGACGACGTCGGTCGGAATGCCACCGGCCGCGCTATCGTGTCGGCATCTGAGCGAGGGGTGGCCATGGACGACGCGCTGACGGCGGGCTGGACTGACTTCGCGGTGGCGTTGGCGGGCGCAGGGGCCGCGTTGGCCGGCTTGGTGATGGTGGCGATCTCGGTGAACATCAAGGAGATCCTGGCGCTGCCCGGCGTGACGGCCAGGGCCGCGGCCGCGGTCGGTTCGCTCGTGCTGGTGGTCGGGACCGCCGCGCTGCTCCTGATGCCCGGCCAGCCCGCGCCGGTGCTGGGCGTCGAATTGCTCCTTCCCGCCGCTCTGGCCATCGCACTGCATGCGGTTTCTCTGGTCAAACGGATGCGACAGGCCGCGGTGCCCAGATTCTCCCGAGTCATCGCAATCCCCATCGCCGTCGTGCAGCTGCTTCCGGTGGTGTTCGGTGCCCTGCTCCTGATCTTCGCCGACGGCGGCGCCGGTGCTCTGCACTGGGTGGCGGCCGGACTGCTGCTCACCATCACCGGATCGATGCTGGATGCCTGGGTCCTGATGGTGGAGATCCTGCGCTAGCCCTACCGCGCCCCGCCCACCTCACCCGCGGTCGCCACCACGTTCCGCGAGAGCGGCTCAATGATCACTTCGGCATCGCGGAAGTGACCGCTTGGCCGCTCGCGAGAAAGTCTTCGAGAGCCCTACGGAGAGGCCCCTGCGCGGGGTTCAGTGTCGGTGGTAGGTGA
>NZ_JAODBG010000079.1 GCF_025463825.1 Cryobacterium sp.
GCCGGCAACCCGGCCATGCTCGCCGAGTCGATGCACAACGACCTGCATGCGCCCGCACTGCAGCTCGCCCCCGGCCTCGCCACGGTGCTCGAGCTCGGCGAGGCCAACGGCGCCCTGGCGGGCATCCTCTCCGGCTCCGGCCCCACCGTGGCGTTCCTGGTGCCAGACCTCGACGCCAGCCTGGAACTGCAGGTGGCCCTGAGCGCTGCCCGCCTCCGGGTGCTGCGAGCCACCGGCCCGGTGCACGGCGCCCGCATCATCCACCCCTAGCCGCGGGCCGCGCGGTTCCGGCTCCCAGCTCCGACGGCTAGGCTCGAACCCTATGGCACATTTGCTCGGGGCCGAGTCCCTGCACCTTGAATTTCCCACCCGCGTGATCTTCGACAGCGTCACCGCCGGACTGAACGAGGGCGACCGCATTGGCATCGTCGGCCGCAACGGCGACGGCAAGTCCACCCTCCTGCGCCTGCTCGCCGGCCGCATGGAGCCCGACTCAGGCCGGGTGACCCGCCGCCGCGGCGTCACCATCGGCGTGCTCGACCAGTCCGACGACCTCGTCAACGGCCAGACCGTCGGCCACACCATCGTCGGTGGCATCGACGAGCACGTCTGGGCCGGCGACGCCAAGGTGCGCGACGTCATCGCGGGCCTCGTGCGCGACATCCCCTGGGACACCCTCGTCGACGACCTCTCCGGTGGCCAGCGCCGCCGGGTGGCGCTCGCGCAGGTGCTCATCGGCGACCACGACGTGGTCTTCCTCGATGAGCCCACCAACCACCTCGACGTGGAGGGCATCGCCTGGCTCGCCGGTCACCTCAAGAACCGCTGGGCTCAGAACTCCGGCGGCCTCGTGGTCGTCACCCACGACCGGTGGTTCCTGGACGAGGTCTGCAACATGACCTGGGAGGTGCACGACCGCCTGATCGAACCGTTCGAGGGCGGCTACGCCGCCTACATCCTGCAGCGCGTCGAGCGCGACCGGATGAGCGCCGTGATGGAGGGTAAGCGCCAGAACCTGATGAAGAAGGAACTGGCGTGGCTGCGCCGGGGTGCCCCCGCCCGCACCGCCAAGCCCAAGTTCCGCATCGACGCGGCCAACGAACTGATCGAGAACGAGCCGCCGCCCCGCGACACCGTCTCCATGCAGTCGATGGCCATGCAGCGCCTCGGCAAGGATGTCGTCGACCTCGTCGACGTCTCCGTCACCTTCGGCGAGAAGACCGTGCTCAACAACATCACCTGGCTGATCGCGCCGGGGGAGCGCACCGGCATCCTCGGTGTCAACGGCGCCGGCAAGTCGACCCTGCTCAACCTGGTCGCCGGCACCCTCACGCCCGACACCGGCAAGGTCAAGCGCGGCAAGACCATCAAGGTCGCCGTGCTCACCCAGCAGCTGTTCGAGCTCGACGACATCCGCAACGACCGGGTCAGCGACGTCATCGCCCGCCAGCGCACCTCGTACATGGCCGGCGGCAAGGAGATCACGCCCGGCCAGATGCTCGAGCGCATGGGCTTCATGAGCGCGCAGCTCTCCACCCAGGTCAAGGACCTCTCCGGTGGCCAGAAGCGTCGCCTGCAGCTGCTGCTGATCGTGCTGGACGAGCCGAACGTGCTCATCCTCGACGAGCCCACCAACGACCTGGACACCGACATGCTCGCGGCCATGGAGGACCTGCTCGACTCCTTCCCGGGTACGCTGCTCGTGGTCTCGCACGACCGGTACCTGATCGAGCGGGTCACCGACAACCAGTACGCGGTCTCCGACGGCGGCTTCCACCACCTGCCGGGTGGCGTCGACCAGTACCTGGAGCTGCGTAAGCGCCAGGTCGCCGGCGGCTCGTTCACGGCGGATGCCGCCTCGCCGACGTCCGCCTCCGTCAAAGGTTCAGGCAAGCCGGCACTCGGCGGCGCCGAGCTGCGGAACGCCCAGAAGGAGCTCGCCTCCATCGACCGCAAGGTCGCCAAGCAGCAGGCGAAGATCAAGGACCTGCACAACTCGCTCGCGTCGCACGACCAGAGCGACTACACCGGCTTGGGCAAACTCCAGGCCGAGGTCATCGCGGCCGAGGACGCCGTTGCGGGCTTCGAAACCCGTTGGGTGGAACTGTCGGTGCTGCTCGAGAAGTGAGTCACTTGTTTCACCCGGGGGCCGACGCCCTCGACCGAACGCCGCTCTGGTCGCAGATCCTGTGACGAGGCGGCGTTCGTCGCAGAACCTGTGACGTTCTGTGACCTGGTGGCCCACGAGCCGTGCGAGCTGCGGCTACCGTAGAGGAGTGCCACGCGACGCTGCAGCACAGACTCCCGCGCGCACAGCCTCCGCGGTGTTTCCTGTGCCTGAAACGAATGTGTCGACAGTGGCGCGATCCGCCTGCACCAGGCGGATCCACACAGCGATCGAAACGTGGAGAACAGCGTGAAGAACAACAACGTGAAGAAGGGCGTCCTGTCCGCCCTGGCCATCGGAGCCAGTCTGACCCTGCTCGCCGGTTGTGCCGGCGGGGCCGGTGAATCCGGTGGCGGTGACGAGACCGTGAAGATCGGCGTCGTCGGGGCCAGCGACCCGTACTGGGCCGACTACACCGAAGCAGCGGCCGAAGAGGGCATCAGCATCGAGGTCGTGGACTTCGCCGAGTACACCCAGCCCAACCCGGCCCTCACCAACGGTGATATCGACATCAACCAGTTCCAGCACCTGGTCTACCTCGCCGACTACAACGTCTCCAGCGGAGAAGACCTCACGCCCATCGGCGCGACGGCGATCTACCCGCTCGGCCTGTATTCCACCAAGGTGACCGACATCGCCGACCTCGGCAAGGGCGACACTGTCGCCATCCCGAACGACGCGAGCAACCTGGCCCGTGCCCTCCTGGTGCTCGAAAGCGCCGACCTGGTGACCCTGAAGGACGGTGGCTCGATCTTCAGCACCCTCGACGACGTCGACACCGACAAGTCCAAGGTCACCGTCACCGCCCTCGAGGCCTCGCTGACCGCGACGTCGCTGCCCGACGTCGACGCCGCGATCATCAACAACGACTTCGTCGAGAAGGCCGGCCTGAAGTTCGAAGACGCCCTGATCAAGGACGACCCCTCCGACGAGTCCGCGCTGCCGTACGTGAACGTCTTCGCCACCCGCGCCGAGGATGCTGACAACGAGACCTACGCCAAGCTGGTCGAGATCTTCCAGACCACCAAGGCCGTCACCGACGGTGTGCTCGAAGTCTCCGGCGGATCCGCCGAGCTGGCCACCACGCCGGCGGCCGACCTGCAGGAAGCCCTGGCCACGGTCGAGGAAGACACCGCAGCACAGAAGTAGGCAGTACTCCGGCCGGTCGGTCCGCTCGTGCGGGCCGGCCGGCCTTTCCCCGTTTCAACCGAAGGATCGTGCATGTCCTCTCCCACCCCACTCGTCGAACTGAGAAACGTCAGCAAGGTGTACCCGGCCACCGTCAAGGGCGCGCCGGATGTGACAGCAATCGACGACGTCAGTCTCACGGTCGACGCCGGTGACGTCTACGGCATCATCGGATACTCCGGGGCGGGCAAGAGCACCCTGGTGCGTCTGGTGAACGTGCTCGAACGCTCCACCGCCGGGCAGATCCTCATCAACGGACATGACGTCGCCGGGCTGCCCGAACGCGAGCTGCGGCCCGTGCGACTGGGGATCGGCATGATCTTCCAGCAGTTCAACCTCCTGAACTCCCGCACCGTGGCCCGGAACGTGGCCTACCCGCTCGAAGTGGCCGGCCGGGACAAGTCCGCCCGCGCCGCCCGGGTCGCCGAGATGCTCGACTTCGTGGGCCTGGCCGACAAGGCCGGCGCCTACCCCGACCAGCTCTCCGGCGGGCAGAAGCAGCGGGTGGGCATCGCCCGCGCGCTGGCCACCTCACCCGCCTTGCTGCTGGCCGACGAGGCAACCAGTGCGCTCGACCCCGAGACCACCCACGAGGTCCTCGAGCTGCTCGGCCGGGTCAACCGCGAGTTCGGGGTGACGATCATCGTCATCACCCACGAAATGGACGTCATCCAGACCCTGGCGACGAAGGTCGCCGTGATGGACCAGGGCCGGGTGATCGAACGCGGCGATGTGTTCGACGTGTTCTCGAACCCCGTGCAGGCCGCCTCCGCACGTTTCGTCTCCACCGTCGTGAAGGGGGTGCCCTCCGCACCGGAACTGGCCGTGCTGCGCGCCCGTCACACCGGCCGGATCGTGACCCTCGCCTTCCGCGACGACACCGTCGACCAGACCAGGGTCTTCGGCGAGTTCTCCAGGGACGGGGTCGCCTTCCAGGTCGTCTACGGCGGCATCAACGAAATCCAGGGCCGTCCGTTCGGCCACCTCACCCTCGCGTTGACCGGAGAGGACGCGACCATTGACGCCGCGCTCGACCGGGTCCGTGCGGTCACGACCGTCACCGAGGTGCGCTGATGTTCGACTCCCTCATCGACCTGCTGCCCGAATTCTGGAAGGCAGCCTTCGAGACCCTCTACATCGTCGGCCTCACCCTGTTCTTCGGCGGGTTCGGGGGTCTGATCGTCGGCCTCGGCCTGTACCTCACCCGCGCGGGCAGCATCCTGGCCAACCGGGGCGTCTTCGGGGTGCTCAACGTGCTCGTCAACACGATCCGGCCCATCCCGTTCATCATCTTCCTCGCGGCCGTGCAACCGCTCACCCGCGCCGTGGTGGGCACCGGGATCGGCAACAACGCGATGATCTTCACGATCGCCCTCGCGGCGATGTTCGCGATGGCGCGCATCGTGGAACAGAACCTGCTCACCGTGACACCCGGTGTGATCGAGGCGGCCCGAAGCGTGGGAGCCGGGCCGGTGCGGATCATCTTCACGGTGCTGCTGCCCGAGGCGCTCGGCCCGCTGATCCTCGGCTTCACCTTCATCTTCGTGGCACTGGTGGACATGTCGGCCGTGGCCGGCTACGTCGGCGGCGGCGGGCTGGGCGCGTTCGCCCTGCTCTATGGCTGGCGGCAGTTCGACCCGGTCGTCACCTGGGCGGCAGTGGTGCTGATCATCGTCTTCGTGCAGCTGGTGCAGTTTCTCGGCAACTGGCTGGCCCGCAAGGCCCTCAGGCGCTAGTCGAAGTCCAGGCTGAGCTTCCGCAGCAGCGCCGAGAGACGCTCCTGGTCGGCGGGGGAGAGGCTCTCCAGCAGGGCGGCCTCGGCGTCGACCAGGCGGGTGATCGCGGCATCCACCCGCGTGAGGCCGCCCGCGGTCATGCCCACGAAGATGCCGCGGCCGTCGTTGGGGTCGGTGCGGCGGGTGACCAGGCCGCGATCGACGAGCCGGTCGATCCGGTTGGTCATCGTGCCGCTGGAGACCAGGGTCTGCTGCAGCAGCAGCTTGGGACTGAGCTCGTACGGCGCGCCCGCGCGGCGAAGGGCCGACAGCACGTCGAACTCCCAGGAGTCCAGTTCGGAGCGGGAGAACGCGGTACGCCGGGCCCGGTCCAGGTGCTTGCTCAGCCGGGCCACCCGGGAGAACACCTGCAGGGGAGTGAAATCCAGGTCCGGGCGCTCGCGAAGCCAGGCATCAACGATCCGGTCGACTTCGTCATGGGCGGGCATCCCATCATTATCCGGCTTCGCCGAGCCCCCGGTGGGCCGATGACGCCCGGAGTCCCGCACATCTGGCAGACTTGACTGCGTTGCCCGGCCTCACGCCGACGCAATCCGCCGTGGTGTAATGGCAGCACGACAGCCTTTGGAGCTGTTAGGTCTAGGTTCGAGTCCTGGCGGCGGAGCTCATGTGTGAGCACACGGGGTGTGAAAACACCCCGTGTGTGACAACACCGTTGAGAGGAAACCAGTGACCGATTCCCGTCTCGCCGTCATCGTGCTCGCCGCAGGGCAGGGCACCCGCATGAAGTCCAGCCTGCCCAAGCTCATGCATCCGCTGGCCGGCCTGCCGATCATCAGTCATGTGCTCGCCACCGCCAGGGCCCTGGACGCCGCGCACGTCGTGACCGTGCTGCGGCACGAACGCGAACGCCTCGCCGAACTCGTGGCCCTCGACCTGCCGGAGAGCCTGCTCGTCGACCAGGACGAGATCCCCGGCACGGGCCGCGCGGTCGAGCAGGCCGTGGCGGCGCTGCCCGCCGATTTCGACGGTGACGTGCTCGTGATCAGCGGTGACGTGCCGCTGCTGAACGCCGCGACCCTCACCAATTTCATCGAGGCGCACCGGGAACGGGCCGTGTCCGCGACCGTGCTCTCCGCCTTCCCCGGCGACGTGGCCGGCTACGGGCGGATCATCCGCTCCGAAGACGGCACCTTCGACCGCATCGTGGAGCACAAGGACGCCAGCGACGACGAACGGGCGGTCGACGAGATCAACGCCGGCGTCTATCTCTTCGGCCTCTCGGAGCTGCGCGACCAGCTGGCGCGCCTCACCACCGACAACGTGCAGGGCGAGAAGTACCTCACCGACGTGATCGGGCTGCTCCGCGCCGCCGGGTCAGAGGTGCGCGCCGTTCCCGTGGCGGATGCCTGGCTCGTCGCCGGCATCAATGACCGGGCTCAGCTCAGCGACACCGCGGCCAAGCTCAATGCCGTGATCGTGCGCGGCTGGCAGCTGGCCGGTGTGACCGTGCAGGACCCGGCCACCACCTGGATCGACCTCAAGGCCACCCTTGCGAGCGACGTGACCCTGCTGCCGGGCACCCAGATCCTTGGCTCCACCACCGTCGCCACCGGCGCGATCATCGGCCCGGACACCACCCTGACCGACTGCGAGATCGGCGAGAACGCCGTTGTGAAGCGCACCGACGGCACCCTCGCCGTGATCGGCGACGGCGCCATGGTCGGCCCGTTCGCGTTCCTGCGGCCCGGCACCTGGCTCGGCGCCGACGGCAAGATCGGCACCTTCGTGGAAACCAAGAACGCCGTCATCGGCGAGGGCAGCAAGGTGCCGCACCTCAGCTACGTCGGGGACGCCACCGTCGGTGTGCACTCCAATGTCGGCGCCGGCACGATCTTCGCCAACTACGACGGCGTGAACAAGAACCCGTCCGTGATCGGGTCGCATGTGCGCACCGGGTCGCACAACGTGTTCGTCGCGCCGATTAGAATTGGCGACGGAGCCTACACGGGTGCCGGAACGGTCGTCCGTAAGGACGTTCCCGCCGGGGCGCTCGCGATCAACGTGGCTCCGCAACGCAATATGGTCGGTTGGGTAGAGACCAACCGGCCGGGAACAGATGCGGCGACAGCCGCGTCACAGAGCGGAGACTAGGTGCCTGGAATCAAGAGCAGCGGCGAGAAGAAATTGGTGCTCATCTCGGGGCGAGCGCACCCTCAACTCGCGATCGACATCGCCGCGGAACTTGGTTCGGAGCTGATCCCCACTGACGCACGCACCTTCGCGAACGGCGAGATTTACGCCCGCTTCGACGAGAGCGTGCGCGGGGCCGACGCCTTCGTCATCCAGTCGCACACCAACCCGATCAACGAGTGGCTGATGGAACAGCTCATCATGGTGGATGCGCTCAAGCGCGCGTCGGCCAAGCGGATCACCGTGGTCGCGCCGTTCTACCCGTACGCCCGCCAGGACAAGAAGGGCCGCGGTCGTGAGCCGATCTCCGCCCGCCTCGTCGCCGACCTGTTCAAGGTCGCCGGCGCCGACCGCATCATGTCGGTCGACCTGCACGCCGCGCAGATCCAGGGGTTCTTCGACGGTCCCGTCGACCACCTCTTCGCCATGCCGGTGCTCCTCGAGCACTTCCGGGTCAAGCTCGACCCGGCCACCCTCACGATCGTCTCCCCGGACATGGGCCGCGTGCGCGTCGCCGACATCTGGAGCGACAAGCTCGGCGCCCCGCTGGCCATCATCCACAAGCGCCGCGACCCGCTGGTGCCCAACCAGATCACCGTTCACGAGATCGTCGGTGAGGTCAAGGGCCGCGTCTGCCTGATCGTCGACGACCTGATCGACACCGGCCGCACCATCGTGCAGGCCGCGGAGGCCCTCATGGCCGCCGGCGCCACGGGCGTCGTCGTGGCCGCCACGCATGCCGTGTTCAGCCCGCCCGCACTGGACCTGCTGCAGAACCCGGCCATCCAGGAGGTCGTCGTCACCGACACCCTGCCGATCCCCGAGGACAAGCGCTTCCCCACGCTGACCGTGTTGCCGATCGCGCCGCTGCTGGCGCGCGCCATCCACGAGGTCTTCGACGAGGGATCCGTCACGTCGATGTTCGAGGGCGCCGCCTAAGGCATCCGCCCGTTGTAGTACCAGCCGGTCCCGTTTCGGGGCCGGCTGGTGTGTTGATGCCTCTCGTCAGGAGACGCCGGTGGCCGGCGGCCGGAAGGGACCGGGGATGATCCCCAGCGGTGTGACGAAGGTCTGGCGCTCGTTCTGGTCGATCGCGTAGCACTGCCAGCCGAAGCCGCCGGCGCCGGTCAGTTCGAACCGGGCGTCCAGACCCTCCGAGAGCGGGTAGTACCGCGCCACGGCCTGCGTGCAGGCCCGGACGGCGGTGGCCGAGGCGATGCTCAGGCTGGTCAGGATGCCGGGCACGATCAGGGCCACGAGCCCCAGGAGCACCACGAGGCGCATGAGCAGCACCATCCGCCGGCCGCGGAGCGGCCGGGCGGAGTCATGCGGCTCGTAGCCGGAGAGTTCGGGGTGATCGTTGCTCATGGATGCCATCCAGTAAATCAGACCAGGGGGCCCCGGTGGAGGCCGGACCGGATGCCCGCCGTTCACCTGGCTCGCCTACGCTGGTCGGGTGACTGGTCCGATGGAATCGCAGAACGTGTCCGGCTTGCGGCGGCACCTCGGCACCGGGAGCGCGATCGTGGTGGGCCTGGCCGCGATGATCGGCGCCGGCGTCTTCTACGTCTGGGTGCCGGCGGCGGCCGCGGCCGGCTCGGGCCTCCTCATCGGCTTGCTGATTGCCGGGATCATCGCCTCGCTCAACGCCTTGAGCTCCGCGCAGCTGGCGATGAGCCACCCGGTCTCCGGCGGAGCGTACGCGTTCGGGCGGGCGACGCTCGGGGCCCGGTGGGGGTTCTCGGCCGGCTGGTTGTTCCTGGCCGGCAAAACCGCGTCGGCCGGCGCCATCGCGCTGATCCTGGGCGGCTATGTCTGGCCGGAACAGGCGCGGCCGGTGGCCGTGGTAGCCATCCTCGTGCTCGGCGCCGTGAACCTGGCCGGGATCCGCAGCACCGCCAGGCTCAGCGCCGTGGTGGTGTTCCTGGTGCTCGGCGGCCTGACCGCGCTGGTGATCGTGACAGGCGCCGGTCTCGTCGGCGGGGACCTGCCCGCCATGGTCGGTCCCGGCGGGTGGCTCGATTCCGGCTGGCTGGGCATCCTGCAGTCGGCCGGGCTGCTGTTCTTCGCCTTCGCCGGGTATGCCCGCATGGCCACCCTGGGGGAGGAGGTGCGCGACCCGCGCCGCAGCCTGCCCAGGGCGATCCTGATCGCCCTGGGCCTCGCCCTGGTGATCTACGGCGTGGTGGGCTGGCTCTGCGTCGTCGTGCTCGGACCGGCCACCCTGGCCGCATCCACGTCGCCGCTGGCGGACCTGGTCGGCGGGGCGGAACCGTGGGCCGGCCTGGCCCGGCTGCTGGCTGCTCTGGCCTGCCTGGGCTCGCTGGCAGGCATCCTGGCCGGCCTCAGCCGCACCGGGCTGGCCATGGCCCGGGAGGGCGACCTGCCGGGTGCGCTCAGCCGGATCTCGGCGGTGCGGCGCAGCCCGGTGACGGCCGAGGTGACCATGGGACTCGTCGCGATCCTCGGGGTGCTGGTGCTCGACCCCGCCCAGCTGGTGGGATTCTCGGCCTGCGCGGTGCTCGGGTACTACGCGATCGCGCACCTGGCCGCGCTGCGGCAACCGCCCGAGCAGCGCTGGCTGCCCCGCTGGGTGCAGGTCGCCGGTGTGGCCGGCTGCCTGCTGCTGGCGCTGACCCTGCCCTGGCCCGGCATCATCGCCGCGGCCGCCTGGCTCGCCCTCGGGCTACTGTCCCGGGACCTTCGCCTGCGCCGCTCCCGCCCCGCCGGCCCCTGACCCGCAACTGTTCCCCGTGCGGACAAGTGGTCCCGGCACACCGGGTGCAATTGTCCGCAGGGGGAACAGTTGGAAGCGCGAGGCCGCAGACGCGCTGCCCCTCCACAGCCGCACTCGGCGGCCGGAACCCACCGGGAGCATGCGACGGGGCGTGGGCGAGAGCACTGCTGCCAGTCTCGCCACATGACAGATGACCGGCTGGACCCACGAACGGGCCTGTTTCTCGTGAAAAGCCTCCGGGTGACCGACAGCGACGCTCGGCAGTTCCGCCGATCGTTGGACCGCGGGCAGGGCACCCGGCTGCGTCGTGGCGTCTTCACCACGGCGGACCGTTGGGGAACGCTGGGCAGCCGCGAGCAGTACCTCGACCGGATCCGGGCCGTCGTGGAGACTCGGCGGCACGACCCAGTGATCAGCCACCAGTCCGCGGCCGCGATGTGGGGCATCCCCCTGGCAGCCGACTGGCCGCGCGCCGTGCACGTCCTGGCTGTGCCGTCCGCACGAGTACGCAGTAAAAACGGCGTATTCGTGCACCGCTCCGGGTTCGAGTGGGACGAGGTCGTCGAACTGGATGGTGTACTCGTAACAAACCCGGCGCGAACACTCCTTGACCTGGCCAGGACCGCCAGCTTCGCGGATGCCGTGGTGGCACTCGACCACTGCATGAATCCACGACGGGCAGCTCCGGAGGTGCTCGTCTACACCAGCGAACTGGCGGAGCTACTGGCGACCGGTGTCACGGTTCGGGGCAGCGCCAGGGCGCAGCGCGCGCTGGACTTCGCGCGGCCGAACGCCGACAATCCGGGGGAGTCGCTCAGTCGGGTCGCGATCTTCGAGCTGGGCTTCCCCGACCCCGATCTGCAGTGCCGGCACCGCAACCCGCGCGGTGGCTGGTACTTCACCGATTTCGAGTGGCCCGAGTTCCGGCTCATCGGAGAGCTCGACGGACGCGGAAAATACCTCAAGGAAGAGTTCTTGCGCGGGCGCACGCCCGGCCAGGTCGTGGTCGACGAGAAGGTGCGCGAGGACCACCTCCGGGCGGAGGGGTTCCGGGTGGTGCGTTGGGGCCCGGCCGAGCTATCCGACCGCGCCGCGCTCGACAGGATGCTGAAAGCCGCCGGGCTCCCGGTCATCCGCTGATCGGCCGCCGAAACAACTGTTGCCCGTGCGGACAAGTGGTCCCGGTGTACCGGGCGCAAATGTCCGCACGGGCAACAGTCGCCGGGCGGTGCTGCGGTGGACTAGTGCGAGGAGCCCTCGGTGGCGATCTCCGTGCGGTCGCCGGACCACAGGGTGTGGAAGACGCCGTCCATGTCGACGCGCTTGTAGGTGTGTGCGCCGAAGAAGTCACGCTGGCCCTGGGTGAGGGCGGCGGGCAGGCGGTCGGCACGCAGGCTGTCGTAGTACGCCAGCGACGAGGCGAACACCGGCGCGGGGATGCCGGCGTGGGCGGCGTCGGCGACGACGTTGCGCCAGGAGTCCTGCGCCTTGGCGACGACATCCGTGAAGAACGGGGCGGTGACGAGAGAGACCAGTCCCGGGTTCTCGGTGTAGGCCTCGGTGATGCGGTTGAGGAAGCGGGCGCGGATGATGCAGCCGCCGCGCCAGATCTTCGCGATCTCGCCCTTCTTGATGTCCCAGTTGTACTGCTCGGCGCCGGCGACGATGGCGTCGAAGCCCTGCGAGTAGGCGATCACCTTGGACGCGTAGAGAGCCTGACGGACACCCTCGATGAAGCCGTCCACGTCTTCGACCGGGTTGGCGGTGGGGCCGGGAAGCGCGGCGGCGGCGGCGCGCTGTGCGGGCTTGGAGGAGACGGAGCGGGCGAACACGGCCTCGGCGATGCCGGAGACTGGGATGCCGAGGTCCAGCGCGGTCTGCACGGTCCAGACGCCGGTGCCCTTGCTGCCGGCCTCGTCCAGGATGACGTCGACAAGCGGCTTGCCGGTCTTCGCGTCGACCTGCTTGAGGACCTCCGCGGTGATCTCGATGAGGTAGCTCTCGAGGTCGCCCTTGTTCCACTCGGTGAAGATCTCGGAGATCTCGGCCGGGGTCTTGCCGGTTCCGCGGCGGATGAGGTCGTACGCCTCGCCGATGAGCTGCATGTCGGCGTATTCGATGCCGTTGTGGATCATCTTGACGAAGTGGCCGGCCCCGTCGGTGCCGACGTGGGTGACGCAGGGCGCACCGTCGACGACCGCGGCGATGGATTCGAGGATCGGGCCGAGGGTGACGTACGCCTCGGCGGAACCGCCGGGCATGATGCTCGGCCCCTTGAGGGCGCCTTCTTCGCCACCGGAGATGCCGGCGCCGACGAAGTTGATGCCGGTCTCGCGGACGGCCTTCTCGCGGCGCAGGGTGTCGGTGAACAGCGCGTTGCCGCCGTCGACGATGATGTCGCCGGGCTCGAAGAGCTCGGTCAGCTGGCTGATCACGGCGTCGGTGCCCGCGCCGGCCTGCACCATGATGATGGCGGTGCGGGGGGTCTTCAGCGACGCGACGAATTCCTCGATGCTCTCGGAGGCCACGAAGCCGGCCTCGGGGTGCTCATCGATGAGCAGCCGGGTGCGTTCGGGCGAACGGTTGTAGACGGCGACGGTGTTGCCTTCACGGCTGGCGAGGTTGCGGGCGAGGTTGGAGCCCATCACCGCCATGCCGATAACGCCGATGTTTGCCTTTGCCTGCGGTGAATCCATGGTGAATAGTCTCCTGTACGCCTACGTGATGAGGAACGAAACCAAGGGCTCGCCTCCCGGGAAGAGACTCGGGAGACGCAACGACTGGTGGTGCGCCGCGAACGGCCGGACCGTTGTCCACGCTAGCAAACGAACATGCGCACAAGCGGGTGTGCGCACTCCTCATTCCGCCGCCGTGATGCGCGGTTCCGCCTGACTCGACGCCGACGCTCGCCAACGAGGGGGACACACCTGCGGACACACGTGCGGACACCCCCCGGCCGGACGCACCCCCGGACTCCCCGCCGACCGACCCCCGGACTCGCTCCGA
>NZ_JAODBG010000076.1 GCF_025463825.1 Cryobacterium sp.
ACCGTGGCGGAGGCGGAGGGGAAGGCGGCGAGGGTGACCCGGCCACTGCGGAGGCCCGCCAGGTCACTGAGCTCCCCCGCCGCGGCATCCAGCGCCTGTGTCACGGTGGCGGCATGCCGGGCAAGGATGCGGCCGGCCTCTGTGAGTCGTACGCCGCGGCCGGACTTGGCGACCAGCGGCAGGCCCAGGCGGGCCTCGAGCCGTTTGAGGTGCTGGCTCACCGCGGGCTGGCTGTAGCCGAGGGAGCGGGCCGCCGCGGTGATCGAGCCCAGCTCGCTGATGCGGTGCACGATCCGAAGCGCGTGGGAATCTACGTCATGTGCACGGTGGATATTCTCGGGCATGCTTGAATCATAACGACCGGTTATGTAACAGATCGAGCACTGGGCATTGCCGAATGGATTGACCGGCGGGACGCTGGAGGCATGCACTTCAGCGTTCCGGCCCCCCTCTCCACCGAGCGACTCGCAGCGCCCCGCCCGCCGGCCCCCGCGTCGAGCACCGGCATGAGGATTGCCGAGGCTCAGGCCGCGTACTCACCCACGACCACCCGGTACCTGGCCGCCTGCACCTCCGGGCTGCCGACGATCGACACCGTGCGGGCGCTGCGTGCCGACGCCGAGATCTGGGGACGCGGCGACGCCTCCCCCGCCCATTATCAGGGCGACATCGACCGGGCCAGGGCGCTGTACGCCGGCCTGGTCGGGGTGGGCGCAGACCGGGTGGCGATCGGGTCGCAGGCGTCGGTGATGGCCGCCGTGCTGGCCGCGGCCGTGCCCGCCCGCCGGGAGGTCGTCTGCGTCGACGGCGACTTCAGCTCGATGGTGTTTCCGTTCCTACAGCAGGAGCACCGCGGGGTCACGGTGCGGCACGTGCCGGTCGACCAGCTGGCCTCCTCGCTCACCGAGCGCACCTGGCTGGTCGCGTTCTCGCTCGTGCAGTCCGCCACCGGCGAGATCGCGGATGCGGCGGCCGTCCGTTCCGCTGCCGCCAGGGTGGGCGCCTTCACGCTGTGCGACACGACGCAGGCCATCGGCTGGCTGCCGGTGGATGCCGGCGACTTCGACGCCACCATCTGCCACGCCTACAAGTGGCTGGGTGCGCCGCGGGGAGCCGCATTCCTCACGGTGCTGCCCGGGTTGGCCGAGGTGGTGCGCCCGGTGCAGGCAGGCTGGTTTGCCGGCGACGAGCCCTGGTCATCCTGCTACGGCCCTGCCATGAACCTGGCGACGGATGCCCGCCGCTTCGACGTGTCGCCGGCCTGGCCCGCCTGGGTGGGCGCCCGGGTGGCCCTCGAATTTGTCGCCCGCTGGGATCCGGCGGCCGTGTACGCGCACGACACCGGGTTGGGGAACGCGCTGTGCGAGGGCCTCGGCTTGCCCCAGGGAAACCAGGCGATCGTGACGTGGGCCGACCCCTCGGGTGCCGACCTGGCTCGCCTCACCGCGGCAGGCATCACCGCATCGGGCCGCGCCGGGCGCGCCCGGGTGGGTTTCCACCTCTGGAACACCGCGGCGGATGTGGCCGCCGTCCTCACGGCCCTCCCCCGCTGAGCGCAACCCACCCGGTGCCGAAAGCGGCCCCGTGGTCGCCTCGCGGTGCGGGAGGTGACCACAGGACCGCATTCGCGAGGTCCGGAACGGCGGGGAGCTACTCTTTTGCCGCTACCGCTTCGATGATGGCGGTGGCCAGGGCCACCGAGGAGGCGGGGTTCTGGCCGGTGTAGAGGTTGCGGTCGATCTCGATGTGTTCACCGAACGACGGTCCCTCCACGAAGGCCGCGCCCAGCTCGGTCAGGCGCGCCTGCACGAGCCACTTGGCCTTCGGAGCGAGTCCGCCAATGGCTTCCTCGGCGTCGGTGAAGCCAGTCATCCGGTAGGCCAGGAACGGCCAGGTGCCGTCGGCTGCCTCCGCGGCGAGTAGCGCCGCCGGAGCGTGGCACAGCACGCCGAGGATCCGACCGGATGCGATGGTGTCCGTCACGATCTGGCCGCTGGTCGTGTCGACCGCCAGGTCTTCCATCGGGCCGTGACCACCCGGGTAGAAGACGACGTCGTAGTCGGCGGGGGCGACGTCGTCGAGCGATGCCGGGCTCTTCAGCGCGGGGATCGACTGGAGGTAGCTGCGCAGTTCGGCGGAGCGGTCCTCGCCACCGGTCGCGCCGGCGGCGAGGCTGCCCTCGTCGACGGTGGGCGCGACGCCCTTCGGCGTGGCGATGGTGATCGCCCAGCCGGCCTCGGTGAAGAGCCGGTGCGGTTCGGCGAGCTCCTCGGCCCAGAACCCGGTGGGATGCAGGGTGCCGTCGTTGAGGGTCCAGTGGTCAGCAGCGCTGACGACGAAAAGTACGGAAGTCATGGGTTCTCCAGTCTCTGAATCGGTGGTGCCTGCAACGGTGGAAGCTTCGGGATTACGACGTCCTGACGACCATCTTGCCGGTGTTCTCGCCGCGAAGCATCCCGAGGAAGGCATCGACGGCGTTCTGCAGCCCGTCGACGACGGTCTCGTCGAAGACGATGTCGCCGGCGGAGAACCAGGCGCCCATCTGCTCGGTGAAAGCCGGGAAGTGCTGGAGGTGGTTGCCGATGGTGAACCCGGTGAGGGTGAGGCCGCGGGTGACGATGTTCGCCATGTTCGACACCCCGGTGGTGCCATCCGTGCGGTTCATCTGAGAGATAGCGCCGCACAGCGCGGCGCGGCCGCCGTCATTGAACGCGCCGAGCGCGGCGCTGAGGTGGTCGCCGCCGACGTTGTCGAAGTACACGTCGATGCCGTCGGGTGCGGCCTCGCCGAGCTGGCCGGCGATGTCGCCGGTCTTGTAGTTGAACGCGGCGTCGAAGCGGTACTTCTCGGTGAGCAGGGCCACCTTCTCATCGGTGCCGGCGGAGCCGATCACGCGGGCCGCACCCTTGAGCCGGGCGATCTGGCCCACCATGCTGCCGACGGCACCGGCAGCGCCGGAGACGAAGACGGTGTCGCCTTCTGTGAGCTTGGCGACCTCGAGCAGGCCGATGTAGGCGGTGAGCGCGGTCATGCCGAGCACACCGAGATAGGCGGACGGGCCACACTCGGGATCTCGGGAACGACGCGGAAGCCCGCTGCGTCCTCCTGCACGACGTCGCGCCAGCCGTACTGGTGCACGACCAGGCTGCCGACCGGAACGGCCTCGGCCGCCGACTCGATGACGTGCCCGACGGCGCCGCCGCCCATGACCTCGCCGACCACGAACGGCGCGATGTAGGACCTGGCATCGCTCATCCGGCCGCGCATGTAGGGGTCGACGGAGATGTAGTCGTTGACCACGCGCACCTGACCGGCCGTCAGCTCGGGCAGCTCGACCACAACGGTGGCGAAGTTCGCGGCGGTGGGCCAGCCGGTGGGCCGGGCCGCGAGCTGGATCTGGGTACTGGTGGCTGTCGTCATGAATAGTTCCTCCCTGGTCGCGGTGGGTGCCGGGGCGCTTGTGGTGCCGCACTCTTTCTGCACCGATCGATTTACTATAGCCGGGCTATCGGTATAGTGAAACGAGCAGTACAGAACATTCCCGGTAACACCCAGGACCAGGCGTCCGCGGACGGAAGGCAGGCCGGTCATGGGACGGCTCCAGACGTTTGACAGCACGACCGTCGTGCAATCCGCCCGCGACCTCTTCTGGGACCTCGGCTACGACGGGGCCTCGCTGGCGGACCTCGAGTCGGCCACCGGCCTCAACCGTTCGAGCCTGTACCACGCGTTCGGCAGCAAGCGCGGGCTCTTCGACGCCGCCGTCGCCGACTACCGCGACACCGTCATCCGCCCCCGCCTGAGCCTCCTGCAAGCGGATGGTGCCGGGCGCGCCGAACTGCTCACCTACTTCATCGACCTGCGGGACGCCGTGGCCAAGCTGCCGCTGGACTCCCCTCGCCGCGGGTGCCTGCTGGTCAACTGCGCTACCGGGCTGGCCGCGCACGACAAGCCCGCCCGCGAGGTCGTTGAGGCCTACCGCACCGAACTGGCCGCGGCCCTCCGGAACGCCCTTGGCGGCGCCGGTGGCTCCTCCGTCGAGCAGACCCCCGGGCACACGGACGCGCGGGTCGACGAGCGCGTGCGGACCCTCGCAACCCTGTCGATGAGCGCCATGCTGCTCGCCCGGGTCAACACCGCCGAGTCGGCCGCCCTCCTGACGACGGCCGCCGACCAGGTGCGCGCCTGGTTCCCCGCGCCCTGACCGCTAACTCTTCCCCGTTCGGACAAGTGGTCCCGGTGCACCGGGACCACTTGTCCGCTTGGGGAACACTTGTGGGGTTCAGGCCGCGCTGCGCACCGGGTTGCTGAGCACGCCCAGGCCGGAGATCTCGATGCTGGCCAGGTCACCGTCGGTCACCTGGCGGGCCGCGCTGGGCGAGCCGGTCAGGATGACATCGCCCGGCAGCAGGGTGAAGGCGTG
>NZ_JAODBG010000081.1 GCF_025463825.1 Cryobacterium sp.
GCAGGAGACGTACGACGCGGCGTACGACCGCCTGTTCGTCGCCCTCGACTGGCTCGAGGAGCGGCTGACCGATCGTCGCTACCTGATGGGCGATGCGATCACCGAGGCCGACGTGCGGCTGTTCACGACCCTGGTCCGCTTCGACGCGGTCTACCACGGGCACTTCAAGTGCAACCGGTCCAAGCTCACCGAGCTGCCGGTGCTGTGGAACTACAGCCGCGACCTGTTCCAGACCCCGGGCTTCGGCGACACCATCGACTTCGACCAGATCAAGCGGCACTACTACGTGACGCACAGCGACATCAACCCCACCGGCATAGTGCCCGCCGGACCGGATGCGTCGGTGTGGCTGACCGCGCACGGGCGCGAGAGCCTGGGTGGCCGGCCGTTCGGCGACGGTACTCCGCCGGAGGCCCCGCTGGCGTCCGAGCGGGTTCCCGCGCTCTAAGCAGTCCACCGCGGAATCTCGTTCCGCCCGACGGCCTCAGCGCTCGCGGCCTCTTATCCGAGTTGCGGTCTAGCGACCGAGCCAGCCGCCGTCGACCGGCAACGTGATGCCGCTGATGTAGTCGGATGCGCTGCTGGAGAGGAACACCGCGGCACCGCCCAGGTCGGAGGCTTCGCCCCAGCGGCCGGCCGGGATGCGCACGAGGATCGCGTCGGACCGTTCGGCGTCTGCGCGCAGATCTGTGGTGTTCGCGGTGGCAATGTAGCCGGGTGCGATGGCGTTCACGTTGACGCCGGAGGCCGCCCATTCGTTCGACAGCGCCTTAGCCAGGCCGACGACGGCCGACTTGGAGGCGGTGTAGCCGGGGACGTTCACGCCGCCCTGGAAGCTCAGCAGGGAGCCGGTGAAGATGATCTTGCCGTGGCCGCGGGCGACCATGTTGGTTCCGATGGCGCGGCTGAGCACGAACTGCGACGACAGGTTCACGGCGATTACCTCGTCCCAGAATGCGTCGGAGTGCTCGGCGGCCGGGGCGCGGCGGATGGTGCCGGCATTGTTGATGAGGATGTCGGCGTTGAGCGCGGCGAGCTCCGTGCCCAGGGCGGTGATGGCCGCACGGTCGGCGAAATCGGCGTCGTAGGGGGTGAACGTGCGGCCGAGCGCCTCGACCCGCTGGGAGACCTCGCTACCCGTCATGGGCATGTTGACGCTCACGCCGACGATGTCGGCGCCAGCGGCGGCGAGCCCTTCGGCCATGGCGAGTCCGATGCCGCTGCTCGCTCCCGTGACGATGGCCACCTTGCCGGTGAGGTCGAAGGGGTTCGCGGTCATGGTGGTGCTCCTCTGTGAGTCTGTCGGTTGCTCTAGCGTTCTGCACGGCGGAACACTGTTCCGTCTGATACTACTTTATGGGGTCACGAGCCGAACCGCGACCTATTCCCGCAGACTCCACAGCCACGAGACACCCGGAGAGGGCAGCACGTCACCGTTCAGACGGCCCGAGACCGCGGCGGCGGATGCGCTCCAGCTCGTCGCCGATGCCGATATCCGCCACCACGATCCGGCCGGCGCAGTCTGCCGCAGGGCGCCGCAGCAGTCCGACCTTGCAGCCGCCGAAGGTCACCGTGAGGTCGGCGGGCAGTACCGTGGGATCCGGCACGCTGCCGTCGTCCTCGCCGATGCCGCTGGGCAGGTCGACTGCCACCGCCAGGGCGCCTCGATTGTGGGCCGGCATCCGCCTGCCCGGATGGGGTCTGGTCCGGAGGGCTGAGAACGGGCAGGATTGCCGCGACCGCGGCCCGCGCCGGCCAACGTAGCGCCGGGTCACCACTCGTGCCGGTGCCCAGGATGCCGTCGAGGATCAGATCGGCTGCCTGCGCCAGGACGCCGATGGCCTCCGCCGGCTCGTCCCGGGGTCGAAGGGCGGCGCCGGCCGCGATGGCCGCCTCCAGGGCCCCTGATGCAGGCGTGCACTGGTGGGCAGAACACTCACCTCGGCGCCCCGGGCCGCCAACGCTTCCGCCGCATACAGGGCATCGCCGCCGTTGTTCCCGGAGCCGGCCAGCACCAGGACCCGGGCGCCGACCACACCTCGGCGGTGTTCGTCGAGCAGGGCCTCGGCCTCGTTCGCCAGCGCTGCGGCCGCCCGGGCCATCAGCGGGACGCCGCGCTCGAGGAACGGGGCCTCGGCCTCGCGCACCTGCGCTGCCGTGTAGGTCTGCACGCGGCCACTCTACGCCGAGCCACTGCCGGTGAGCGGGCGTCCCCCGCCGGCGCCCCGCGCAACCGAGGCATTCCCACCCTGGCGGTGCCATCTGTGCCGCTCGAGGATGTCGACCGACTGAAGGCCGACCTCCCCTGATCCTGCCCTGACGTGCGGGCCGGCCCGAGATTAGGCTGGGGCCATGAAGCTGACTCAGATCGATCCGCCCGGTCGGAGCTTTTCGCGCTGGCTGACCGACGAGGAAGTGGGCCAGGTCCTGGCTCACAGCCGCGGCTGGCGGCGCGGCAGCGACGGCAGCGTGGTGGCGGGCACGTTGCGCAAGACCACAATCGCACCGTCGCTCGCGGCGCTCGGAGCGGCGGCGGCCGCCCAGCGGTGGATCAGCCGCCCCTCCGTGGCGGGCAGTGACGGCAGCGGGCCGACCCACGTGATGTGGGGCGTCTTCGAGGCGCGCACGGACGCCGAGGTGGCGGCGCTGGTGGCCGCCGCCAGCACGTAGCCAGCGGCTGGCCGGTTATTGACCGGCTGATCATTGATCCGGTGATCAATATAAGGTGGGCGAACCGCCTCACCCTGGATGACCCACCCGGAAGCCGCACCCCATGACCCTCTTCGCCCCGCAGAAGAAACGCACCACGATTCTTCGCACCTTCTTCCGCCTGGTACTCGGCGCCTTCCTGCTGATAGCCGGCATCAGCCACCTCACCGTCAACCGCGAGGCATTCCTGGCGCAGGTGCCCACCTGGCTGCCGCTCGAGGGCGACTTCGTGGTGGTGGCTTCCGGCATCGTGGAGATTGTCCTCGGCGCCGCGCTCCTGGCCCTCGGCCGCTACCGCGTGCAGGTCGGCTGGATCGTGGCGGTGTTCTTCGTCGCCATTTTCCCGGGCAATATCTCCCAGCTGGTCACGCACACCGACTCGTTCGGTCTGAACACCGACCTCGACCGCACCATCCGGCTGCTCTTCCAGCCGGTGCTGGTGCTCTGGGCGCTGTGGTCGACCGGCGCCTGGCGGGCCTGGCGGGATCACCGGGCCGCCCAGCGCCCGGACACCCGGCGCCGCGTCAACCGTGGCGCCGGCGACCGCTCCACGTCGAACGGCTGACCGATGGGCGGACCGAAACTGCCCGAACAGGAACGCTGTGACGCGATCCTGGCCGCCGCGTACCAGATCGCCCTCACCGAGGGCCTGGACGCCGTCACCGCCCGCCGGGTCGCCACCGCGGCGGGCATCTCCCCCGGCCTGGTGTTCTTCCACTTCCAATCCAAAGACGGCCTGCTGCAGGCGCTGCTGGACGTGTTGCTCGACGGCACCCTCGACGCCCTCACCGACCCCGACCTGGCCAAGCGGGCTCCGTGGGACCGGCTCGAGGGGATGGTCCGGGTCGAGCTGGAACGCCTGGCCGAGTACCACGCGAGCGTCGAGCTGCTCTTCGCTTTCTACTTCTCCCGGCGCGAAGACCTGTTCCGCGACCGCATCGAGGTGTCCTTCGGCCGCTACCTGGAGGCCTTCGTGCCGGTCTGCCGCGAGGTGACGGCGGGCACCGCGCGCTCGGGTGACGACCTCGCGGCCACGGTCGTCGCCCTCATTCAGGGCGCCTCGATTCACGCGATCCGCAACCCGAGCTCCTTCAACCCGGAGGCCCTGCTCTCAACGATGCAGGCCTTCCGGCCGCTGAGGTAGTCCGGCGCCCACGCCGAGGTGCCAGTTGGGGCCCATCGGCGCGCAACGAGGGGGCCTCAAGTGGCAAGTCGGCGAGGTCTCCCGGGTGAGTTGCCAGTTGGGGCCCATCGGCGCGCAACGAGGGGGCCTCAAATGGCAAGTCAGCGCCGGGCGGATCCGCGCCGGCGCTACGCGAGGTCGGTCAAGCCCATCGGCAGGGGGCCGTCGCTCACCAGGTACAGGCGCTGGGTGGCTCGGGTCATCGCCACGTAAAGCGCCCCCGCGCCGCGTTCGGAGGCCGCGACGATGGCGGTGGGGTCCACCACGATTGCCGCGTCGAACTCGAGCCCCTTGGAGTCCTGCGGGGTGAGCAGCGCCACATCCCGCAACAGCCCGAGCGCGCCGCGCCCGACGATGTCGCCGAACTCGGCGTCGAGGGCCTGGGCCAGGGCGTCGATGTTCTCCTCCACCACGATCACCGCCACGGTGCCACCCGCGCCGAGAGCGCGTTCGCGCCGCAGCGCATCCACCGTGTCCGTGAGCACCGCGACGGGCCAGTCGCTGGCTCGCACCGTGCGGGAGGCCGTGATCGGCAGGCCGTGCGCCACCGCCATCTTCTCGGCGGCCTCGGAGATCTGACTGGGCGTTCGGTAGTTCACCGTCAGCTCCTCCAGGCGCCAACGGTCGGCCTCGAAGGACGCCTCGAGCACCGGGGCGAGAGCCTCCCGCCAGCTGTCGGCCGCGGCGGCCGCGGCGGCCTGGGCGATGTCCCCGACGATGGTGAACGACCGGCGCGGGCCGCGGCGCATCAGTAGCCGCCACTGCATCGGCGAGAGCTCCTGCGCCTCGTCCACGATCACGTGTCCGTAGGTCCAGCTGCGGTCAAGGGCAGCGCGTTCGGCGGTCGTGGCCCGGTCGCCGAGTTCGGCGAAGTTGTCGGCGAGGGACTTCGCGTTGACGAGCCCCTTCACGTCCATGTTCTTGATCGCCAGCTCGGCGTTCTCGATGTCGCGCTTCCGCTGTTCCTTGGCCTCACGCTTCGCGGCGGCGTCCACGGCGCTGTATTCGCCGAGGTGTTCGGCCGCTTCGTCGAGCAGTGGGACATCGGCGATGGTGAACTCGGCGGCGCGCGGGCGGTGGAGCAGAGCGCGCTGGGCGGCCCGCCAGCGCGGGGTGAGTTCTTCCAGCCACTGCGGCCGTGCGTAGAGGTCCTGCACGAGCTTCTGCGGGGTCAGCGGCAGCCACGCGGTGTTCAGCGCCACCCGCACGTCGTCAGCCAGGCGCAGGTCCTCGCGCAACATCGGCAGGTCGGTGTCGTCCATCGACCGGCCCTGCTTCTGCAGCTGCTCGAGCCATTCGCGGGCGAGCGCGTTGAGGGCGTGCTTGACGAAAACGACCCGGGCCTCGTTGTGCGGTTTGCCGCCGGCGCGGGCCCGATGGATCGCGGCCTCGATCAACTGCGGCTTGAGCACCAGGGTGTCGCCGTTCACGAGCAGCTTCTGGCTGGTGGCGGGCACCTTCTGGCGACTCTTCACGGCGCGTGCAATGAGGTCGGCCATGAAAATCTGGCCCTTGAGCGCTGCGACGGCCGGCGCGTCTTCGTGACTGGCCTCGACGCCGGGGAACAGCTGGCCCACCGAGGCAAGCACCACCCCGGTCTCACCCAGCGACGGCAGCACGGCCTCGATGTACTGCAGGAACGACGTGGACGGGCCGACGATGAGCACACCGGAGTTCTGCAGCCGATCCCGGTGCGTGTAGAGCAGGTAGGCGGCGCGGTGCAGGGCCACGGCGGTCTTGCCGGTGCCGGGGCCGCCCTGCACGACGAGCACGCCGTTCAATTCCGAGCGGATGATGCGGTCCTGTTCCGCCTGGATCGTCGAGACGATGTCGGACATGTGCCCGGTGCGCTGGGCGGTCAGAGCCGAAAGCAGCGCCCCCTCGCCCTGGTGCAGGGCGGCCGTGTCGCCCTCGAGCAGCGCGGCATCCAGGATCTCGTCTTCGATGCGGATGATTCGTCGGCCGTTGGAGAGCAGGTGCCGGCGGGACCGGGCGCCGAGCGGCGTCGCGGCGGTGGCCTGGTAGAAGGCGCTGGCCTGCGGCACCCGCCAGTCGAGCAGGATGGGCTGCAGGTTCTCGTCGCGGAGTCCCACTCTGCCGATGTAGCGGTAGACAGGGGCGCCGTCTTCCGGGGCGGTCTCGAGCCGGCCGAAGGCGAGGCGGTCGTCGACCTCGCGCAGCTGCACGATGCGGTCCTCGTAGGTGCGGGCGAAGGTGTCGCGCTCGGAGCGGGACTGGTGGTTGCCGCCGACGTCGAGCATCCGCACAGCCTTCAGCTGGGCCTCGGCCTCGCGTTGCAGCGCGTCGAGTCGCGCGTACAGCGTCGCCACATAGTCCTGTTCCCGCGCGAGCTCCTGATCGACCACTCAACACCCCTCAAATCAAACGACCAGTTTAGTCGCTGGCGGGCGGGTTCGGTTTCGGGCCGGTCCGGCCGCCGTTCGCCGTTCGCCGTTCGCCGTTCGCCGTTCGCCGGTCGCCGGTCGCCGGTCGCCGGTCGCCGGATCGAATCTGTCACGTCGCCGAAATCTGACCGGCATGCGGCCTCCCTAGATTTGGAGCAGGGATTTCCGCAACCCGTAGCGGGAACCGGCACAGAACAAAGGGATACCAATGAGTGGAAATGCCATGCGCCTGCAGGCGATCAGGGATGTCGAGGCCTATGTGCCGCCGGCCGTCAGCTTCACCGACGCCGAGACCCCCGGCCAGATCTTCGGTGAGAACGTCTTCAGCAGCGTTGTCATGCAGAAGCGGCTGCCGAAGCTCGTCTACAAGTCGGTCATGGCCACCATCGAGCACGGCGCCATGCTCGACCCGCTCGTCGCCGACGCCGTCGCCTCCGCCATGAAGGACTGGGCGATGGAGAAGGGCGCGTCGCACTACGCGCACGTGTTCTACCCGCTGACCGGCCTCACCGCCGAGAAGCACGACAGCTTCCTCGAACCCGTCGGCGACGGCACCGCGCTGGCCGAGTTCGCCGGCAAGACTCTGGTCCAGGGTGAGCCCGACGCGTCCAGCTTCCCCAACGGCGGACTGCGCAATACCTTCGAGGCCCGCGGCTACACCGGCTGGGACGTCACCAGCCCCGCCTACGTGCTGGAGAACCCGAACGGCAACACCCTGTGCATCCCCACGGTCTTCGTCTCGATGACCGGTGAGGCCCTCGACCACAAGACGCCGCTGCTGCGCTCGCAGCAGGCGATGGGCGAACACGCCGAACGCATCCTGCGCCTCTTCGGCCACGTCAAGCCGGCCAAGGTGGTTTCCTTCTGCGGCCCGGAGCAGGAGTACTTCCTCGTCGACCGGCATTTCTTCCTGGCCCGCCCGGACCTGCTCAACTCCGGCCGCACCCTGTTCGGCGCGAAACCGCCCAAGGGCCAGGAGTTCGACGATCACTACTTCGGCGCCATCCCCGAGCGCGTGCTCGGCTTCATGATGGACACCGAACGGGAGCTGTTCAAGCTGGGCATCCCCGCCAAGACCCGCCACAACGAGGTCGCCCCCGGCCAGTTCGAAATCGCGCCGATGTTCGAACGCGGCAACATCGCAGCCGATCACCAGCAGCTGTTGATGACCACGTTCAAGACGATCGCCAAGAAGCACGGCATGGAGTGCCTCTTCCACGAGAAGCCGTTCCAGGGCGTGAACGGTTCGGGCAAGCATGTGAACTTCTCGCTGGGCAACAATCAGCTGGGCAGCCTGCTGGTCCCCGGCGACAACCCGCACGACAACGCCCAGTTCCTGGTCTTCTGCGCCGCGGTCATCCGCGCCGTGCACAAGTACGCGGGTCTACTGCGGGCGTCGGTCGCCTCGGCCACCAACGACCACCGCCTCGGCGCGAACGAGGCTCCGCCGGCGATCATCTCGATCTTCCTCGGCGACCAGCTGGCGGATGTCTTCGAGCAGCTCGCCGAGGGACCGGCGACGTCGTCGAAGGACAAGGGCACCATGGTCATCGGCGTCGACACGCTGCCGCAGCTGCCCACCGACCCGGGCGACCGCAACCGCACCAGCCCGTTCGCCTTCACCGGCAACCGGTTCGAGTTCCGCGCCCCGGGCTCGATGCAGACCGTCAGCGGACCGATGGTCACCATCAACACGATCATGGCCGAGTCGCTCGACTACATCGCCACCGACCTCGAGGCCGCGGTTGCCGCCGGCACCGACTTCGACACCTCGGTGCAGGCTCTGCTCACCCAGATCATCACCGAACACGGCGCCGTGGTGTTCAACGGCGACGGCTACTCCGATGCCTGGCCGATCGAGGCCGAGAAGCGCGGGCTCGCGAACCTGCGCACCACGCTCGACGCCCTGCCCGAACTGATCACGGAGCCCGCGCTGGAGCTGTTCGAGAAGTACCGGGTGTTCAACCACCGCGAGATGCACAGCCGCTACGAGATCGGCCTGGAGCAGTACGCGCTCACCATCGGCGTGGAGGCCCGACTCAGCCTGGAGATTGCGACGACCCAGATCCTCCCGGCCGCGGTTCGGTACCAGACCGAGGTGGCGGTCAACGTCGGCGCCCTCAAGGCTGCCGGCGTGGAGGCCGACACGGCGCCGCTGCTGGCGGTGAGCGGCCCGCTAAGTGAGTTGCGCGCTACGCTGGCCGCGCTCAAGGCGGCGCTGGAAGGCGGGTCCGGGCACTCCGCCCTCGACGAGGCGGAGCACGCCCGCGACGCCCTGCTGCCGGCGATGGCAGCTGTGCGCACGGCCGCCGATGCCCTCGAAGGAATCGTGGCGGATGACCTGTGGCCGTTACCGACCTACCAGGAGATGCTCTTCATCCTGTAGCCGCACTCACGCCGTGGCTGACCAGGGCCGTGGCTGAACAGGGAAAAGCCCCAGCCGGACCAACGGGTCCGGCCGGGGCTTTTCGGGTGAGACGGGTGGTCAGGCCGCCTGCTGCAGCCGTGCCGGTTCGGCCGCCACGTGCAGGGCGCCATCCTGAACAGTCACGGCCACCACTCCCCCGTCGCCGAGTTCGGAGGCCACCAGCAGGTCGGCGATCCGGTCGTCGAGCTGGCGCTGGATGACCCGGCGGAGCGGCCGGGCGCCGTACTCGGGTTCGTAGCCGGTCTCGGCGATCCAGTCCACGGCCGCCTCGCTCACGGTGAGCGCGTGACCCTGGGCCATCAGCCGAGCCTCAGTCTGGTGGAGCAGCAACCGCACGATGCGGTTGAGCTGCGCCTGGTCGAGCTTGCGGAACAGCACGACCTCGTCGATGCGGTTGAGGAACTCGGGCCGCATGGCCTCGCGGAGCTTGGCCATCACCCGGTCACGCAGCGCCTTCTCGGAACCGAAACCGTTTCCGGCGCCGTCCAGATCGGCGGTGAAGCCGAGCGCGCCACTGCGGCTGGCCAGCACCTCTGAACCGATGTTGGAGGTCATGATCACGACGGTGTTCCGGAAGTCCACGGTGCGGCCCTGGCCGTCGGTCAGGCGGCCGTCGTCCAGCACCTGCAGCAGCAGGTTGAAGACATCCGGGTGCGCCTTCTCGATCTCGTCGAGCAGCACCACTGAGTAGGGGTTGCGCCGCACGTGCTCGGTCAGCTGGCCGGCCTCGTCGTAACCGACGTAGCCGGGAGGGGCGCCGACCAGCCGGCTGACGGTGTGGCGTTCGCTGAACTCGCTCATGTCGAAGCGCAGCATGGCCTTCTCGTCGCCGAAGAGCGACTGCGCCAGCGACTTGGCCAGCTCGGTCTTGCCCACCCCGGTCGGGCCGAGGAACAGGAAGCTGCCGACCGGCCGGTTGGCGTCGCCCATCCCGGTGCGGTTGCGGCGCACGGCCTTGGCGATCACGGTCACGGCATCGTCCTGGCCGATGACCCGCTGGTGCAGATCGTCTTCCAGTGTGGCGAGACGCTCGCGGTCGCCCGCCGTGAGGCGGCTCGCCGGGATGCCCGTGGCGCGGGCGATGATCGCGGCGATCTCGGCTTCGTCCACTACGGCGGAGGGTGCGGGCTGGTCGGCATCCGCGCCCTGGGCGGCCTCGGCGGCCTCGATCTGCTCCACGAGGGTCTCGGACTCGTCCCGCAGCCGGGACGCCTCCTCATAGGCCTCGGCGGCGACGGCGATGGTCTTCGCGGTCTCGAGCCCGGCCTGCTGCTCGCGCAGCCCCTCGATGTCGACCCGGGAGCCGAGCGCCAGGCGGGCGCGGGCGCCGGCCTGGTCGATCAGGTCGATGGCCTTGTCGGGCAGGAACCGGTCGGGCACATACCGGGCGCTCATCTCCACGGCGGCTCGGATGGCGGCAGCCGTGTAGCGTACCGAGTGGTGCTCGGCGTAGCGACCCTGCAGGCCGGCGAGGATCTGCACGGCATCTTCGATGCTCGGCTCCCCCACCCGCACGGGCTGGAAGCGGCGTTCGAGGGCGGGGTCCTTCTCGACCTTGCGGTACTCGGTCACGGTGGTTGCGCCCACGACGTGCAGTTCACCGCGCGCCAGGCGGGGCTTGAGGATATTGCCGGCGTCCATTCCCCCCTCGCCGGCGCCGCCGGCACCGACCACCGTGTGCAGCTCGTCGAGGAAGACGATAATCTCGTCGCTGCGGTCGCTGATCTCATCCATGGTCTTGGTGAGGCGTTCTTCGAAGTCGCCGCGGTACCGGGTTCCCGCGAGCATGGCGGGCAGGTCCAGCGCGATCACGCGCTTGCCGCGCAACTGCTCGGGCACGAGGCCGTCGACGATGGCCTGGGCCAGGCCCTCGACCACGGCGGTCTTGCCCACGCCGGCCTCGCCGATCAACACCGGGTTGTTCTTGGTGCGGCGGGAAAGGATTTCGACGGTCTGTTCGATCTCGTCGCTGCGGCCGATCACCGGGTCGAGCTTGCCGGAGCGGGCACGTTCGGTGAGGTCGATGCCGTAGGTGTCGAGCATCGGGGTATCGGATGCGTCGCCGGTCTTGGTGACAACGGTACCGTTGGCCTCGTCGGCCTCGGCCTGCTGGGCGCCGTCCTGCAGCGACTCGGCGGTGACCCCGGCTTCGGCCAGCACGCGGGCGACGGGTGAGTCCTGGTTCACCACGAAGGCGAAGAACAGGTGCTCAGGGTCGATGTAGGTGGAGCCGAAAGCGCGGGCGACCTGGTGGGCATCCAGCAGGGCGCGCTGGGCCGACGGCGTGAGGGCCGGAGCCGAGGTGGCCTGCTGGTCGCTGGATTCCGGCAGGCGCTCCTCGGCGGCTGCCGCAATGGCGGCGGGGTCCCCGCCGGCCCGGCGGATGGCCGTGGCGGCGGGTTCCTGCTCGACCATGACCCGCAGCAGGTGCAGGGCATCAACGTGCGCGTGGCCGTGGTCGACCGCGAACTGGGCGGCCTGCACGAGGAGTTCGTGGGTGCGGCGGCTGAGCAGCCGCGTGATCTCGATGGGTCGTCCGCCCTGGGCGCGCTGGCCTTGCAGGTAGCGGGCCAGGAACTCGTCGAACGAACCGTTCTCGGATCCGGCCGGACCGAAGTATGTAGGCAAGAAATCCTCCTGGGGAATCTGAACGAGGGCGAATCCCAAAGTTGAGCGCCCTCGACTCAGGTCAACGTTGGAGGGCCGCATTCATTCCCGCCGCAGGCTGGGATTTCTCTGAGTGCACCGATTTCGGTGCGGGTTTTGACGGAGCCGTCCTCCTCGTCGGGTTGCTGAGCCGGTCCTTGCGCAACGGGCGGGCATGTGGAACGGTCGGTCATGTTTACGTAAACATGTGTCGAATCCTGACACAGACGACTGGACCCTGTGCGCGTCACGCGCCCCGGCCCAGCACCACGAACGGCGCGACGAAGCGCCGAGAATGTTGGACAACTGAGAAAACTATTCGGTATTTCCATCGCGGCCGCACTTCTGCTGTCGGCCGCCGTTCCCCTGCCGGCGTCCGCCGCTCCCACACCGGGCCACTCCGACACTAGTGAGTTCCGTGCGTGTCGGCCTCAGAGCCCAGTTCGATGGCAAGGTCGAAGGCCTCTGCGATTTTGCGCGCCGACGAGAGCAGCCGAGGTGTGCCCACGATCGGGCGACAGCGACGAGCACATCCTGGATGTCGTCGACGGTCAGTCCCACCTCTGCTGCCGGCCCCACATGCAGCAGGTACGACCCGACCGGGGCATCAACCGCCACCAGTGCCGCAATGCGGGTGATCATCAGGGTGCGCGGGTCCAGTTCGGTGCGGGCCAGCGAGACGGCGTTGATCTCGGCTGCCGCATCCAGTACCGGTGTTGTTCCTCGAGCCATTTGAATCACTCCATTCCAGGTGCCATCCACTGCGCGGGCGACACCGTCCACGTTGTCAGGCACGCCGGTCGGTGCGCCTCGGTCACGTCGCAGACGGTAGCAACCAATCCGGCTCGGCTAATCCTCCGAAACGGATGAGACGGCTCCGGCGGGTCAGCCGCGCTCGATCTCCCGGGCGAGCGTCTCCAGCTCGGCGCCACCGGCCATCAGCCTGGTAAGTTCTTCGATACCGATGCCGGCCTTGTCGAATTCGCCCAGGCTGGCGCCACGGTTGAGCACCAGGAATCGGTCGCCGACCGGGTATGCGTGGTGCGGGTTGTGAGTGACGAAGACCACACCGAGGCCCCGGTCGCGGGCCTGCGCCACATAGCGCAGCACCACCCCGGCCTGCTTGACGCCGAGCGCTGACGTGGGTTCGTCGAGGATGACGACCCTGGCACCGAAGTGAATGGCCCTGGCGATCGCCACGGACTGCCGCTCACCGCCGGAGAGGGTGCCGATCGGCTGGTTCACATCGCGCAGGTCGATGCCCATCCGGCCCAGCTGGGCGAGCGTGATCGCGCGCATCTCGGCCACCCGCAACCGCGAGAAGGGGCCGACGCCCGAGCTGAGTTCGGCGCCCAGGAAGAAGTTACGCCACACGGGCATCAACGGCACGATCGCGAGGTCCTGGTACACCGTGGCGATGCCGGCGTCCAGCGCGTTCCGCGGGCCGGCGAACCGGATGGCCCGGCCGTCAAGCAGCACCTCGCCGCTGGTGTGCGGGTGCACCCCCGCCAGCACCTTGAGCAATGTCGACTTGCCCGCGCCGTTGTCGCCCAGCACACAGACCACCTCTCCCGCGCCGACCGAAATGGAGATGTCGCTGAGCGCGATCACCGAGCCGTAGACCTTGCCGATGCCGCGCACCTCGAGGATGGGTGCTGCGCCGGTCATGCGCGCACCCCCGCCTGGCGCCGGACCGACAGGTTCACCAGCACGGCGAGCAGCAGCATCCCGCCCAGGAACGCCTTGAGCCAATTGTTGTCCCACTGGGCGAAGACGATGCCCTGCAGGATCATGCCGTAGATCAGCGCCCCGAGGGCCGCGCCGATCGCCGAGCCATAGCCGCCGGTGAGCAGGCAGCCGCCCACGACGGCGCAGATGATGTAGATGAATTCCTGGCCGATGCCCGTGGTGGCCTGCACCGTGGCCACGTCGAAGAGCGAGAGCATGCCCACCAGCCAGCCGGCCGCCGCGGTGCCCAGGAACAGGCCGATCCGGGTGCGCCGCACCGGGATACCGGTCTGCATGGCGCTCTGCAGCTGCCCGCCGATGGCGAAGATCCAGTTGCCGTACCGGGTGCGCAGCAGGACCCAGCTGGTCACGGCCGTCAGGCCGATCCACCAGAAGACCGACACCTTGAGGTCCAGCCCGAAGACCGGGATCACCCCGCCGAAGATGACCTTGCCGGCCTCGAAGCCGGGCACCAGGGTCATGCCCTGGATCGCGACCTGCCCGGTGAGCAGCTTGGTACCGGCCAGGTTCACCCCCTGCAGGATGAAGAACGTGGCCAGGGTGACGATGAAGCTCGGGATGCCGGTCTTCACGACGAGCAGCCCGTTGACGGCTCCCACTGCGAGGGCGATGAGCAGCGCCAGCAGCATGGCCAGCCACAGGTTCATGCCCCACTGGGTGGTGAACGCGCCGACCAGCAGGCCGGTCGTGCCGGTCATGGCTCCGGCGGAGAGGTCGAACTCTCCGCCGATCATGAGCATCGCCACGGCGACGGCCATGATGCCGAACAGCGACGCCGAGTACAGCCAGGTGGCCGCGCCGGCTGGGGTGAGGAACGCGGCGGTGGACACCGAGAAGTAGCCGAAGATGACCAGCGCGGCGATGAAAGCGCCCATCTCGGGGCGGCGCAGCAGGCGTTTGACCGGATGCGTCACCGCCAGCCGTTCGTCGCCGGTCCGGCTCCGCACGGGGGTGAGCGTGGTCATCGGGTGCCTTGACCTGCGAACTCGGCGACCTGGCCGGCGTTCTCCTTGGTGACGAAGCCCGGCCCGGAGTACACCGGCTGGCTGCCGCCCACGACGTTCCCGTTCGTGTAGAACAGCTCGAAGAAGCTCACCGGCAGGTAGCCCTGCAGGTAGGGCTGCTGGTCCACGGCGAAGAGGATGCTGCCGTCCTCGATCAGCGCGGTGACGTCGGCGGAGACATCGAAGGTGCCGATCATGGCGTCGCTGCCGGCCTCGGCCGCGGCCTGGGCCGCGGCCACTCCCACGGCGGAGTTGAGGGTGAGGATCCCGTCGATGCTGGGGTCGGCCAGCAGGGCGCTCTTGATGGTGTTCTGCGCATCCGCAAGGTTGGCGATGTCGACCTGCACGTTGCTCGTCGTGCCGGCGAGGGTGTCGGCCGCGCCCGCGCAGCGGTCCTCGAGCCCGGCATTACCGGCCTCGTGGATCACGCAGATGACCTTGCCGGCGGATGCCCCGGTGAGCTTGGTGCCCGCGCCCTGGCCGGCCAGGAACTCGGTCTGGCCGACGTGGGTGATGGCACCGACCGCGGCGGATTCTTCGGCGCCGGAGTTGATGCTGATGACCGGGATGTCGGCGGCCGCGGCATCCGCCAGGGCCCCGCTCAGGCCGTCGGGGTTGGCCATCGACACGATGATGCCGTCGACCTTGGCGGCGATGGCGGTCTCGATCAACTGGCTCTGCTTCTGCACGTCGGGGTCGCCCTGGTACGTGACGGTGGTGCCGTAGAGCGCTCCGGCGGCCTCGGCGCCGCTCTTCACGACGTCCCAGAAGGCGTCGCCCGGCACGGCGTGCACCACCAGCGCGTAGGTGCGGCCGGTGTCGGCGCCCGGGGCCGCGGCGGCCGGCGGGTTGCCGCCGGCGCCGGCGATGGGCTGCCCGGTGCAGGCGGTGAGGGTCAGCAGGGCAACGGCGGCAGCGGCGCAGGCGACGGCCCAACGGGCAGGAATTCTCGACACGGGTGCTTTCGTCCTTCGGTTCGGGACCCGCCGGGGCGGGTGGCGCCGGCTTTGCGGGCGCAGTCCACCTTAGGCGTCAGGTTTACGCGTCAACGAAACGCGCCCGTGGCCGAGGCTGCGCAATAACGTCGTCGGGGCGTCAGGCGTCCCGGGGGGTGTGCTCCAGCCGGTCGCGGTAGCCCGCCCACCAGTCCGGGCCGACCGGTGGCAGGTTGTCGTTGTCGACGCGCAGGCCGACGGCCCCGTCGATCAGTTCGCGCACGATGTCGGCGTGCCCGGCGTGCCGGTGGGTTTCGCTGATCAGGTGGATCAGGATGCGGTGCAGCGTGACGGTGTTGCGGTCGGCCGGCCACCACACCACCCGGCCCGCGCCATCCAGCGGCACCGTCTCGAGGGTGACCTCGGAGTGCGCCCAGACCCGGCGGTACAGCGCGACGATCTGCGTGCTGGTCTCCTCCGCGCCCGCCCACATGTCGGCGTTCGCCTCGGCGTCCTCGGCCATCCAGGGCAGCTCCTCGGGAACGGCCGGCCGAAGGTCTCGCCGAGGTACCCGGCTTCGACGCCGGCCATGTGCTTGACCAGGCCGAGGAGGTTGGTGCCGGTGGGGACCAGGGGTCGGCGCAGGTCGTACTCGCTGAGCCCGTCGAGCTTCCAGAGCAGGGCGTCCCTCGCGCTCTGCAGGTAGCGGCGGAGATCTGCGGTCATGTCGGCATCGGTCATGGCGACCAGCCAACCAGACCAGGCGCGGCTGGACAACGATGATCGCAGATTCACACCGGGCGCGTCGGCGAGAATAGACAGATGAGTGCTGCCGGCGAGTTCGTGGACGCCACCCTGCAGAACGAGAGTTCCTGGGAACGGGCCGATGCCGACCGGGCCCGGCTGGGCGGCGCCGGCCTCAGGTTCTATGGCGCGTCGGTCGGTGCGGTGCGCGGCACGATCCGGGATGCCGGTCGTCGCTACCCCGGGCTCAGCCACGATGACATCACGGCGCTGAGCAGTGAACTCTGGGCGTTGCCGGTGTTCGAGCGTCGCCTGGCCGCCATTGTGCTGCTGCAGACGCATGTGCGGATGTTGCAGGCCAGCGACCTCACCCGTATCGAGGGCTTCCTTCGCCAGGCGCGGTCCCCCGCCCTGATCGACCCGCTGGCGACGGATGTCCTCGTCCCGCTGGTCACGGGGTTGGCTGCCCCGGCACGCGGCCGGGCGACGGCCGTGATCGACCGGTGGGCGACGGAGCCCGCGACCGGGCTGCGTCGGGCCGCCGAGCTGGCGCGCCCGCTGCTTGCCGCAGCACAATGACGAGACCCGTCATGGCTGCACCGTGATGACGAGCTTGCCCCTGGTGCTGCCGTCGGTGAGCCGGCGCATCGCGGTGGCTGCCCCGGCCAGCGGGTAGACCGTATCGATCACGGGCCGGATCGACCCGCTCTCGAGCAGGTCCGCCAGGGTGGCCAGGTCTTCCCTGCGCACGCTGGAGACCAACCCGGTCAGCTTCTGCGTCACGAACGGCGACACGGCGGCTGCCCGCAGCGACCGGCCGAATCCGCCGGTGACCCTGCCGCCGCCCTCACCGCCGACGATCACCAGCGTTCCACGAGCCGAGAGCAGCTTGCGCAGTGTCGAGACCGACCGGTGGCCGGCGGTGTCGACCACCAGGTCGTAGCGTTCACCGGAGCGGGTGATGTCGCCCTGGGCGTAGTCGAGAGCGACGGCCGCTCCGAGCGAGCGCACGTAGTCGAGCTTGGCGGCGCTGGCGACCCCGGTGACCTGGGCGCCGAACGCGGTTGCCAGCTGCACGGCGTAACCGCCGACCGCTCCGGAGGCGCCGAGAATGAGCACCCGCTCCCCCACCCCCGCGGCTTTCAGCGACGCGACGGCCTGCAGCGCGGCGACGGCCGAGGTGGGCACGGCGGCCGCCTGCTCGAAGCTGAGCCGGTCGGGTTTGGCTTCGAGCTTGTCGGTCTTGGCGATCACGAACTCGGCCAGCGACCCGTTGCCGACTCCGAACACCTCGTCCCCCGGCGTGAACCGGGTCACGTCGGCGCCGACCTTCTCGACCCGGCCGGCCACATCCATGCCGCGCACCGGGTTGCCAGGGCGGCGGAGCCCCGTGACCCGCACCAGGTACGGCAGGCCGGCCATCAGATGCCAGTCGCCGATGTGGAGGCTGGCGGCGTGCACGCGAACGAGCACGTCCGTGGCGCCCACCTCCGGGATGTCGATGTCGGCCAGCCGCAACACGTCGGCCGATCCGTAGCCGTCTTGAACGATGGCCTTCATGAGAACTCTCCCTCTGCGTGGGAATCGGGCTACGGGCGGATGCCGCTGGGGATCTCCTGCAGCGCCCAGGAGTTACCGTCGGGGTCGCTGAAGTAGGCGTAGAGGACGCCGCCCATATCGCTGATGTCCGACACGTCGACCCCGTTGCCCACGAGAGTACTTCGCACGGCGGCCACATCGTCCACGACCAGGTGCAGGCCCCGGACCGGCGCCGCCTGGGGATCGCCGATCCCGACGCCGATCACGATCGAACAGGCCGACCCCGACGGGGTCAACTGCACAATGCGCATTCCGTTGCCCGGTTCGACGTCGTGGTCGACGGTGAACCCCACCTGATCGGCGTAAAAGGCCTTGCTGCGGTCCGCATCGGTGGATACCAACGGAACCAGTTCCAGTCGCATGTCCATGGTGCTCCTTCGTCTCATCCGGTGCAGGCGCACCGTCTGTCATCGTGCGCACGTTCGGTCCGGTCGGGAGTGCGAGCGCAGCCAGTCCAGAGCTGCGGGACACTCATTGAGGACGGAGATGTGGCCGTCGTCGGGTCGCTCCCAGAGTTCGGCATCCGCGCAGGTGCGCGCGAGCCACGCGCCGTGCCCGGGCGGAACCACTCGGTCGCGGCCGCCCTGCACGATCAGCACCGGAACTGTGATGTCGGCCACATCGAAGCCCCACGGGGTGACGAAGGCCATGTCGTCGTCGATGAGGCCGTCGGGGCCGTACGCGGCCGCGGCGCCGACATCCGCGCCAAGCGCCGCCCAGTCGCCCTCGAGCGCGGCATAGTCCCGTTCGACGAAGCTTTCCGGATCGAATTCCGCGGTCGTTTCGTAATGCTCGCGGGCCGGCCGGCCGGCCAGTGCGGCCTGCAGGGCGGCGCCGTCGGACATCCCGGCGAAGAAGTCGAGGCCGCCGGCATCGAACGGCGCGAGGGCCGCCAGGCACGCCACCGCGCTCACCCGACCGGGTAACAGCGCGGCGCAGGCCAGGGCGTGCGGTCCACCGCCCGAGGCGCCCATCACCGCGAACCTGTCGACGCCCCGGGCGGCCATGATCGCGGCAACGTCGGCCGCGGCCGAGGCAACGGTTCGGCCGGGCCGCGGGGTAGAGCCGCCATAGCTGGGCCGCCCATACGACACCAGGCGGATGCGGCGCTGGGCGGCGGCCGCGAGGAGGGGCTCGAGCAGGGCACCGGTCTGCGGCGACCCGTGCTGCCACAGCACGGTGAGCACCGTGTCGGCGACTGCTGGGCGATCGCCGTATTCGTCGTCGGGATGGCCATCCTCGGTGTCATGCACCCGCAGCACGTGGCCGTCGGACAGCCGCACATCGTAGACGTAGACCATTTGCACAGCGTAGGTCGGATTCACCGAGTGGACCACCGCGACATGCGGGGACCGCGCAGATTGCGATTGCCGAAGAACCTACGCGTCGGTCGCGCCGGTCTCACGTGTGCGCGCAGGGCTGGAGAAGTTCTCCACAGCCTTGCTTGTCGTAACACAAAGATACGACATCGGGCTACATTGTCTGCATGTCCACCTTCGCAGACACTTCCGCCCCCGGTACCCTGCCTGGACCGGGTGTGCCCGCAGATTCACTGGTCGCCGCGGTCGAAGCCGTTGAACATTTGGGGGCGTGCAGCACCGACTACGACACCCTCTCGGATGCGGAGTTGCTGGCCGGTCAACGGGAGCTGGCCCGGCTGGGTCACCTGGTCGAAACCCGGCAGACCTGGATGGCCAAAGCCCTCGCGCACCGCTCCCGGCCCGAGCTGGGCCAGCAGGGCCTGGCGGCGCAGCAGGGCTTCCTCGGCCCGGCCGAGCTGATCCAGGACCTGACCGGTTCCACCCGGCAGGACGCCCGCAAGCTCGTCGACGTCGGGAGGATGCTCGCCGACACCGAAGC
>NZ_JAODBG010000121.1 GCF_025463825.1 Cryobacterium sp.
GAGCACCACCCCGAGGAACACCCGCACCACCGACAGGCGGCGGTGCGGTTGGCCGGACCGGTCCATGGACGTGGTCGGCTGCGGAACCGGCGGCAGTGCCGGCGTGGTCGTCAGGTCGCTCACTTGACGGCTCCCGTCTTGGCGCGCTTGGCGGCGGAGGCCTGCACGAACGGTCCGGTCACCAGTTCCACGTCTCTGGGCAGTTCGCCTACCGCGTGGCCGTGGTACAGCACCGCCCGCCAGTCCAGCGCGGGTTCGGACTGCGGCACGACCGCAGCGGCCGTGGCGCGGCGCGGCGCACGCTCGATGAACATCCACTGCGTCAGCCCCAGGAACACGTCCACGACGGAGTTCCAGATGCCGATGTAGCTCACGATGGCGAAGCTCGCTAGCAGAGCGTTGAACCCGGCGAACGCGGCGTTGCCCCAGTTCTCGTTCGACACATCCCGCCACAGGGTGAGCGCGGAGAACGCGACGATCAGGAACGGCACCACCACGAACATGATCGGGGCGGCCGTGCGGTTGCGCACCTTCGGGGTGCGGGCGAACGGGATCTTCTTGCTGGTGACGGCCTGCTGCAGCGACTTGAGGACTCCGGCGAGGTTCACCGGCAGCAGGATCAGGTTGAAGCCGTAAATGCGCATGATGTCGCTGAACTTGTACCCGCAGTAGCGCAGGTCGCTGCCCATCGCGAGGAAGTACGGCAGCGCGGCCAGCACCACGACCGGGCTGAGCAGCCGGCTGTCGTACGGGTAGGCGAGCAGGAAGATCAGGCCGAAACTGGCCCAGGCGATGCTGGTCATGTAGTTGACCCGCAAGGCCAGTTCGATGAGCCCGATCGGGCGGCCCTGGCGGCGGCGTTCACGCATCTGGCGCCAAAGTTTGGGCAGGATGAGCAGGCCTCCGTTGGCCCACCGGCGGCGTTGCACGATCAGTGAGCCGAAGTCGGGCGGGGTGGCACTGTAGCTGAGCCGTTCGGGGTAGTTCACCAGTGACCAGCCGTGCGTGCCCAGGTCGATGCTCGACTCGGTGTCCTCGATCACGGTGCGGTCCTGCACGTACCGGCGCACCTCGAACCCGCCGACGGTCTCCACCTCGACGATGTCTTCCAGGGCCACCTTGCGGATGACGGCGTTGGCGCCCACCCAGAAGGTGGCGCCGTGGTGGGTCATGCCCTGGTGCAGGATGTGCTGGATGTCGGTGCTGGCGCCGGCGAGCCGTTCGATGCGGGTGGGCGCACCGCGGAAGGACGAGTATGGGGTCTGGGTGACCGCGACCCGGGCGTTGTCGGGCTGTTCGAGCAGGTAGACCAACCGCAGGCAGTAGTCGCGCAGCAGCAGCGAGTCGGCGTCGAGGGTGAGCAGGTACTCGGAGTCGCGCACCACGAAGTCGGCGGGCACGTCGTCGGCGACCTGGCGCAGGATGGCGCCATCCGGCCCGTCCTCGCGCCGGTAGCGACGCCCCATCAGGCCGATGTACGCGTTGAGGTTCATCGCCTTGTTGGCGTCGTGCGACAGCGAGGCGTACAGCTTGCGTTCAAAGGTGTCGAGCTCTGCCGAGAAGGTCCAGACCAGGCGGCGGTGCAGTTCGAGCATCCGGGCGGCCGTGGGAGTGGTGCCCTCCTTCGCGGCGGCGGCCAGCGCCGCACCGATGAGGGAGAGTTCGGCGGCGAGGCCGCCGAGCACCTGCTCCACGAAGAACGTGTCGACGTGGTCGTCGATGGTCTCGGCGGAGGCCATCGCCTGCAGCCAGCGGGCCGCCCACTGGTATTCCTCGGCGAGCCGCTGCACGGCGGCGGTGCCGGGCTGCGGGTCGTTGGCCAGTTCGAGTTCGCAGAGCAGCAGGTCCTCGGTGAACCGGGCCCGGGGTTCGGCCAGGGCCAGCTCGATGTCCCGGGCGATGCTGCGCGAGGCCTGGAGTTGCAGGGCAACGGCCGGGTCGGCGGGGTAGGGCGGGTCGTCGAGCAGCAGCACGATGCGCAGGTCGGGGTATTCCTGCAGCGCGGCCGACCAGAGGGTAGCCCGCACCACGCCGGGCTCCTCGCTGTAGGAGGGCACCAGGACCGTGAGCGAGCCCTGGTGGGTCGCGAAATGGCTGTCCAGTTCGGCGCGGGGAACCCGCACGTGGTCGCGGAAGCGTTGCAGGGCGCCCTGCCGGGCGATGAGGTACATCAGTGCCGAGAAGGTCAGGAAGGTGACCACGATGACGTAGGACACCGCCTCGGTGGTGAACCGAAAGCTCTCGGTGCCGTTGTTGAGGAACTGACGCAGGATCGTGTAGATGATGTAGGCCACCCAGGCGGCCACGGTGGCGATGATCGCCAGCCGGCCCCAGGTGATCTTGGAATCGCTGGGAATGTCGTGCACGGTGGGAAGCGGCTCCGTGTTGCGTTCGGCGCCAAGCTGGCGTTTGCGGGCAGGCGAAGTTAGGGACTTCGAGGGCACAGGAATACGTCCTTGGATGAGGGCCAGGGATCTCGCTGATTCGCGGTCGAGGGTTCGGGTCTCGAGAGCGCCGGGAATCAGCGAGATTCAGGTGACGGATTGTCGGAAGGGCTAGAAGAGCGTCCAGCGGCGGAGAACGCCCGCTGAAGAAAAGCTGCTGGCGGAATGGGGGGATTCCGCCAGCACCAAAAATCTAAGACATGCCCGGCCGCACCCGATAGACCCTCACTCGGGGGCAGCTTCAACGTCGACTTCCAGGTTTCCCCGGCCGTTCCGCGCCAGCACTGGGCACCGAATATGCTGATGCGTTGCTCTTTACCGAATCTTGAGCCGATCTTGCGCTGGGAACTGTCGATTGTGTCGCTGTGTGGCCAGAACAGTCGGCACCGGGCGGCCTCCGCTCACGATGCGGCGGTGCCGCGGTGCGGCGGGCACGAAAAAGCCGCGTGCCGCGCATCGGAATGGATGGCGGCACGCGGCCTGGGTCGAGCCGGCCGGGTGACCCGGCGGCTCGTTAGCGCTTGCGCTTCTCGCGCACCCGCATGCTGATGTTGATCGGGCTGCCGGCGAAGCCGTAGACCTCGCGCAGACGACGCTGGATGAACCGGCGGTAACCCGGGTCGAGGAACCCGGTGGTGAAGATTACGAAGGTCGGCGGGCGGCTGGAGGCCTGGGTGCCGAACAGGATGCGCGGCTGCTTGCCACTGCGCACCGGGTGCGGGTGCTCCGCGGCCAGCTCGGCGAGGAACGCGTTGAACTTC
>NZ_JAODBG010000142.1 GCF_025463825.1 Cryobacterium sp.
TGGTGACGGTGCGCCGCGCGACCTCCTGGTCCTCCCACGCCGCGACCTTCCGCCGGCTCGCGTCGGCATCCGTCAGCACCGGGCCGACGGCAAGGGACCCGGCGTAGTCCGGGTTGAGCAGTTTCGCAATGACCGGGTCGGAACTCCACTGCCGCAGGTCATCCAACGCCCGGGCCCGCTTGGCGCTGGCCCGCCCGATCCCGCGGTGGGCTTTCGCTGCCTTCGCCACCTTCTTCGCCAGGTCGCTTGCGCCTGCTCTTGAAGGACCTGCCGGCGTCGGCGCGCTTGGGCGTGACCACCCGCATCCGGGCCATCCGGGCCTTCGGGGAACTGCTCAGCTGGGCTGCTCATACCCCCATAATCGCACCCACCACCGACACTCGAACGGCTCCGAGCAGCAGTGTGGAGAGGCCACCTGACCAGCCGCTTGTGGAGGACTACCCGGGCCGCAGGCAGTCATCGCCCAGGCTGATACGGCACGGTCGGCATTCACAGGCGGATCCCTCGCTACGATTACCCCATGGCCTACCGAGGGGGACTCAGCGCCGGATGACCGAGCGGCAGGCGCACCGGAATCTTCCCGTGCGAACCCGACCCCAGGTCCAGGAGGGAAGACCTGGCAGAGTCGCGCCAGCAAGCTCACCGACCGGACGCCGACACCGTGGCTCATCACCGGCCTCCTCGACTTATCGGCTGTCTTCGGTGGCCTGAACGACGCCCCGGTGCAGGCCGCTCCGCTCATCAAGCCGGGTGACACCTACGTGGGAACAGAGCTCACCGTCACCGTCAGCCAGGCGCTCCTCATCGACGCGTTCCCGGAGCAGAACCTGACCCCTGAGGAGGGTAACCGGCTCCTCGTAGTGCGGGCGGTGGTGGAGAACACCACAACAGCGCCCCTCCGTCTGAGCCCGGTGGAGGCGGACAGCATCCTGGTAGTGAGTGTGTCCGGCCTGGTGGCGGTCGACCCGCCGACCAACATCCTGGTGATCGATGACGGCAGTGACGAGGTTGTCGTGCAACCCGGTGTCCCCGTTGAGGTCGCGTATGTCTGGGAGGTTGACGAAGGTGCCGTTGCGAAGGGCGAGCGCATCGAGGTGCAGTTGCTCGACCGGGTGCTGATCAGTGAGGGCCGGCTCACCTACGGCGGCGTGTACGACGATCCGGTCGTGGGCGTGACCATCAAGCTGGATCTGGGCGATGTCGGAGCGGGGGTGTCCGAATGAGTCCCGTGACCTCCGCCTGGCGGCACGTCGGCAACGGGGCCGCCCTGCTGGCAATCCTGGCCGTCGCAGCGATCGTCCTGCACACCACACCGGACCGCGAACTGCAGCAATCGCCGATCGCCGTGCGGGCGACCCTGGCCGAACCGGCCAGCGGGCGGAACATCCGGGCCACCGTGCACTCAGTTGCGGTGACGGAGTCCGTGACCGCCGGAAACGGTTCGGCCGGATCCACGCCGGGCGTGTGGGTAGTGGTTGAGTCCAGCGTGGAAGCCGTCGTCGACGACCAGGCCACGCTCGGCACTGCTGTCTTGCGGGTGGGCGACACCTCCTTCAGCGCCTCGACCAGACCCGACTACGCCACTGTCGTGAAGAGGGGGCTAGCCACCGGCATCCCGCTCAACGGCCCGCTGATGTTCGAGCTGCCCGCGGATATCGCCTCCGGCAAGGCGGCAGCGGACGCCACCCTTGAACTCGCCATCAATTCCGACCCGCGCGTGGACTCGCTGCTGGTGTTACCGGTCGACCTGGCCAGACTCGACGTGACGACGAGCCTCGACGTCGATTACCCGGAGTGGGGCGGCCGGTGAGTCGCGCGCTCAAGCGGGTGGGCTGGCTCCGGCGGAACCGCCGGGCCCTGCTGGCCATCCTGGTGCTGCTGCCCGCCACGCTGGGCATCGTGTTCGCCAACCAGTGGATCGGCTATTTCGACGAGTGGCCCAGTCGGCCGGTCAACGCTACGGCCGGCGACACTCTCGACTACGGCAACGCGAACTGGCAGGTGGAGCCAGCCGATCACGTGAGCGGCGACAGCGCGCAGGGGCGTGAGCGGAACCTCCCCGCCGGCACCGACCTCGTCGTCGTCACCGTTGACGTCGACCCGACGGGCACCGGGCCGGATGGGGTGCCCGATCTGTGTTCCGTTCGCCTGGAAGAGTCCGGTGGCGGGGCGGCCACCCGGAGCTGGGCGAACGTTCCCAGCGGTTCGATCCCGCTCGACGGCGCCGGCCCCGAACTCACATCGTGCAGTTCTGAGCTGAGCACTCCGTACTCCTTCGATGCCGAGTTCGTCGTGCCCGCCGACGCGGGGGAGGACACCACCCTTGCCGTGCACATCATCGTCGCGGGCGAGCTGCCCGAGTACGCCAGGTTCACCCTCAACCCGGTGGACTGATCAGACTCACACGGTCTTGATCGACGCATTCTCGATTCGACGCAGCCTTGACGGTGTCAGGTGTCACACTCTCGCGGTGACGGGCTCCGCGAGGGCGGCCGCCTGCCGTCGTTCGGCCAGCCGGCGCAGGCAGTAGTCGTAGCCCGCGGCGATGAGGCAGATTCGCAGGGGCTCGAGGACAACGTCGAGAGCGAAGATGAGCGCCCCGTCCACGTTCATCCACCAGGACTCGAGGTCGTGCGCACCGATCAGCTGGATCGCACCGAATCCGAGCCACGCCCCGGAGGCCTCGATCACCGTGTAGGCGAGCACGAAGATGCCCATTGGTACCACGCCGGCCCGCCACACCAGGGTCAAGGCGTTCGCGAGCGGCTTCCACCGGCTCACGAAGCCGCCGCCGATGTCCGAGACCCGGCGCGAGAGTGCCTTGGGCACGCTGGCGTAGCGGGTGCGCACCCGGTCGGCATAGCGGTTCTGCGGCACTGCGAGCAGCAGGGGGCCAGCGGTGAGCGCCCGGCCGTAGACGATTCCCGCCAGAGCGAGCCAGGCGACGGGAAGTAGCACGAGTGCACCGGCCTCGCCGATGGCCAGGGCGATGACGTCCCAGGCGACACCGATCGGGGCGAACAGGTCGCCGAGAGTGCCTCGCAGGTCCGCGATCCAGTGCATCGCCGTACGGTTTGCGACCCAGGCGTCGAATTGGGAGAGGTAGGTGCTGATCAGGAACACGGTGAGATACACCCAGACGGCCTCGAGGTACACCGTCAGCACCGCGGTCCAGCGCGGCAGCTTGTCGCTGTAGCGCCGAAGCAGGTACCGGCCGGTGAACGCGACCACGATGGCCGCCCCGGACGCCCAGGTGAGTTGCAGATTGAGCACGCCCGCCGAGTTGTCGGTGGCCGCGAACGGGTTTATCTTCTCCAGCGCCGCCGCCGCCGCGTACTGCAGGGTGTCATCGCGCAGGAATTGCCATGCTGCATAAAACGCGAAGAACGGCAGGATGCTCGCCAGGAACAGCTCCTGCACGCTGGGCCCGGCGGCAGCGGGGGTCTCCTCGGTGCGATCGATGGAGTCTTCCCCGCTGGCAGCGAGATCCGCGAACGCGGGCATGCCCGGGCGCAACACCAGGAACATGCCGATGAAGCTCGCCAGCCGGGTCAGGATCGCGATGGGCATGATGAGGAACGCGGCGAGGGCGTCCGTGGTGCCCACGAAGGCGGCGACCTCGATCACCAGGTACCTGGCCAGCCAGCCGGCGATGTACAACGCCAATAGGACCGGCCACTTGGAGGCGGCCAGCCCGAAGCGTCGAGGTCACGATGGAGAACACAAGGCTCAGCGTAGGGTACCGGCGCATCCGTCGGGGCATTGGTTCAGACCAGGCGGGGCACCGACGCCAGCAGCGCTCGGGTGTACGGATGCGCCGGCGCTGTGAACACCTCGGTGGCGGTGCCCGTCTCCACGATGCGGCCGTCGTGCATCACGGCGACCTCGTCGCTGACATGCTGGATGACGCCGAGGTCGTGGGAGATGAACAGTAGGCTCAGGTCCAGCTCGCGTTGCAGCTCGTCGAGCAGGTCGAGCACCTGCGCCTGCACGCTGACGTCCAGCGCCGACACCGGTTCGTCGCAGATCAGCACCTGCGGCCGCGAGGCCAGCGCCCGGGCGATGCCCACCCGCTGGCGCTGGCCGCCGGACAGCTCGGCCGGTCGGCGCTCCAGCAGAGCGGAGGGCAGGCCGACGTTCTCCAGGAGCGCGGCCACCGCTGCCGCGCCACCGCGCGAACCGGTGCGCGCGGGCCTCGCGGGAGTGGGACCGGCGACCGCCTGTTGGAGGATCTCCCGCACGCTCAACCGGGGATCGAACGACGCGAGCACGTCCTGGTAAATGGCGCCGACCAGCGGCCGGCGGGCCCGCCGGTCCTTCTCGGTCAGCGCGCTCCACGGCTCGCCCAACAGCCGTACCTCACCGGCATCCGGTGCGGTCAGGGCCAGGACGAGCCGGGCGGTGGTGGTCTTGCCCGAGCCGGATTCGCCCACGATGCCCAGCGTGCTGCCGCGGGCGAGGCGGAAGGACACCTCATGGACGGCCTGGTGGGCCGATCCGTGGGGCCCTCGGAACGTCTTGGCCAGCCCGATGGCCTCGATCGCGGCGGGTGGTCCTGGAGCGGCGGCGGTCACCGCCGCCGCGGCCGGCCGCTCGGTCATGCGCGGCGGCGGGCCGGCGTCTCGCACGGCCGTGGCCGGCGCGAGCCGGGTGAAGCGCGGCTTGTCCACGGGTACCGCCGCCAGCATCCGTCGGGTCTCGGGGTGCCGGGGATCGGTGAGTACCTTGTTGGTCGTCCCGGTCTCCACGATGCGGCCGTCGTGCATGACCGCGATCCGGTCGGCGATGCGGCTCACCACGGCGAGGTCGTGACTGATCAGTACGATGGCCGTGCCCCGGGCACGCACCCGCTCCAGCAGGCCGAGCACCTGCGCCTGTACGGTCACGTCCAGGGCCGTCGTGGGTTCATCGGCCACCAGCACCGGCGGGTCCAGGGCCAGGGCCGCGGCGATCAGCGCGCGTTGGCGCTGCCCGCCGGACAGTTCGCCGGAGCGGCGCCCGGCGTAGAGCTGCGGGTCGGGCAGGCCGGCGGCCTCGAGGACCTCGAGCACCCGGCGGGTGCGTTCGGCCGGGTCGAGGTCGGTGTGCAGGCGGAGCGAGTCGCCGATCTCCCGGACGATGGGGCGGAGCGGGTCGAGGGAGGCGAGGGCGTCCTGTAGCACCAGGCCCACGTCGCGGCCGCGGCGGCGGCGCCAGGCCGGCTCCGAGAGGCCGAGCACGGACTCGCCGGCGAGGCTGAGCTCATCCGCGCGAACCCGGGCGGTGCTGCCCGCCAGTCCCAGGATGCTGCGGGCGGTGACGCTCTTTCCGGAGCCGGACTCGCCGACGATGGCCAGGCACTCGCCAGTGGCCACGTCGAAGGAGACGCCGCTCACGGCGTCGTCCCCGCCCGGGTGGCCGAAGCCCACCCGCAGGTTCCGCACCCGCAGGGCTGAAGCGTTGGGGGAGCCAGAGGCCGGCCGGTCGCTGATGGTCATGCGTGCCTCATCCGTCGTTCGACCGATCGGCCGAGGCTGGTGGCGCACACGGCGGTGAGCACGATGAACAGGCCGGGGAAGAAGCTCATCCACCAGGCCGAGGTGATGTAGGTGCGTCCGGCGGAGAGCATGGCGCCCCATTCGGCCGCCGGTGGCTGGGCGCCCAGGCCCAGATAGCTCAGCGCCGCGGCCCAGACGATGGCCTGGCCCACGCCGAGGGTGCCCAGCACCACGAGCGGCGCCAGGGTGTTGGGCAGGATGTGCCGGGTGAGGATCCGGCCGCGGGACAGGCCCTGCACCGTGGCCGCCTCCACGAACGCAGAGGAGCGCACCCGCAGCAGCTGGGCGCGGATGATGCGGGCGTAGCCGGGCGCGGTCGAGAGGCCCACCGCCACGATGGCCGTCCCAGGCCCGGGGCCGATCACCAGGATGAACAACAGTGCCAGCAGCAGACCCGGGAAGGCGAACAGCACCTCGAGGAACCGGTTGACCGTGAAGTCGACCCGAGCCCCGAGGGTGCCGGCGATGGTGCCGAGGACCACGCCGAGGCCGAGCCCGATCACGGTGGCGGCCAGGCCGATCAGCAGGGAGTCGCGGGCGCCGTCGACGACGCGGGTGTAGATGTCCCGGCCGGACTCGTCGGTGCCGAACCAGTGCGCGAGGGACGGCGAACCGAAGGCTGCGGTGGGGTCGATGGCCAGAGGATCGCCGGGGGCCAGCAACCGGGGTGCGATGGCGGCCGTGACCAGCAGCACCGCGAGCACCGCCGAACCCATCTCGACCGCTGTGGGGCGGCTCCGGGGCGGCCGCCGGGCGGAGACGGTCGCCTGGATCTCGAGTTCGCTCATCCGCCGGCTCCCGTCCGGATGCTCGCGGTCCGCGGGTCGGCCAGGCGCGAGGCCACGTCGGTCAGGATGGTCATCAGGATGTAGACGAGGGCCACGACCATCACCACGCCGATGACAACGGGAACGTCGCGCACGGTGACGGCGTTCAGCAGCGACCGGCCGAGGCCCGGCCGGGCGAAAATGGTTTCCACGATCACGGCCCCGCTGATCAGCGAGCCGAACGCCCAGCCGGACAGGCTGATGGCGGGCAGGGCGGCGTGCCGCAGCGCGTGCCGCCAGAGCACGCCGCGTTCGCTCTCACCGCGCGCCCGGGCGGAGAGAACGAACGGCGACTCCAGCGCGGCGACCAGGCTCTCCCGCATCACCTGGCCGAGGAAGCCGGCCAGGGGGATCGCCAGGGTGAGGACCGGCAGCACCAGGCCGCGCGCATCCGCCGTACTGATCGGCGGAAGGACCCCCCACCAGACGCTGAACACCACGATGAGAGTCGTCGCCAGCCAGAAGTGCGGCAGGGCGGCGGCGATGATCTCCAGGCCGGAGCCGATCTGCCGGGCCAGCCGCCCGCGCCCGGTGGACCAGGTGGCCAGAAGCAGCGCGAACAGCCACGCGACGGCGAGGGAGAGCACAGCCAGCAGCAGGGTGCCGCCGAGCTGACTGAGCACCAGAGCTCCCACGTCCATGTTCAGGGCGTAGGAGCGACCGAGGTCGCCCGTGGCCAGGCGGCCTAACTGGCTCAGGTACTGCACGAAGACCGGCTGGTCCAGACCGTATTCGGCGCGCACGGCGGCCAGGGCCTCCGGCGAGGTTTGCGAGCCGGGACCCCCGAGGATCGCCTCGGCGGGGTCGCCGGGGATCAGCCGCACCGCGAAGAAGGTCAGCGTGGCGACGGCCCACAGCACGAACACCGCGCCGCCCAGGCGCCGGGCGACGAAGCGCAGCGGCACCCGGGTCAGCGCTTCAGCCACGCGTCAGCGCTTCAGCCACGCGTCATAGAACGCCGGCGTCGAGACCGTCGGCAGCGCTCGGGCACCCTGGACGGCGGAGCCCAGGAGGAAGTGGTTCTGCTGGTCGTAGAGCGGCAGGATGTAGTACCCCTCGAGCACGATGTCCTGGGCGTCGGCGTAGAGCGCCGCCCGGGTGTCGGCGTCGTTGGTGGCGTTGGCCTGGGCCAACAGCGAGTCCAGCTCCGGGTCGTTCACCTGGGCGTGGTTGGCGAAGTAACCGCTCGGTGCCGGCTGGATGGCTGAGGAGTCGAAGAGGATCCGCAGCACGTCCGGGCCGACCTTGGTGTATGGCGCGCTGACGGCGTCATAGGCGTTGGAGCCGAGCGCGGTGTACCAGCTGGAGAGGTCGAGCTTGGTCAGCTGTACGTCGAATCCGGTCTCCTTCGCGGTGGCCTGAATCTGTTCGAAGAGCGACTGCTCGGCGGGGATCGACTGGTTGGTGCTCACCGGGAACACCACGGTGAGCCGCACGCCGTCTTTGGTGCGGTAGCCCTCGGAGTCTTTCTCGGCCCAGCCGGCCGCGTCGAGCAGGTCGGCGGCGGCGTCGGGGTCGTACTCGAACAGGTCGGGACGGGAGACGCCGAGCGGCTCGACGCTGGAGAGGGCGGAGTAGGACCGTTCGGCGCTGCCCTGGAACAGGGAGGACACCGCGGCGTCGACATCCGTCGAACGGATGAACGCCTCGCGGACGGCGACGTCGTCGAACGGCGCCTTGCCCGAGTTCAGCTCGATCCGGTTGGACGCGCCGGGGCGGGGGGCATCCAGGTGCACGATCGAGTCGCTGGACGAGGCCTGCGCAATGGTGTCCGGCTGCGCGTTGTCGATCACGTCCACCTCTCCGGCCTGCAACGCCGCGTACCGGGACGCCGAGTCGGGGATGAACCGCCAGGTGATGCTCTCCAGGTAGGCGGCGCCCTCGTGCGCGGCGTCGGCGGGCGGGGACGTGTAGTCGTCGTTCCGCACCAGGGTGATGGCGTTCTGCTTCGCCCAGGACTCCACCACGAACGGGCCGGTGCCCACTGGAGCGGCGCAGTTCTCGTCCTGGCTGCGCTCCAGTGCGGTGGCGGACTCGATGGCCAGCCACGGCTGCGAGAGGGACTCGAGCAGGGCGCTGTCCGGCTGGGAGAGGGTGAGCCGCACCACGCTGTCGGAGACGGCCTCGGTGCCGGTGACCTTGGCCAGGGCCAGGTACCCGGTCGACGACCCGGTGGCGGGGTCCTGCAGGTGCGCGATGTTGGCCTGCACGGCAGCGGCGTCCAGCGGAGTGCCGTCGGTGAAGCTCACGCCGTCCCGCAGCGTGAACTCCCAGGTGAGGCCGTCGTCGCTGACCGTCCAGCTGTCGGCGAGCCAGGGGATCACGGTACCGTCGCTATCGAGCGACACCAGGGATTCCAGGAACTGGCTGCTGACGAGGGCCTGCGGGTAATTGCCGCCCACGTGCGGGTCGAGACAGGTCGGTTCGGCGTCGCCGGATGCGTAGGTGAGGGTGCCGCCCTTCTGCGGGGTGTCGTTCCCGGTGACGGACGACCCGGCGGTGCAGCCGGTCAGGGCAAGGCCGAGCGCGACGGCTCCGGCCGCGAGGGCCACGGTGAGCGGGCGCGGAGTGGAACGAACGATTCCCGGACGGGGCATGCGGTTGTCTCTTTTCAGGAAGGTCTCACCGGTCGAAGGTTCCGGCACTGCTGCTGTGGCATTATTGGACGCGATCCAATAATCGATCACGTCGAGTCCCATCGTAGAACACAGGAGCACCATGTCGAATTCCCGTGCTGCCGGACGGCCCCGCGGCTCGTCCCGGGCGATGCTCGAGGAAGCCGCTGCTGAACTGTTCCTCGAGCAGACCTATGCGAAGACCACGGTCGCGGACATCACCTCCAGGGCCGGGGTGAGCCGGAACACTTTCTTCAACTACTTTCAGGCCAAGAGCGACCTGCTCTGGGTGGATGTCGATGCGGGCCTGGCGGCCCTGCCACAGGCCCTGGCCGACTGCGACCGGGCCGCCCCGGTCACGGATTCGGTGCGGCGGGCCCTGCTGCGGGTGGCGGCCGGGTTCGGGCCCGGCCGGGTGCCCTGGGCGCTCACCCAGCACGACCTGATGGCGACCGAGAGCGAGCTCGCGGCATCCGCCCTGGCCCGCATCCTGGTGCAGGTGGGCCTGGTGCACGAATTCGTGGGGGCACGGCCGGGCTCGTTGTCCGATGTGGACCTGGCGGGCCGGGCATTCTCGACCGCGGTCGTGGCCGCCGCCGCAGCGGCCGTGCGGGAATGGGCGGGCGCCGGGGTTGCCCGGGGCTCGTTGCCGCCCTACGTGGATGCGGCCATCTCACCCGTGTGCGCCGGCTTCGGGCCGGTTCTGGCCGGTTGAGGCCCGCTGAGGCGCCGGTTCCGCGACGGACCTGCGCCCGAGGAGGCCGGCAAGGTAGTATTAAAGGGCGTTGATCCGGCTATCACCGGGGAGTCTTCGGAAGAACAGCGATATCGTGCCCCGGCATGCCGCCGCCCAGTAGAGCCGAACGGGTCGGGCCCGTCACAGCCTTCGTTTGAGCGGTCGTCCGCTAGGGTTCGGGACGGCAAGCGAGGTGGTACCGCGTAGCGTCCTGTCGGGATGCGCGTCCTCGTGGAATAGGCCAGCGGCTTTTCACCCGCCTCGTCCAGGAGAAGCATGACGTACCCCCAGTTGCCCAACGTCGACCCGACCGACCCCCGTAGCGCCCTTGCGACCGAACCGGCCGCGAGCGTCGTGCCCTCACCCAACTTGCCGCAGATCGAAGCCGAGGTGCTCGACTTCTGGGAGCAGGACGGCACCTTCCAGGCGTCCATCGACAACCGCGCAGGCGCCCCGGAGTGGGTCTTCTACGACGGCCCGCCGTTCGCCAACGGCCTGCCGCATTACGGCCACCTGCTCACCGGGTATGCCAAGGACCTCTTCCCGCGCTTTCAGACCATGCGCGGCAAGCAGGTGCACCGCCGGTTCGGCTGGGACACCCACGGCCTGCCCGCCGAGCTCGAGGCCGAACGGAAGCTCGGTATCACCGACAAGAGCCAGATCGAAGAGATGGGGCTGGCCGCGTTCAACGCCGTCGCCCGCGAATCCGTGCTCGAGTACACCAAGGACTGGGAGAAGTACGTCACCCGGCAGGCCCGCTGGGTGGACTTCGAAAACGACTACAAGACCCTCGACATCACCTACATGGAATCGGTGATCTGGGCGTTCAAGGAGCTGCACACCAAGGGCCTCGCCTACGAGGGCTACCGGGTGCTGCCGTACTGCTGGCGCGACCAGACCCCGCTGTCCAACCACGAACTGCGCATGGACGACGACGTCTACAAGATGCGCCAGGACCAGACGGTCACCGTCACCTTCCCGATGGTGGGGGCCAAGGCCGAGGCCCTGGGCCTCACCGCTGTGCGCGCGCTGGCCTGGACCACCACCCCGTGGACCCTGCCGACCAACCTGGCCCTGGCCGTCGGCCCCGACATCGTCTACGCCGTCGTGCCGGCCGGCCCGCACGGCACCCCGGATGCCGAGGTGCTGCGCGAGCAGGCCGGCGGCACGCAAGACACCTCGGGCACCGAAGTTCTCGGCGCCGAGTACCTGCTGGCGATCGACCTGGTCGGAAGCTATGCCAAGGAGCTCGGCTACGACACCGCGGCCGACGCATCCGCCGCGGTGTCGCGCACCGTCGTGGGCCGCGACCTCGAGGGCGTCTCGTACGACCGCCTGTTCGATTACTACGCGGACGAGAGCGAGTGGGGCACCCAGAACGCCTGGCGGTTCGTGGTCGCCGACTACGTCACGACCAGCGACGGCACCGGTATCGTGCACCAGGCGCCCGCCTACGGCGAGGAAGACCAGGTCGTCTGCAAGGCCTACGGCATCCCGGTCATCCTCTCCCTGGACGACGGCGGCAAGTTCCTGCCCGACGTTCCCGAGGTCGCCGGTCAGCTCTGGAGTGACGCGAACAAGCCGCTCACCCAGCTGATCAAATCGCAGGGCCGGCTGCTCCGCCAAGCCAGCTACGAGCATTCCTACCCGCACTGCTGGCGCTGCCGCAACCCGCTGATCTACAAGGCCGTCTCCAGCTGGTTCGTGCGCGTCACGGACTTCCGTGACCGGATGGTCGACCTCAACCAGCAGGTGACCTGGGTTCCCGAGAACGTCAAGGACGGCCAGTTCGGCAAGTGGATCGGCAACGCCCGCGACTGGTCGATCAGCCGCAACCGGTACTGGGGTTCCCCGATCCCCGTCTGGAAGAGCGACAACCCCGCCTACCCCCGCGTCGACGTGTACGGCTCGCTCGACGAGCTCGAGGCCGACTTCGGCGTGCGCCCCACCGACCTGCACCGTCCCTACATCGACGCCCTCACCCGGCCCAACCCCGACGACCCCACCGGACAGTCCACCATGCGACGCATCGAGGATGTCCTCGACGTCTGGTTCGACTCCGGCTCGATGCCGTTCGCCCAGGTGCACTACCCGTTCGAGAACCGGGAGTGGTTCGACAGCCACAACCCGGCCGACTTCATCGTGGAATATATCGGGCAGACCCGCGGCTGGTTCTACCTGCTGCACGTGCTCTCCACGGCGCTGTTCGACCGGCCCGCGTTCAAGAACGTGATCAGCCACGGCATCGTGCTCGGCAACGACGGCCAGAAGATGAGCAAGTCGCTGCGCAACTACCCCAATGTGAACGAGGTCTTCGACCGCGACGGTTCCGACGCCATGCGCTGGTTCCTGATGAGCTCGCCGGTCTTGCGTGGCGGCAACCTCATTGTCACCGAGGATGGCATCCGTGAAGGCACCCGGCAGCTGCTGCTGCCGCTGTGGAGTACC
>NZ_JAODBG010000003.1 GCF_025463825.1 Cryobacterium sp.
GCGGCCGTCGTCGGTGGACTCCAGGCCCGCGAGCACCCGCAGCGCGGTGGTCTTGCCGCTGCCGCTGGGGCCGAGCAGGGCCACCAGCTCGCCTGCTTTCAGGGTGAGGTCGAAGTCGGTCAGCGCCGGGTGGGTGCCGAACCTCTTGACCACCCCGGCGAAGTGCACGACGGCGCCGGTGCGGGTCTGGGTCAGGGTCTGGGTCTGGGTCTGGCTCAAGGTCGGGCTCCGGTCGGGGTTGCTGTCGGGGATGGGGTCGGGGATGCGGCCCGGCTGATCGGCCGGCGACGCCGGCTCGTGCCGCGCGGGGCACCGAGCCGCCCGATCACCAGGAGCAGCAGGAATGCCACGAACAGCGCGATCAACGAGAGGATGACCGCGGTATACGGGTCGTTCTTGCCCACCACCACCAGCGCGGTCTGCAGGTTGACCCGGTTGAGCAGCGACGCGATGGTGAATTCGCCCAGCACCACCGCCACGGCGATGAACGCGCCGGCCAGGATGCCCCGGCGCAGGTTGGGCACCAGAACCCGCAGCAGGACGCTGCCCCAACCGGCGCCCAGGGTGCGGGCCGCCTCGGTCAGGGTGCGCACGTCCACGCCGTCCAGGTTCGACTGGATCGCCCGGTAGGCGAAGGGCAGGACCGTGATGCCGTACGCCAGGGCCAACGACCAGACGCCGCTGCCGAAGACCCGGGCCACGACGGAGAACACCGGCGCCAGTCCCACCACCAGGACGATGGCCGGGATGGAGATCGGCAGGATGCAGACGATCTCCAGCACCCGCCGCAGCCGGGGGAAGCGGATGTGCACGAGCAGCATGGTAGGCACCAGCAGCACGAGGACGATCAGCACGGTGCCCACGGCCAGGCCCACCGAGTTGCCGAGCGCCACCAGCACCGGGCGGCATTCACCGGTGAGCCCGCCCTGGAGCAGCTCGGTCCAGCGGTGCACGTCGTACCCGCCGGCCAGGCCGCGCCGCAGGGTGAACTCCACCATGGCGAGGATCGGCACCGCGAAGATGCCGCCGACCAGACCGAGGATCAGCGTTCTGGCCGGCCGGCCGGGAGCGTGGGCGACGCCGCCCACCGATCGCAGTCCCCCGCTCATCGCTGCCACCGGGCTGCCCGGGCCTGCAACCGGGAGTAGCCGGTCATCACCACGGCCATCACCAGGATCATGCCGAGCGCCAGCGTGCCGGCCAGGTTCTCCCGGCCCAACATGGTCTCGCTGGTCAGGGCGGAACGAATCTGAAGGGGCACGATCTGGGCGCCCTGGCTGATGAGCGTGGCGGCCGTGGCATACGACGAGAACGCGTTGGCGAACAGGAGCAGCAGGCTGCCGAGGAACGACGGTGCCAGCACCGGGACGGCGATGCGCAGCCAGTAGCTGCTGGTCGTACCGCCGAGGGTCGCGTTGGCCTCCGCCCAGGTCGACTTCAGCGACGCCAGGGCCGGCATGAAGGTGATCACCATGAGGGGAACCTGAAAGTAGATGTACGGCAGGACCAGGCCGGGAAGCTCGTAGAGCCACACGCCGTCGGCGAAGATGTCGATGCCCAGGCGTTCCTGCAGGACAAGCGTGACCATGCCCTGGATGCCGATGGTCGCGGTGAACGCGAAGGCGAGCATGGCTCCGCCGAACTGGGCGATGACGCTGCTGAGCGAGTCGACCGTGGAGCGCAGCGGCCCATCCGGCGCCGCACCGAGCAGCGCGTAACAGACCAGGGCGCCCACGACGGCGCCGATCACCGCGGTCAGCGCCGATAGCCAGATCGAACTGCCGAACGCGGTGAGCACGACGGGGTCCCCGAGCGTGGCGACGGTGTCGAGCGTGAAACCGCCGTCGGTGTCGAGAAACCCGGTGCCGACGGCGATCAGGGTCGGCACCGCGAGGAAGAGCACCACGTAGACCGCGAACGGCAGCAGCCCGAAGGCTGCTGCCGGCACACGGAACCTACTGGACAGCCGCTGCCCACTTCTCGCCGAGGAGCGTCGCGGCGGCTTCGCTCTCGTCCGCCGTGGGAACGACGGTGGTCTCCGGAGCCTCGGGCAGGGCCTCGAACAGTTCGGTGTCGATGGTGCCGGCTTCGGCCATCGCGTCGGCGCGCGCCGGGCGGGCGCCGCCTTCCAGCCACAGGTTCTGGGCCTCGTCGCTGTAGAGGAACTCCTGCCAGAGCCGGGCGGCTGCGGGGTTCGGCGCATCCTTGTTGATGGCCTGGTTGTAGTAGCCGGCGTAGCCGGTGCCGGGGAAGACCACGACCTCCCAGTTGCGCTCACCCTCCAGCTGGGTGCCGTAGCCCACGTTGAGGTAGTCCCAGTCGAGAACGACCGGGGTCTCGCCCGACGCGATCGTGGCGGGGGTCGGGTCGATCTTCACGAAGTTGCCCGCGGCGTTGAGGTCGCTGAAGAAATCGATGCCGGCCTGGAAGTCGTCGACGGCCCCGCCGTTCTGCACGGCCGCGAGCCCGACGGCGGCGAACGCCGCTCCGGCCTGGGTCGGGTCGCCGTTGATGGCGACCTTGCCCGAGTACTCGCTTCCCAGCAGGTCGCTGAGTTCCTCGGGCGCCGGAACGGCGTCCGGGTCGTAACCGACGGCCAGGTAGCCGCCGTAGTCGCCCACGTACAGGCCGCTCTCTTCCTTCAGGGCGTCGGGGATGTCGGCCCAGGTCGCCACCTGGTACGGGGCGAAGTGGTCGGTGCTGGAGAGGGCAACGGCCAGGCCCAGGTCGAAGACGTCGGGTGCGGTGTCCTGGCCGGCCAGGTTCTCGGCCGCCTGGATCTCCTCGGCGCTGGAGCCGTCCGGGGCGGCCTCGGTGATGGTGATCTCCGGGTATTTCTCGGCGAAGAGGTCCAGGACCGCGCCGTAGTTGGCCCAGTCCCGCGGCAGGGCGATGACGTTCAGCGCGCCTTCCTCGATTGCGGCGGCTTCGAGGCCGGCGAGGTCGCCGAACGCGGTCAGGCTGGTCGCCGCGGCCGCGTCGACGGCGTCGGCGGTGCCGGCGGCATCGGCTGCGCCGGAGCAGCCGGTCAGGGTGAGGGCGACGATTGCGGTCGCCGCGATGGTGGTCGCCAGGGTTCGGGTGCTGGGCAAGGTTCCTCCGTTGTGAACAGGTCGGGTGCCGGGTAACCGGTCGCTGAGAGGCTAGGAGCGGGGAATGTCCTCGGGCCGCCGTGCCCCTGAACGACGTGTGAACGTTCCGTGTCGGCGTCCGCCGGTAGGGTCGACACGTGGTCCAGACGATCTCCCCCGCCCTTGCCCGCCGCATCGCCCTGGCCGCTCAGGGCTTCGGCCGGCCGGCGCCCGCTCCCGGCGCGGCCGCGCCCGGCATCCGCCAGCTCGGCGCCCTGGTTGACCGGCTCGCGCTGCTGCAGATCGACTCGGTCAACGTGTTCGAGCGCAGCCACTACGTGCCCGCGTTCAGCCGGCTCGGCCCGTACGACAAGGCCCAGCTCGACCGGCTCAGCAGCGGCGCGAACCCCCGCCTGACCGAGTACTGGGTGCACGAGGCGTCCCTGATCCCGGTGGACGACTGGCCCCTGTTCCGCTGGCGGATGCAGGCCTACCGCGACAAGGCGGCCGCCGACGATGCGCACTGGTCGCAGGAGAACGCCCCGATGCTCGCCTGGCTCCGGAACGAGCTGGCCGCCAACGGTCCGATGCGCGCCAGCGCCATCGAACACGACGCCAACAAGAACCGCGGGCCGTGGTGGGGCTGGTCAGACGTGAAGATCGGCCTGGAGACCCTGTTCCGGTGGGGGGATGTGGTCAGCGGCGGGAGAGAACGCTTCGAGCGGGTCTACGCGTTGCCCGAGCAGGTCTTCTCCCCCGAGTTACTCGACCGGGACGTCCCGGCGGCCGACGCACACCGGGTGCTCATCGCCCAGGCCGCGCGGGCGCACGGCATCGGCACGGTGACGGACCTGGCCGACTACTTCCGGCTGCGCACCGAGCCCGCCCGCGCCGCCATCGCCGAGCTCGAGGACGCCGGCGAGCTTCTTCCCGTGCAGGTTCCCGGCTGGGGGCGGAACGGTGCCCCCGGCGCGGCCTGGCTGCACCGGGATGCCCGGCTGCCGCGCCGGGTCAACGCGGCCGCGGTGCTCAGTCCATTCGACCCCGTGGTGTGGGAACGCGCCAGGGCCCAGCGCCTCTTCGGCTTCCACTACCGGATCGAGATCTACACGCCCAAGGAGAAGCGCCGGTTCGGCTACTACGTGCTGCCGGTGCTGCTCGGCGACACCCTGGTGGGCCGCGTCGACCTCAAGAACGACCGGCAGGCCGGCGCGCTGCGGGTGCAGGCCAGTTGGGCCGAGGACGCCGCTCCCGCCGACACCGCCACGCGCCTGGCCGAGGTGCTGCGAAGCACGGCTGCCTGGCAGGGCCTGTCCGGGATCGAAGTGGCCCCCCGCGGCAACCTGGCCGCCGGCCTGACTGCCGAGCTGGCCCGCTGACCGTTCCCAGCCCGCAACTGTTGCCCGTGCGGACAAGTGGTCCCGGTGTGCCGGGACCACTTGTCCGAATTGGGAACAGTTGGGCTCAGCCGGCCGGGGTTAGAACTTGCGGCCCATCGCGTGCAGGCGTTCGATGCGCTCGGCCAGCGGCGGGTGGGTGGCGAAGAGCTTGTCCATCACGCCCGGCTTGAGCGGGTCGGCGATCCAGAGGTGCGCCATCGAGGTGTTCTGCTTCCGCATCGGGCGGCCGTATTCGCCGAGCTTGGCCAGCGCGCTGGCGAGCGCATCCGGGTGCCTGGTGGTGAGCGCGCCGGTGGCATCCGCCAGGTACTCACGCTGCCGGGACACGGCCAGCTGCACCACGGAAGCGATCAGCGGGGCCACGATCATGGCGACCAGGCCGAACACCAGCACCACGGGGTTGCCGTTGTTGTTGTTGCCGCGGCCGAAGAACGCCATCCGCAGGAAGATGTCCGAGATGAACCCGACGGCCACGACCAGCCCGAAGACGATCATTGACACGCGGATGTCGTAGTTGCGCACGTGGCCGATCTCGTGTGCCATGACGCCCTCGAGTTCGGCGTCGTCCATGATGTCGAGCAGCCCGGTCGTGGCGGCCACGATGGCGTGCTTGGGGTCGCGCCCGGTCGCGAAGGCGTTCGGCGCGGGGTCGTTGATGATGTACACCTCGGGCATCGGCGTGCCGGTGGTGATCGACAGGTTTTCCACGATGCGCCAGAGCCGGGGGTGGTCGGTGACGCTGTTCACCGGGATGCCGCCGCTCATCGCGATCGACTGCCGACCGGCGGCGAAGTACTGGATGAGCGCGTAGCCGCCCGCGATGACCAGAGTGAGGATGAGCACGCCGGGGCCCTGCACGCCATAGGCGAGCCCGGCGAGCCAGCCCAGGCCGCTGATGATGGCCAGGAACAGCACAATGATGACGACGGTGTTGCGCTTGTTCCGCGCGATCGCGCTATACATGGGTCCTCTTCGGTACTGCGGTCACAAAAGCCGGGCTAGAACTGCACCCGCGGCGGCTCGGCGATGGCCGCGGAGTCGGTGACCTCGAAGAACTCGCGCTGGCTGAAGCCGAGCTGCTTCGCGAACAGGTGGTTCGGGAAGGTCTGCATCTTGGTGTTCAGCTCACGCACGCCGCCGTTGTAGAACCGGCGCGACGCCTGGATCTTGTCTTCGGTGTCGACGAGCTCGCCCTGCAGCTGCAGGTAGTTCTGGCTGGCCTGCAGCTGGGGGTACGCCTCGGCGACGGCGAAAATGCTCTTCAGGGCGGTCTGCATGTGGTTCTCGGCAGCCGCGGCGTCGACGGGGCCCTGAGCGGAGAGGGTCTCGGCGCGGGCGCGGGTAACGTTCTCGAAGACCGACTTCTCGTGCGCCGCATAGCCCTTGACCGCTTCGATCAGGTTCGGGATCAGGTCGGCGCGACGCTTGAGCTGCACCGTGATGTCGCTCCACGCTTCATCCACTCGCACCTTCAGTGTCACGAGGGAGTTATAGGTCGCCCACAGGTAGATACCCGCGATTGCAATGAGTGCGACAACGATGAGGACCGGGATGAGCCATTCCATGGCAGCGTCTCCTTGCGATTGAACGTGCGAGACGGATCGCACGAGGCGGCCGCCGCAGCATGTGTGCGATGCAGCAATCATAACCAAGGCATCTGTGGCTCCCATGTCCTTCCCATCACTCTCCAAGCAACCTCCCCGCCGGTTACGTGACTTTCCGCGCTGACCGGCGAATAATGCAGTCATGGACACTCCTGCGGAACCGGCGGTGATCGTGGCGGACCTGCACGCCCGCCGCGGGACGCATCCGGTGCTCCACGGGCTCGGCCTGCGCATCCCGGCCCGGCAGGTCGTGGGCCTGATCGGACCGAGCGGGTCGGGCAAGACCACCCTGATGCGCGCCATCGTCGGCGTGCAGGTCGTGCAGTCCGGCACCGTGACCGTGCTCGGCCGGCCGGCCGGGTCCGCCTGGCTTCGCCGCCGGGTGGGCTACGTCACCCAGGATGCCAGCGTCTACGACGACCTCACGGTGCGGCAGAACCTGGACTACTTCAGGGCGGTGCTCGGCGCCGGCCGGTCGGATGTGGCCCGGGTGATCGAGCAGACCGACCTCGGCGCCAGCGCCCGTCAGCTCACCGGGTCGCTCTCCGGCGGGCAACGCAGCCGGGTGTCACTCGCCGTGGCGCTGCTGGGCTCCCCCGAACTGCTGGTGCTGGACGAACCGACCGTGGGCCTGGACCCGGTGCTCCGGCGGGACCTGTGGACGCTGTTCCACGGCCTGGCAGCCGGCGGCACGAGCCTGCTCGTCTCCAGCCACGTCATGGACGAGGCCGCCCGCTGCGACGGGCTGCTGCTGATGCGGGACGGGGACATCCTGGCCGACGACACCCCGGCCGGGCTGCTCGCCGCCACTGGCACCGCCGACATCGACGCCGCCTTCCTCCGCCTCATCGGCGACGACGATCCCGATGCCCGGAAGGAACCCCGATGACGCCGTCGCGTACCCTGGCCACCACCGGCCGGGTGCTCAGCCAGATCCGGCACGATCCGCGCACCATCGCGCTCCTGCTGCTGGTGCCCAGCCTGCTCATCGGGCTGGTGGCCTGGATTTTCTCGGAGACCACCGTGTTCCAGAGCGTCGGGCCGGCGATGATCGCGCTGTTCCCGTTCATCGTGATGTTCCTGGTCACCAGCATCACCACCCTGCGGGAGCGGCGCACCGGCACCCTTGAACGGTTGCTGTCGATGCCGCTGGGCAAGGGCGACCTGATCCTGGGCTACACGCTCGCGTTCGGGCTGCTCGCGGTCCTGCAGTCCAGCATCGCGGTGCTGTTCGCCATCACGGTGTGCGGTCTGGACATCGAGGGTCCGGTGTGGCTACTGGTGGCCGTGGCCGTCGCGGACGCTGTGCTCGGCACCACCCTGGGCCTGCTGGCGAGCGCGTTCGCGCGCACCGAATTCCAGGTCGTGCAGTTCATGCCGGTGATCGTGTTCCCGCAGATCCTGCTCGGCGGCATCTTCCTGCCCCGCGACCAACTCCCCGACGTGCTGCGCGTACTCAGCGACTGGTTACCGCTCTCGCACGCCGTCGACGCGCTGAACGCGATCGCCACCGGGAGCGAGGACGACGCTTATGTCCTCGGCGAGTTGCTCATCATCCTGGCCTGGATCGTGGGGGCGGTGATCCTGGCCTCGGCCACCCTGCGCCGCCGGACGCCCTAACGGTTGCTGAGCACCTGCTGCAACCAGCGGTAGGACTGCTTGGGGGTGCGCGGGCGGGACGGGTCGGTGAAGTCGACGGCGACCAGTCCAAAGCGCTGCGTGTAGCCGGCGGTCCACTCGAAGGAATCCAGGAGCGACCAGATCAGGACACCGCGCAGGGCCACGCCCTCCGCGGGGCCACCGGGCGCTACGGCCTCAGCGGCGGCGACGAGGTGCTCGGCGAGGTAATCGATGCGGGCCAGGTCGGTCACCGCGCCGCGCACATCCGCTCGATCGGGGTAACTCGCCCCCACGGTGAGGTAGACCGGCGGCAGCAGGTCGGCGTAACGGTCCCGCAGGTCCGCCAGCAGCACCGGCAGGTACTCCGGCGCGTTCGGCACCCCGGACCCGGTGACCGGGTGCTCGCGGTACGCCTCCAGGTGCAGCGGCAGGGTCCGTACCGGCATGTCAGCGGTGTCCGTTCCCGGCTGGGCGCTGACCGGGCCGGCGGCGCCGGCGGCCACTCGGCTCGGCTGGGTGTAGCCAACACCGTAGAAGTCCAGCGGCTGGTGGATGGTGCGCAGGTCGTCCGGGTCGGTCTCGTGCAGGTAGCGCAGTTCGCTCTCGAACACGCCTCCCGGGTCGGGGTAACGGCCCAGCAGCACCGGGTCGGCGAACAGCCGGTTGTGCAGCAGGTCGAGCAGCTCCGCAGCATCCCGGTCGGCCTCCCGGTCGGTGCTGGGCTGGACGGGGGTGTGCTGGTTGCGGATGCCGATCCCGCCGCGCACATCCGCGGCGCGCAGGCCCTGCACGGCAACGCCGTGGCCGAGCAGCTGGTGGTGGGCGGCCGGCAACGCGTCGAACAGGAGCGCCTGGCCGGGCGCGTGCACGCCGGTCAGGTAGCCGTTGAGGGTCACGGTGGCGGGGTCGTTGAGAGTGACCCACGCGTCGATCCGGTCGCCGAAGATTTCACCCATCTGGTGCGCGTAGTCGCCGAAGCGCATGGCGGTGTCCCGGTTCAGCCAGCCGCCCTTCAGGGCCAGCGGAAGGTCCCAGTGCGAAAGCGTGGCCATGGCACTGATGCCGTTGCCGAGGAGCTGGTCGAGCAGCCGGTCGTAGAAGGCCAGCCCGGCGCGGTTGAGGGCGCCGCGGGCGTCGGGCTGGAGTCGCGGCCAGGCGAACGAGAAGCTGTAGAGGTCAGCGCCCAATTCGCGCAGCAGGGTGACGTCGTCGGTCAGGTTGCCGATGTGATCGGCGGAGATGGACGCGTTCTGGCCGTCCAGGATACGGCCCTGCTGTCGGGTGAACACGTCCCAGCTCGACTCACCGCGGCCGCCGTCGCGGGCGCCGCCCTCCACCTGGAACGCGGAGGTCGCTGTGCCGATCGTGAGGCCGCGGGGCAGCCGGTCGCCCAGCTCTCCCGCTCGGTGCTGCCAGGCGCGGGAGGCGAAGGTGTTGCTGTTCATCGGCCGAGGACTCTTTCCAGGTAACGGTTGGTGAAGCGACGTTCCGGATCGAGCCGGTCCCGCACGGCGAGGAAGTCGTCGAAGTGCGGGTAGCTGCCGCGCAGGGTGTCGGCATCCAGATCGTGCATCTTCCCCCAGTGTGGGCGTCCGCCGTGCGCACGCATAATCGCCTCGACCCCGGCAAAGTACTCGCGGGGGTCTTCGCGGTAGTACCGGTGCACGGCGATGTACCCGGTCTCGCGGCCGAAACCGGTGGAGAGCCAGATATCGTCGGCGGCGGCCGAGCGCACCTCCAGGGGGAAGGAGATCGTCCAACCGCGTTTCTCGATCAGGGCGCGCACCTCCCGCAGCGCTTCCGGCACCTGCTCGCGCGGCAGCGCATATTCCATCTCGTGGAAGCGCACCGACCGGTTGGTGGTGAACACCCGGTGTGAGTAATCGGTGTAGGTGCGGTTGCCGGAGAGCCGGTCGGCCAGGCGGTTGACCCGCGGCACCAGCGCCGGGAGCAGCAGGCCTGCCGCACAGCTGCTCCGGTAGAGACCGTTGGCGAGGAGTTCGTCGTCGACGAAGCGGCGCATCCGGCCCAGCGGTGCCCGGGAGGCGCCGGGCCGCAGGCGGGTGTTGGTCTTGGTCAGCACGGCGTCGGTGTGCGGGAACCAATAGAACTCGAAATGGTCGGCGGCGCGGCTGCGCTCGGGGTAGGCCGCCAGCACCGCGTCGAAGGGTTCGGTGGTCTCCACGGCGTGCAGCAGGTAGGCCGGCACGCACTGGATGGTGATGTCGACGAGGATGCCGAGGGCGCCGAGACCCACCCGCACGGCGGGCAGCAGGGCGGCGTTCTCGGTCTCGCTGACGGTGAGCAGCGAACCGTCCCCGGTGACGAGGGTCACGGCGACGATCTGGGCGGCCAGGCCGGCGAAGGCTCCACCGGTGCCGTGTGTGCCCGTCGAGGTGGCGCCGGCGAGGGTCTGCCGGTCCACGTCGCCCATGTTCTCCAGGGCCAGGCCGTACGGTTTCAGCAGCGCCGGCAACTGATGGAGTCGGGTGCCGGCCGCCAGGGTGACCCGGCCGGCGGCTTCGTCGACGGCGAGAATGCCTGTGAAGTCGAGGTCGAGCTGCACCCCGGGCGCCAGGGCGATGCCGGAGAAGCTGTGCCCGGCGCCGACGGCCTTGATCCGGGAACCGGTGCGGGCCGCGGCGAGCACGGCGCGCTGCACCGCTTCGGCGCTGGTGGGCCGTTCCACGCGGGCCGGGATCACCGACTGGCTGCGCGCCCAGTTGCGCCAGAGGGCGCCGCTGGCGGTCACAGGAAGGCCTTCCCTTCGCCTCGGTAGGTGGGCAGCATGTCGACCACCTCGCCGTCGTGGACCAGGGCGAATTCGTTGACGTGTTCGCTCAGCTCCCCCGACTTGGTGTGCCGCAGCCACACCCTCTCGCCGACCCGCAGGTCGCGGGCCGCAGCGCCGGTGACGGGCGACTGCACCTCTCCCGCCATCTCCCTGGCCACCATGCCGAGCCCCTCCGGCCAGACCAGGCGCGGCAGGCGATCGGCGCCCGGTGGACCGGACGCGATCCACCCGCCGCCGCTCAGGGTGGCGATCCCGGCGCTGGGTTTTCGCGCGACGAACAGCGCGAACGCGGCCGCCGGCGCCGGACGGAACCCGGAATAGTTGTCGAACAGGTGGCCGCCGAAGAAACCGCTGCCCGCGGCGATGTCCGTGACCGAGGTGTCGGCGGAGGTGCTCTCCAGCGAGCCGGTGCCGCCGCCGTTGACGAACTCGAGGTCGGCGACCTGTCGCACGGCCGCGACCGCGGCCGCCCGGCGGCCGGCGAGCTCGACGATGAAGTTGTTGCGCACCCAGCGGTTCACCCTGCCCCGCAGGGGATGTCCGGCCGGCTGGTCCACCAGCCCGGCGATCTGGGCCTCGTAGGACATCAGCCCCACCAGGTCGAAGCCGGGCCGAGCTCCGATTGCGACGGCCAGTGCCCTCGCCTCGTCCGGGGTGTGCACGGGCGAGCGCCACACGCCGAGCCGGCCGAGCACCGGCGCATGCCAGGCGGCGTCGAGTTCGAGGCAGACGCGGATGCGTTCCCGGCTCACCGGCGGGATGGCCGCGTCGATTGCGTCCAGGTGGTCGAGCGAATCGACCATCAGGGTCACCCGGCCGGCGAGTTCGGCGGAGCGAGCCAGCCGGCGGATCATCGACACGTCGACGCTGGGGTAGCCGACCACGACGTCGTCGATGCTCTCGGCCAGCCAGAGCGCTTCGGCCAGCGTGTAGGCGAGGACTCCGCGGTAGCCCGGCAGGGCGAGCGCGGCCTCGAGCACCCCGCGCGCGCGCAGCGACTTGCTGGCGATGCGGATCGGCGTACCGGCGGCGCGGTCAAGCATGTCGTGGGTGTTGTGCCGCAACGCGTCCAGGTGCAGAGCGGCGACCGGGGTGTCGAGCCCTCGGGTGGCGTCCGTGAGTCCGGGCCAATAGGCGGCGGGGTGCAGCCAGGGCGCGGCATCCGGGCGGACGGAAAGGTCGAGGGGGGATGTTGTCGTCACGTGGTGCCCTCGCGGTCGATGTCGGCGGTGATGGTGCGGTCGGCCCAGTCGCCAGTATGCCGTACCGGAAGCACGGAGGCGGCGACCCCCAAAACGCCGGTGGAAACGGGGCCGAGAATTCGTCGGCCGGAGGCGCGCCGCGTTGACATTCGTCCCCATGGCCCGTGGAATGGACTGAGGGGGTTCATGTTCCAGCAACGTCGCAGCCGCGCGCACGGTCCGGTCGACCGACCCCGTCGCCGGCATGAGCGCGCTCCGCTGCTGGCCGCGGCAGTGCTGGGCCTGCTGCTGAGCGTTCCCCTGCTGTCCCCGGCGGCACCGGTGTCGGCCGCGACCTCGACGCCCACACCGACGGCCACGGCGACGGCCACACCGACACCGACGCCTACGCCCACGCCCACGCCCAGAGAGTCGACCGTTCCCGCACCGCCGGCCAGCACGGCCCCGCCGCAGACCGCCGCCCCTGCGCCGTCCGTCGCGCCGACGCCCACCGGCACGCCATCGTCGACGCCGACGCCGTCAGCCACGCCCACGTCGACGGCAACACCTACCCCAACAGCGACGCCCACGCCAACGCCCACGCCCACGCCCTCGGAGGCGCCGCCGCTTTCTCCTCCCACCATCGTCAGCCCGGCGGCGGGCAGCTTCGTCGGCGGCAGCACGAGTGTCTCCGGCACACGCGATCTGTCCCACGAGATCCAGCTGCTCTCACCCGCCGGCGGCGATCCGCTCTGCATCGTCGCCGCCGACGGCACGGCAGCGTGGAGCTGCTCCGACGTGATGCTGCCCAGCGGGCCCGCCATTCAGCTCCGGGTCGTGGCCTCCGGGCAATCCAACTACTCCGCCTCGCAGAACGTGCGGGTCCTGCAGGCCCCCACCGTCACGGGCGGGGCCACCGGCACCTCCACCACGAGCAGACTGGTGCGCGGCACCGGCTACCCCGGCGCCACGGTCACCGCCACCCTGGCCGGCGGGCAGAGCTGCTCGTTCACCGCCGACTCGTCCGGCGCCTGGGCCTGCCTGCTACCGGGCGGCCTCGTCAGCGGACCGGACCAACTCACCGCGTCCCAGCAGACCGGTTTCAGCGCCCCGGCCTCCTCGCCGGCCAGCGCCCCGGTGTCCCTGCTCATCGACGTCGACGCCCCGGCCTCGCCCGTCGTGGCCGGTCCCACGGACGGAATTACCCTGTCCCTGACCGGGTCCCAGTACTTCGGCGAGGGTGAGAACGGCTCGACCGTCACGGTCTTCGCCGGCGCGTACTCGGTGTGCAGCAGCGTGGTCGCCGGGGGCACCTGGTCCTGCTCCGGGTCCGGCGTCGCGGCCGGCTGGTATTCCCTGCGCGCCGTGCAGCAGGATGCCGCGGGCAACGTGAGTGCGGGCAGTCCGGCCATCACCGTCCGCTACGGTGTGGCGGCCGCCACGCCCGCCCAGACCGCAACGCCGACTCCGACCCCGAAGCCCACCGCCACGGCGACGCCCCGCCCCACGAACGCCCCCTCGACGACGGCTCCGGCCACACCCGCCCCGTCGGCCACGCCTCCCGCCACCGCCGGTCCCGGCACCGCGTCTCCGAGTCCGACGCCGGCCGTTCCCGCCCCGGTCGGCCCGGACGCCTCGGCCGGCGCGCCGCCGGAGTTGACGGTGCCGGGCGGCTGGAGTGATCCCACCCAGTTCAGTACCGCTGTCATCCCGCCGTGGACGGTGGCGAAGTTCCCGTGGCTGCAGGCCGGCCTGCTCACCCTCGGCGCGCTGCTGCTGCTCGTCGTTCCCGCCCGGCTCCTGGCCGGCACCATCTCCCGGGCCAGGGGCGGCCGACCCGTCTTCAGCGGGCACCGGTTCGCGGGCCGCAATCATCCGCGGGACGATTTCGAGGTGGCACCGACGGTGAACCTCGCGCAGTGGGTCGTCGGCGCAGCCGCGATCCTCGCGGCGGCGGTCTTCGTGCTGCTCTCCGGTCCGGTCGCCGGATCGCCGAACTACCTGCGCTTGCTGCTTGCCGTGCTGCTCGCGCTGGCCGTGGTAAACGCCGTGGCCCTGCTGGTACCCCAGTGGTGGGGCTCCCGGGCGCTGCACCTGGACGTGACGACGACCGTCCTGCCGCGCTACCTGGTGCTGGTGGCCATCACTGCCCTGGCTTCCCGCGCCTTCGAGCTGCATCCGGCCCTGCTCTTCGGCCTGCTGGGCAGCGTCGTCGTGCGCACCGGCCCACTGGCGGCGGAGCGGGGCAAGCTGGCGGCGGTGCGGGCGGGCAGCCTGCTCGCCCTCGGCCTGGTGGGACTGCTCGTGGTGGGGACCCTGCTGACGGCCGACGGGTTCGTCAGCGCCCTCGCCGCGGAGTTCGTCAATACCGTCGTGCTCACCGCGATCGGCTCGGCCGTCCTGGTCCTGATCCCGGTGGGCAGCACCAGCGGGCGCAGCATCCTGGCCTGGTCGCCGCCGATCTGGGCGGCACTGGCCGTGCCGGCCTACCTGGCCCTGTTCGTGCTGCTCTCGCCCACCTTCGTCGGTTGGGCCGGCGACGGCACAGTGCGGCTGCTCGGGGTGGCCGCAGTGGCCTTCGCGGGCGTCAGTGTGGCCGTCTGGGCCTGGCAGCGCTTCGTCCGTCCAGCCCTGCGCTGACGTGATGGTGCCCCCGCTGGGATTCGAACCCAGACTGTGACGATTTTAAGTCGCCTGCCTCTGCCGGTTGGGCTACGGGGGCACGCCCGGACTAGCCGGGCATCACGAGTGGATGCCGCACGCGGGTGCGGCATCCACTGGTGACTTTACGGTGCGACGACGCTCTCCGTGCCGGATTCGGCAGCGGCGACCTCGACGGGCGTCTTGACCGGCGCCTTGCGCGGGGCGCGCGGAGCCTTGACCTCGGCAGGGACCGCGGCGGTGGCGGCCACCGGCGGCTTGGGGCGGGAGGCGAACTGCTCGAACACGGCGCGAGGCGTCTGCACGGCTTCGATCGACACGATGTCGCGGCCGAGGAAGACGTTGAGCACCCAGCCGCCGACGACGCGGATCTTGCGCTCCCAGCTCGGCATGGCCAGGCCGTGGTAGCCGCGGTGGGCGACCCAGGCCGGGAAGCCCTTGATGGCGAATTTGCCGGACTGGAACGCACCGATACCCACGCCGAGGCCCGCGACGGCGCCCAGGTTCTTGTGGTTGTACTCCACGGTGCCTTCACCGCGGAGGACCGCGACGATGTTCTTGGCCATGAGCTTGCCCTGGCGCACAGCGTGCTGCGCGTTGGGAACGCAGAAGCCGCCGACGCCGCCACCGGAAAGGTCGGGAACGGCGGTGATGTCTCCGGCGCCCCAGGCGCCCTCGATGATCTCGTCCTCGGTGCCCACGCGCAGGTCGGTGCGCACCTTCAGGCGGCCCCGCTCTTCGATCGGCAGGTCGGTGTTGCGCACGATCCCCGGGTTCGCCATCACGCCGGCGGTCCAGACGATGAGGTCGGATTCGAACGACTCACCGGTGGACAGCTCGATCACGCCGTCGACGGCGGAGGTGAGCTGGGTGTTGAGGTGCACCTCAGCGCCGCGCTCGGCGAGGTTCTTGATGACCCAGAGCGCGGTCGACTCGGACACCTCGGGCATGATGCGGCCCATTGCCTCGATGAGGTGGAAGTGGGTGTCCTCGAAAGCGATCTCCGGGTACTTGGTCAGCAGTGAGCTGGCGAAGGAACGCAGTTCCGCGAAGACCTCGATGCCGGCGAAGCCGCCGCCGATGACCACGAAGGTCAGCAGGCGGTCGCGCTCGGGGCCGGCCGGCAGCTGCGCCGCCTTGTCGAAGTTGGTGAGGACCTTGTCGCGGATCGCGACGGCTTCTTCGATGGTCTTCAGGCCGATGGCCTGGTCGGCCACTCCCGGGATCGGGAAGGTACGCGATACGGCACCGGCGGTCACCACGACGATGTCGTAGGCGAACTCCCAGGGCTCGCCGACGGGAGGCGTGATGGTCGCCGTCTTCGCCGCGTGGTTCACGTGGGTGACCTTCGCGGTGAGCACGCTGGTCTTCTTCAGGTGGGCGCGGTGGGCCACGACCGAGTGGCGGGGATCGATCGATCCGGCGGCCACCTCGGGGAGGAACGGCTGGTAGGTCATGTACGGGAGCGGGTCGACCATGGTGACCTCGGCTTCGCCGGGGCGCAGCCACTTCTCCAGCTTCCAGGCGGTATAGAACCCCGCGTAGCCGCCACCGACGATGAGAATTTTGGGCACGATTAGAAGGCCTCCTACAAGGATTGGATACGCGAGATTTATTGTTTGAAACGAATTCGCTTGAAATGCCGCGTGGCCCCAATGCCGAACAGCGTTACAAGGATACCAAACCCCACCAGCACGGCGAGCGGCAGACTCACATAGGTGAGGGTGAGCGGGCTCGGCAGCCAGGCCGCAGAGGTGTTCCGCTCGGGCAGGGCCGGGTCGGGGTCAGGCACGACGGGGGCCACGGTGGCCGGTTCGGTGGGGGTGACCGGCGCGGTGACCGCCCGCCGGTGCAGCGTGATCCACTCCTGCAGCAGTTCGGTCGGCGTCGCCGAGGTCGACTTCGGCACCGACTCCGTCACCGCTCCGGCCGCGTCGATGAGCCCGTTCCCGTAGATCGGGCTCGGCACGGTGTGTCCGTTGGCGTTGGCGGTCTCGATGACCCGGTTGATCACCCCGGCGGCGTCCAGCTTCGGGTACGCGCTTCGCACCAGCGCAACCAGGCCCGACACGATGGGGGCCGCCGCGCTGGTGCCGTCCCACTGCAGGTAGCCACCGCCCGGTGCCACGCCGACGAGCTTCTCGCTCGGCGCCGCCACGGCGATGGTGATGCCCTGCGAGGAGGCGTCGAAGCTGGCCTCCTTCGACCGGTCAACGCCGGCGACGGTGAGCACGCCGGGGATCGTGGCCGGAGCGCCCACTTCGGTGGTGCCGCTCCCCCGGTTGCCGGCGGCCGCGACGACCACGACGTCGTTCTCGAAGGCGTACATGAACGCGTCATCCCAGCTGGTCGGCCAGTCCAGGGTGTTGCGGGTCAGGGACATATTGATCACGTCGGCGCCGTTGTCCACGGCCCAGCGAATGCCCTCGGCGATCTGGTCGTCGTTGCTCAGCTGCGCACCGCTGGTGCCGAAAGCAACCGAGACGCTGAGGATCGAGGCCTCCGGGGCGACGCCGATCAGGCCGGTGTCGGTGCCGGTGCCGCGGCCGGCGAGCAGCGACGCCACCAGGGTGCCGTGCTCGTTGTCCTCCCCCACCGGCGTCTGGCCGTTGGACGCGCCGATGCCGGAGACATCCGTGCCGCCCACTACGGCGCCGCCGAGTTCGGCGACCCTGCCGTCGACACCCGTGTCGATGACGGCGACCGTGACGCCGGCGCCCTTGCTTGTGGCCCAGGCTTGGGTGAACCCGTAGTCGTTCAACCAGTATTCGAGGTCACGCACCTGATCGGCGCGGGCCGCCGGGGCGTCCCCGCCGGCGGCGACCACGGGAACAACCGCCGCCAGGACGAGGGCGAGGACGGCGAGGGGGCGGCGCCGGCGCCGGATCACGCGTCGGCCGGCGGCGCCACCGGCGGGGCGTAGTCCAGGCATTCGCAGACCGAGGGCGACCAGGCGGCGCGGAGCAGGGCCAGGTCGCCGATGGGGTTGACGCCGGGGCCGGCGGCCAGGGAGTGCGCGGCGAGGGCGTGCAGGCACTTGACCCGCACCGGCATACCGCCGGAAGAGACGCCGGCGAGTTCGGGCACAACGCCGATCATCTCGCGGTCGTGCAGGAAGCTCTCGTGCGCGGCCCGGTAGTGGGCACGCAGGTCTTCGTCATCGGCGAGCATCTGGTTGTACTCGTTCATCACCTGGGTGGCCTCCAGGAAGGACAGTGCGGCCGTGGCGGCCGGGTGCGACAGGTAGTAGAGGGTGGGGAACGGGGTGCCGTCCTCCAGGCGCGGGGCGGTCGCGACGACGGTGGGCGCGCCGCAGACGCAGCGGGCGGCAATGCCGATCACGTTCCGGGCGGGGCGGCCCAGCTGGGCGGAAACCGTGGCGATGTCCCACTCGCTGGCGGGATCGAACGGGGGTCTGGTCATTCTGCTGCCTCCTGGGGAGCGAGTCCGGCGGTCATCACCGATCGGAACATGGAGTCGACCCAGTCGACCTCGGTGTCCTGGATGGCGGTGCTGACGGCGGCGGTGTCCGCCGAGCCGTCGACGGTGGCCCCGGTGTCGTTGAGCACCAGGAAGCTGATGTCACCCGGCATCACGTAGGAGAGCCGGTCCCGCGCCTGGGTGGTGACGAAGGTGCGGTCGTTCCAGCGTTCCCGCTCGTCTTTGAGGTTGTCGACCTCGGCCTCCTGCGCTGCGACGGTGGACCGGAGTTCGTCGATCTGCTGGCGCTGCTCGGCGTAAGTGCGCACGCTCGGGGCGAGCACGACCACCGCGAGCACGAGGATGCCCATCATCACGAAGGAGAACCCCGACAGCCGCAGGCCCCGCAACCAGTTGCCTGCAGCGGTTTCGGTACTGGCGAGTTGCACCGGCTGCCGGGTGGTGCGGGTCTTCCCGGTCGGCTTCGATGTGGCCCGGGTGCTCGTGGCGGTGCCGGCTTCGGCGCCAGGTGTGGCCGTGGACCTGGCAGCGGGCGTCGACGTGGGACGGCGTGGCTCGGGGAGGCGGGGCGGGGTCATGCCGGAGCCGTTCTTCGTCATGTGACTCTCCTCCCCGTGCTGCCGGCGGCGCCCGGCGGCAGACTTCTCCTGTTCTAGAGTGCCAGATCTTTCCGCCGCCGCGCTCCGACACGGGAGCAGGGAACGTGATCCTGTGCAAATCCGCAGGGGGCTGCGCCGGTGGTACCGCAGCAGAAAACCCCAGCCCGACGGGGCTGGGGTCTTCGCGGTGGTGCGGGATACTGCGGGATTACGCCTTGAAGCGCGGGAACGCGGAGCGGCCGGCGTAGACCGCGGCCTCGCCGAGCTCTTCTTCGATGCGCAGGAGCTGGTTGTACTTGGCAACGCGCTCGCTGCGGGCCGGGGCACCGGTCTTGATCTGGCCGGCATCCGTGGCGACGGCGAGGTCGGCGATGAAGGTGTCTTCGGTCTCACCGGAGCGGTGCGAGATGACGGTGGTGTAGCCGGCGCGCTGGGCGAGGGCGACGGCGTCCATCGTCTCAGTCAGGGTACCGATCTGGTTGACCTTGATGAGGATCGAGTTGGCGGCCTTGATCTCGAGGCCCTTGGCCAGGCGGATCGGGTTGGTGACGAACAGGTCGTCTCCGACGATCTGCACCTTGTCGCCGAGCTGCGCGGTGAGGTGGACGTAGCCTTCCCAGTCCTCCTCCTCGAGCGGGTCTTCGATGGAGACGAGCGGGTACGCCTCGAGGAGCTCGGCGTAGTACGCGACGATCTCGGTGGAAGAAAGTTCCTTGCCCTCGAAGTGGTAGACGCCGTCCTTGAAGAACTCGGTGGCGGCGCAGTCGAGTGCCAGGCCGATGTCGGTGCCGGGCGTGTAGCCGGCGAGCGTGATGGCTTCGACGATGAGGTCGAGGGCCGCACGGTTGCTGGGCAGGTTGGGGGCGAAGCCACCCTCGTCGCCGAGGCCGGTCGCGAGGCCCTTGCTCTTCAGCAGGCCCTTGAGGGCGTGGTAGACCTCAACGCCCCAGCGCAGGCCTTCGCTGAAGGTGGGCGCGCCGAGTGGGACAACCATGAATTCCTGGATGTCGACGTCGTTGTCTGCGTGCGAGCCACCGTTGATGATGTTCATCATCGGCACCGGCAGGGTGTGTGCGTTCGGGCCGCCGAGGTAGCGGAAGAGGGGCAGGTCGGCCGAGCTGGCGGCGGCCTTGGCGACGGCCAGGCTCACGCCGAGGATGGCGTTCGCGCCGACGCGCTCCTTGTTGACGGTGCCGTCGGTCTCGTTGAGGACCATGTCGATGATCCGCTGGTCAGCGGCATCGAGGTCTTCCACGGCCGGGCCGAGCTCGTCGGTGACGGAGCCGACGGCCTTGAGCACGCCCTTGCCGAGGTACCGCTTCTTGTCACCGTCGTGCAGCTCGTAAGCCTCGAAGGCGCCGGTGGAGGCGCCGGACGGTACGGCGGCACGGCTCAGCGTGCCGTCCTCGAGCAGAATCTCGACCTCGACGGTCGGGTTGCCCCGAGAGTCGAGGATTTCGCGTGCAACAACTGCGTCAATAAGAGCCACAACTATCTCCTGTTTGTCTGTCGATCTATTTTTGGATTTCTTAGTCCGAGTGGATTTTGAGGAAGACGTCGCTGTGTTCCAGTCCGAGAACAGTCTAGTGATCGAGCGCGCGGGCCGCTTTAGGACTGAAGTCCCGTCGCCCCAGCGTTCACCGACCGTTCAGTCGCCCAGCGGCTTGAAGACGAGCTCGGCCGGGTCGGTGTCATCGGTCACGAAGGCGAACCGGCCGTAGCCGGCGGCACCGGCCCGCTCCAGCAGCGCCTTGAGGTTCTTGGTGCGCTTGTCCAGCCGCACCCGCAGGCCCTGGGCCACGAGCGCGGTCTTCAACGCCACCAGGG
>NZ_JAODBG010000011.1 GCF_025463825.1 Cryobacterium sp.
CGCGGCATCAACCCCGGCGGCCGCCACGATGGCGGCACCGGCCGCTCTCGCCGACTCACCCCGCACCGCCGCACCGGCCGTGCCGCCGTTCGCGGCCCCCGGGTATCGCCCGCCGGCCACGGCGACGATTCCGCCGCCGTCCGTCCCGACCGCGCCATCGGTACCGACGAACCCGCCGGTCTCGACCGCTCCGCCCGCCTCGATCACCCCGCCGCCCGCGCCAAAGGTCCCCGACGGGCCGGCACCGCACACGCGCTCCAGCGTGCAGGTCGTGCTGCTGATCGTGGGCGTCACACTCGTGTCGGTGGCGGCGATCTTCTTCGTCACCGTCGCGTTCATCTATACCGGGCTCGCGTTCCGCGCCGGCGTGGTGGGCGTGCTCACGCTCGGGACCCTGGTGACGGCGGCGTTGCTGCGCCGCAAGGGCCTGGTCGCAACGGCCGAGGGCATCGGCGCGCTGGCAGTGGTGCTCGTGCTGCTGGACATCTGGGCCATGCGCCGGCTCAACCTGTTCGGCCTGCAGGATGGCGACGGCCTGCTCTACTGGGGCGGCGCCCTGGCGGTGTGCACGGTACTCTTCCTCGGCTGGCAGGCCCTCTCCTCGCTGCGGGTGGCCAGCGTGGCCGGCTTCGCCGCCGCCGCACCCGCGGTCGGGCTGCTCGCCGCCGGGATCGCCGCCGACGAGGTCCCGCTCACCCGGCTGTTCCTGGCCGTCACGGGCACCGCCGCCGGCGCGCTGGTGCACCGGTTCACCCTCCCGGGCACGGCCGGCGCATGGCCGTCGCTGAACCGACGCGCCGAACGCGGCGCCCTGCTCGCCCTCGCCGCCCTCGCCCTGCTCAGCTCGACCGGGCTGGCGGGCTTCGTCGAGCCCGGCACCGACTGGTCTCCCCTGGTCAGCTTCGGCGTGATCGCCCTGGTGGCGGCGGCGCACGCCTTCACGGTGCTCGGCCGCGCCAGCCCGGATGCGTTCATGCGCGTCACCAGCCACCTCTTCGTCGGCCTCGCCGCCCTGACCGGGGTGCTCGGCGTCGCCGTGTGCACCTGGCGCAGCGGCGAGATCGCCCTGATGGTGTCGGTGCCGCTGCTGGTGGCCGCCGCGGTCGCCCTCGGCTTCGAACTGGCGTGGCGGCGCCTGGCCGCCGGCCCGGTGCGCCGGGCAGCGCTCACCGGAGCTCTCACCGCCCTTGCCCTGGCGGGTCTGGCCGGCGTCGCCGCCGTCTTCGCCGCCGCCATCCCGTTGCTGCGGGCCGTGCTGGCCCTCGACGAGAACCTGATCGCCCGCATCAGCAGCGACGGCACCGCGGCGCTGGCCGCCTTGGCCGGCGTCGCCGTGCTGGGGACGGTGTTCTGGCGGGTCGGCGGCGTCCTCACGGCCCGCCGCCGACTGCTGGCCTGGTTCGGAGTGGTCGTGATCCTGCTGGCGGTCCCGTTCGCCCAGGGGCTCTGGCTGATCCTGCCGCTCTACCTGCTGCTGGGCGCCCTCGCCCTGGCCGCCCTGTTCCTGGCCCGTGGGTCACGGCCGGCGCCGGCGGAGTTCCGTCCGCACCTCATCACCCTTGTCGCCGCGGCCGAGACGCTCGGGTATGTCATCGGCTGGACGAGCAGCACGAGTTGGTGGCTCGGCACCCTCTCCGCCGTGCTGGCCCTGGTCGTCGCCCGGTACCTGCTCGATCCCCAGACCCGGGCCAACGGCCGGGGCGCCCTGCTCTCCGGCGCCATCGTGCTCACCCTGATCGGCGTCGCCGCCGCCCCCGGCATGCTCACCCGCGCGGCACCGCCGAGCAACGCCGTTCTCCTGGTGCACATCGTGCTGGCCGTGGCCGTGACCACCGGGCTGCTGCAGCTGCTCGTCGCCCAGGGCCGGCTGCTCGCCCGGCTCAGCACGGGGGAACGCCGCTGGTCGTTCTGGACCCTCCTCGCCCCCACGCTCTACCTCCTCGCGGCGCCCACCGGGCGTCTCATCGAGGCCCTGCCCGCCGGCGAACGGGCCACCGTCGCGCTGCTCGCGCCGGTCCTCGGCATCCTGGCCACGGTCCTGGTGCTGACGGCGACCCTGCTCTGGACGCTGCTGCCCGCTGCCCGACTGCGGGTGGAGCGGCTCACCGCGGCGCTCCTGGTCGCCCCGGCGCTGCTCGCGCTGACCGTCAACCTCGTTCTCGTCACGGATGCGCCGGCCACCGTCACCGCGCTCACCCCGCCGACCGCCACCCTGCTCACCGTCGCGCTCGCCCTCGCCCTGCGGGGGACCGGGCGGGCGTCGCGCACCGGACTGGGCCTTGAGGTCGGCGCCGCCGCCGTGCTGGCCACGGCATTCCTGCCGCTGGACCGGGTCGGCCTGGGCTGGCTGGTGCTGCTGCTGACCGGCGTCGCCGTGCTGCTCACCGCCGTCGACGCCGACGGCCTGTTCGCCTCCGGCTCCTGGCGGCGCCACCTGGGCTGGCTGTCCCTGGCGTTGGCCACGGCCGGACTCTGGTGGGGCCTGGGCAACAGCTCCAGCACCCCCCTCGAGGCGTATGTGCTTCCCGTGGCCGGAACCGTGCTCGGCCTGGCCGCCCTGCTCTGGCGCTATGGCCGGGTCGACCGCGCCCTCACCGCCAGTCCGGGCGCCGCCTTGCTCACCCTGGCCGGTCTCAGCCTGGCCCTGCTCCCCCTGGCCGTGACCGGCCAGACCGGCTCGGCGCTGCGCCCGGTCCTCGTGGGTGTGGCGGCGGCCGTGCTGCTGCTCGGCGCCACCCTGGTGCGGTGGACGAGGCCGCGGTGGGCGTTCCTCGCCGCCGCCGGCCTGGCCGGCGCGGCCGGCCTGCTCGTCACCGGTGTCGCCCGCTCGATCCGCCTTCTCAGTTCCGCCGGGCCGACGGGACCGCTCCTGGAGGCCTGGCTGCTGCCGACCGCGGCCATCCTGATTCTCGCAGCCGTGCTGCTCGTGCGACCGGGCCAGTCCGGCTCAGCGCCGATCCGGTACCGCGGCAGCCTGCCGTTGGTGCTGGTGGCCCTGGTCACCCTCACGGTGCTGGAAGCCGCCGCCTTCGATTCGACCCGGCTCGGCGCGGCTCGGGCCATCGGCCTCGTGCTGCTGCTCGGCGCCCTGCACGTGCTCACCGTGTGCCGGCCGCGGGCGTCGTTCGGCGTCGTCACGGCGTGGACGAGTGCCGCGCTCGCCGGTGCCGCGGCCGGTGCCGCGCTGCTCGTGGCTGCGGTTGACCCGTCCGAGGTTGTGCTCGTGCCCCTCGGCCTGGCCCTGATGGCCGGACAGCTGCTGCAGAACCGACCGTGGTCCGCCGGGACGGGCCGGTCCGCCCCCGCCGCGCGCTACTGGATCGGTACCGGCCTCGCCCTTGCCCTGCTGCCCAGCGCCGCCGTCGGCGCCGGGCCGGTGGCGACCACCCTCGGCGCGACCGGCCTCACCGACGACGCGCTCCGCCAACTGCTCACCGTCCTGGTCGGCGGCGTGCTTGCCGTCGGCGGGGCCCTGCTGCTGAGCCGGCCACGCTGGAGCCTCGCCGCTTGGCCGAGCGTGCTGGTGGGCTCCGCGGCCATCCTCGTCACCGCGACCGGCCGTGTTCACAGCCTGCTGGCCGGCGGCTCGTCCGGGCCGGACTGGCGCCTCGAGGCGTGGCTGGTGCCTGCGGCCGTGGTTCTCATCGGCACGGGCGGCCTGGTCATCCGGGTGTTCCCGGCCGCGCCCGTCCGCCCGACGGCGCCTGCCGCACCCACCCACGCACCCGCCGCTCCGGGGGATGCCGGCCTCGCCGCGCCCCGCGCCCTCGGCTACGGCCTCGTCGGGCTGGCCCTGCTGGGCATCCTCAGCGCAGAAACCACCGCACTGTCGTTCACGCCGTACGCCCAGGGCCGGGTCCTCGCGCTGGTCGGGCTCCTCGCCGTGCTGCACGTTCTCCTGCGCTGGTTCGATCAGAGCCGCGCCGGCAGCCTGCTCGCCTGGTTCACGATCGTGGCCGGCGTGCTCGCCCTGGTGGCAGGACTCGGGCGCGACCTGGTCGACCCGATCGAACTGGGCACGGTGCCACTGGGCCTCTCCCTGGTGGTCGGGCAGCTCATCGCCGCCCGGCTCCTGGGCCGGACGTCCACCGCCGCCCAGGCGATGCTGGCCCTCGGCCTGGCCGTTGCCGTGCTGCCCAGCGTCTTCGTGGGCGCCGAGGGCGCGGTGCTGCGACCGGTGCTCACCCTCGCGCTCGGCGGGGCCATCGGCATCCTCGGCGCGCTGTTGCCGACCCGCACCCGCTGGAGCATCGTGGGCTGGCCGGCCTGTGTCGTGGGCGTCCTGGCGGTGCTGGCCACCGCCGGCCTGCAGATCATGCCGCTCTACGGCCCGAACGGAACCACCGGCGAACTGGAGGCCTGGCTGATCCCGGCAGCGCTGCTCCTGGTCGCCACCGGGGCCGGCCTGGTCTGGACGACCCGGCTGGCAACATCCGTCGTCGGCGGCCTCCCGGGCTCGGGCCCGGCGGCACCCGTCGGCCCCGCCGCCGCGGGAGCGCCGGGACCCACCGCGACGGACCGCACCGTGTGGGGCGGGTACGGCCTTGCGATCGCCGCCCTCGTCGGAGTGGTGCTCGCCGAGGTGTCGGCACTGGACTACGCGCCGCTGGCAATGATCCGGGTGTTGCTGGTGGTGTGGCTGTTCTCGGCACTGTACCTGGGCGTGTTCTGGGCCGACGAGAGCCGGCTCGGGCGCCTCGTTGCCTGGGTGGCTGTCGGCGGCGGCGCGGTCATGCTGGTCGCCGGGTGGACCCACCACGTTCCCGACCCGGTTGAGATCGTCAGCATTCCGCTGGCCCTCGCCCTGATCGCGAGCGGCCTGCTGCACCTGGACCGCACACCCCCCGCCCGCAGCTGGATCACCCTGGCCCCCGGCCTGCTGGTGCTGCTGCTGCCGTCGCTGCTGCTCGACTTCACCTACAGCCCGCTCTGGCGGGTCGTGGGCCTGGGCGTGCTCACGATCGCGGTGCTGGTCCTCGGCACGGTGCGCTGGCTGCAGGCGCCGTTCCTCATCGGAGCCACGGTGCTGCTGGCGCACGCGCTCGCCCAACTCTGGCCGTGGATCTCGCTGGCCTACGGTGCCGTGCCCTGGTGGCTGTGGCTGGGCATCGGCGGCGTCCTGTTGATCGTGCTGGCCGCCCGGTACGAGCAGCGAATCCAGAACCTCAAGTCGGTGGCCCTGAAGATCTCCACGCTCCGGTAGCCGCTGTAGCCGCAGCGCAAGGGCGGATGATCTCTCTGGCGGGGTCGGCGTGTTCTGCCGCGGGACACGGCGGGTCACCAAGATCTTTGCCTGTCCGTGCCGGGTCGGGCAGCTCGGGTAGTCAGGGCTGTTCGCCGAGTTCGGCGACCTGCTCCCGGTACTGCTCGGTGCTGAGTTCGCCGCGGGCGTACCGGTCGTCGAGGATACGCCGTGCGGCGCTGCGGCGCGGCCCGACCGGGCTCGTCGAATCGTCGCGGAAGTACCGCACCGCCACCACGATGAGCGCCACCACCGCGACCAGCGACAGCAGTCCGTACAGCCAGAGCCAGGCCGGGTTCGTTCCGTTTCCCCACATCATCGTCGGCGTCCTCTCCTGTTGGCTGACCGCGATCGGTCGGCACCCTCCACGCTAGTCGTACTTCCTTGTTAGATACCCCTAGGGGGTTTAGTCTGGGCGCATGCATTCCTCCTCCGACCACCACTCCGACGCCCCCGATGTGCTGAACCACCGGGCCATGGGGCATCCAGCGCCTGCGCCTGTCGGCAGCGGACCCGCCGGCGACATCGGCCACGGTCACACCGACCACACCGGCCACGGTGCGGGCCACGGTGCGGGCCACGGCGACCATGTGGCCCAGTTCCGCCGGCTGTTCTGGGTGATGCTGCTGCTGATGCTGCCGGTGCTCGGGTTCAGCGGCATGTTCGCCGCCCTGCTGGGCTACGACCTGCCCGACGCCCCCTGGGCGGCTTGGATCTCCCCGCTGCTCGGCACCGTCATGTTCGCCTGGGGCGGCCGCCCGTTCCTCACCGGCGCGGTGGGGGAACTGAGAAGCCGCACCCCCGGAATGATGCTGCTCATCGCCCTGGCCATCACCGTGGCGTTCCTCGCCTCCTGGGGCGCGAGCCTGGGTCTCCTGGGCATGGAGCTTGATTTCTGGTGGGAACTCGCGCTGCTGATCGTGATCATGCTGCTGGGCCACTGGATCGAGATGCGCTCGCTGGCGCAGTCGTCCTCCGCGCTGGACTCCCTCGCGGCGCTGCTTCCCGACACGGCCGAGCGGGTGGAGGCCGGCCGGGTCACCGTCGTGGCCCCCGCCGAGCTGCGCGTGGGTGACCTGGTGATCGTGCGGCCCGGCGGCCGCATTCCCGCCGACGGCCAGGTCACCGAGGGCACCGCCGACGTGGACGAGTCGATGATCACCGGCGAATCCCGGCCGGTGCCGCGCGGCCCCGGCGCCCCGGTGGTGGCCGGCACCGTCGCCACCGACACCGCCCTGCGGATCCGGGTGGGCGCGGTCGGCGACGACACGGCGCTGGCGGGCATCCGCCGGCTCGTCGCCGAAGCGCAAGGCTCGTCGTCCCGGGCGCAGCGCCTCGCCGACCGGGCGGCCGGCTGGTTGTTCTGGTTCGCACTGGGTGTCGGTGTTCTCACCGCGATCGCCTGGACCCTGCTCGGCAGCCCGCAGGACGCTGTGGTGCGCACCATCACGGTGCTGGTGATCGCCTGCCCGCACGCGCTAGGGCTTGCGATCCCGCTCGTGGTGGCCATCATGACCGAACGCGCCGCCCGCGGCGGGGTGCTGGTGACCGACCGGCTCGCCCTGGAGACCATGCGCAGCATCGACACCGTGTTGTTCGACAAGACCGGCACCCTCACAAAGGGTGAACCCGTCGTGAGCCACGTGCTGGCCGTCGCCAGCCACACCGAGGCCGAAGTGCTCACCCTGGCCGCTGCGACCGAGGCCGACAGCGAACATCCGCTGGCGAAGGCGATCGTCGCCGCGACCCGCGCCCGCTCCCTCACCGTGCCCGCCGCCACCGGGTTCCAGGCGGCCACCGCCGTGGGCGTCACGGCGACCATTGACGGCCGGGAAACGGCCGTCGGCGGCCCCAGCCTGCTCACCCGGCACGCCGCGCGGCCGCTCGAGGCCACCGCGAGTTGGGCAGCGACGGGGGCCATCGTGCTGCATGTTCTGCAGGACGGTCGCGTAATCGGCGCGATCGGACTGGCCGACGAGGTGCGTCCGGAATCGCGGGAGGCCGTCGCCGCCCTGCGCACACTGGGCGTGGGAGTGGTGATGATCACCGGCGACGCCGAGGCCGTCGCCCGGTCGGTCGCGGCCGAGCTGGGCATCGATCGGGTCTTCGCGGGCGTGCACCCCGACCACAAGGCCGAGGCCGTGTCAGCGTTGCAGCGGGAGGGCCACCGGGTGGCGATGGTGGGCGACGGCGTCAACGACGCGCCGGCCCTGGCCCAGGCCGATGTGGGCATCGCGATCGGCGCCGGCACGGATGTGGCGATCGCCTCGGCCGGGGTGGTCCTGGCCAGCGACGACCCGCGCTCGGTGCTCTCGGTGATCGAGCTGTCCCGGGCGGGCTATCGCACGATGACGCAGAACCTGTGGTGGGCCGCCGGCTACAACCTGCTCGCCGTGCCGCTGGCCGCCGGGGTGCTCGCCCCGGTCGGTTTTGTGCTGCCGATGGAGGTGGGCGCGCTGCTGATGTCGGCGTCGACGGTGGTCGTGGCGCTGAACGCGCAGCTGTTGCGCCGCCTGGACCTGCGCCCGGGCCCGAGCGCGGCCCGGGCGCTCGGCGGGCGGGTGACTACCGTGTCGGCATGAGCATCCGGCTCGAACGCAGGGACGAGTGGGCCGGGCGCCCTGCCGGAAAATGACCCGTTGGTCAGCCAACACGACTAGCCTCCATGGATGGCCGACATGCGAACCTACGCCACCCCCCGCCCCGTTGAGCTCTACTGTCCCGGCGCCGACGACTGGGCCGGACTCCGCGATGTGCGACTCCGCTCAATCGCGAACTTCCCGCTGGGCTTTTTCGAATCCTTCGCCGCCGCCCTCGCGCTGACCGAGGCGGACTGGCGCGCACGCGGAGCACGGAACGCGGAACCCTCCAGCTACCAGGTCGTCGCTCGGGTGCCGGGCGAGCAGTGGGTCGGCACGATGGCCGCCTTCACGTCGGCCGGATCTCCCCAGCACGACGGCGGGGGATCCCTGGTCACCGACGGGCCGATTCAGGCCAACCTGGTCGGCGTCTGGACCGACCCCTCGTATCGCGGCCGGGCCGGGGTGGCCGCGCAGCTGCTCACCGCCGTGCGGGCCTGGGCGACCGGCGAGCAGCACCTCGACAAGCTGTACCTGCGCGTGCACGAGAGCAATCACCGCGCCATCCGCTTCTACGAGAAGAACGGCGCCGTGGCCACCGGCGAGTACCTCGACGACCCCCGCCGCGCCTCGGAGCGCCACCTCGAGATGGTCCTCGCCACGGCCTGAGATGGATCTGCTCCTCGAATTCTGGGTCCGCATCTCGGCGCGGAACGCCCCGCTGCCGGCCCTGGCCGGCTGGCTCACCCTCGCCGCCGCCGTGCTGCTGGTGCTCCTGCCACCGGCGTGGCGGCTGACCCGGCACGGCATCACTCTCGTGCACGAGGGCGGCCATGGGCTCGTCGCGGCGCTCGGCGGCCGGCGATTGCAGGGCATCCGGTTGCATTCGGACACCTCTGGCCTCACCGTGAGCCGTGGCAGACCCCGCGGTCCGGGCATGGTGGTCACCCTGCTCGCCGGCTACACCGCACCCGCCATGCTCGGGCTGGGGGCGGCGTGGATGCTCAGCGAGGGCCGCGCGACCGGCCTGCTCTGGGCGCTGCTCGCGGCGCTGGCGCTGCTGCTGGTGCAGATCCGCAACTGGTTCGGGCTGTGGTCGGTGGCGGTGACCGGCGCGCTGGTATTCGGAGTGACCTGGTTCGGCTCTCCCATGGTGCAGAGCGTCTTCGCGCTGCTGGTCACCGCATTCCTGCTGCTGGGCGCGCTGCGCACCGTCGTGGAGCTGCAGCTCACCCGGTCGCGCCGCGGCGGCGCCGCGTCCGACGCCGACCAGCTGGCCCGGCTCAGCCACCTGCCGGGGTTGTTCTGGGTGGCCGTATTCTTCGCGGTGGCCGGTGCCTGCCTCGTGGGCGCGGCGCGACTGCTCGCCTAGCCGCGAGTTGCCGAAAGAGGCCCCTTCGCGGCGTCGGAGAGGGCAGTTCGCGGCAACTCGGAAACCCCGGCGGGCGCGGCCAAGAGCTGACGGTCAGAAGACCGTGACGCCGAGCAGCGTACCGACCAGCCAGGTCACGGCCAGCGCGGCCGCGCCGCCGAGCACCACGCGGATGGTCGCGCGGGCGATGCGGCTACCACCCAGGCTCGCGCCGAGGGCGCCGGTGGCGCCGAGGGCCACCAGCACGGCCAGGAAGGTGACCGGTACCCGGATCGTGTCCGGCGGCAGCAGGATCGCCAGCAGCGGCAGGATCGCGCCGAGCGTGAACGCCAGCGCCGAGGCCCCGGCGGCGTGCCACGGGTTGGCCACTTCCTCTTCGGCGATGTTGAGCTCGAGGGAAAGGTGGGCCCTGAGGGCATCCTTCTCGGTCAGTTCGATGGCCACCTGGCGCGCGGTGGCCGGTGCGAGCCCGCGCTCCTCGTAGAGGCCGGTGAGCACGTCGAGTTCGCCTGCGGGATCGTCGCGCAACTCGCGCTTCTGCTTCTCGATCATCGCGTGCTGGCTGTCGCTCTGGCTGCTGACCGAGACATATTCCCCGAGCGCCATGGAGATGGCGCCGCCGACGAGGCCGGCCGCTCCGGCCGCCACGATGGCGGGCGTGGAGCCGCCGGCGCCGGCGACACCGACCACGATCGCCGCGACGGAGACGATGCCGTCGTTGGCCCCGAGCACGCCGGCGCGCAGCCAGTTGAGCCGGCTTGCCAGGCTGGTCGAGAGCGCGGTGGGGGTCGGAGCGACGGTGGTCGCCGCATCCGCCGAGCGGGTCGTCGCGGACCCGAAGAAGGGGGTCGAGAGGATGGCCATAGAGTCACTGTAGGCACCTCTGCGCGGCCCCGCTAGCGTGGCGAGCCTAGCCTAATCTGCCTGGTCAGAGCATGGAAAGGCTAACCTAATCGGCCCGCCGCAACGCCAGAATCGCGAGCGGGTCGAGGCGCGGTCAGCGTCGCCCGACGAAGGTGTCCATCGACGTGTAGACGCCGAACACCCGGCCGGCCACGGCATCCCAGGCCGCCAGCGGCAGCAGGCCGCGGAGCTTCTTCGAGAACCCCACGGTCCACGGCATCAGCAGCTGGGGCGAGCCGGCGAGCATGGCCCGCCAGACCCGGTTCACCACGTACTCCGGCGTCATCACCGGGGTGAACAGCGGCCCGCGGGCGCCGTCGAACATGCCCGTGGAAATGTAGCTGGGGGCGATCGTGCTCACCCGCACGTAGTCGAAGCCCTGTTGTTCCAGCTCGAGGCGTAACGAATCGCTCCACGCGATCACGGCCGCTTTCGACGCCGCGTACACGCTCATCCGCGGGTTGGACAGCATCCCCGCGGCGGAGGCGATGTTGACGATGCGGGACTCACGGTAGGGGTTGCGCATCATGGCGGGCAGGAACTCGCGGGTGATGTACATCGGTGCGAGCGCATTGATCTGCATGGTGGAGCGGGTGTCGTCGCCGTTGTCGTGCTCCCAGAAGAATGAGCCGCGGACGATGCCGGCGTTATTGATCACGATGTCGGGGTTACCCACCTCGGTGCGCACCCGCTGCGCGGTCTGCGCGATGGCGCCCAGGTCGGCGATGTCCACAACGTATGGGGCGATCTGCGTCACGCCGTTGGAGCGCTCGGTGAGGATCGCGGCGGTGTTGGAGAGGCTCGCGGCGTCGCGGTCCCAGAGGATCACGGCCGCCGCACCCTCGGCGACGGCGCGCTCGGCGTAGAGGCGGCCCATGCCCATGGCGGCGCCGGTGATCAGCACGCGGGCTCCGGAAACGGTTCGAGTCATAGGTCAATCATCGCAAGTCCCGGCCGGGAGTGGTCACGGCACACGGGTGGCGCCCGGGCACGCGTTACGCGCGGCGGCACCTGTACGTACCCGCGCCGGCAGGATCAGCTCGTGCCGCGACCGGGCGGATGCCGATACACCACCGCCGTCCGGGCCGCACCTGTCGGGCCCCGCCCGGCTCCTATTGCTACGTTACGTTTCATCGTGAGGTGCGTCCTCGTGGCCGGCTGGGTACCGTCGAGGAAAGTCATTCCCCGACTACCCGATCGGCAGCCCCATGTCCGCCTCCCCCGCAACGCGCACCGTAGTCCGCCCGGCCACGGCAGCCGCTGATGCCGCCCGGACCGGGCGCGCCGGCGAACCCACGGGCACGGATGCGGCCTTCGCCGTGGAGTTCGCGGGCCTCGGCCGCACCTTCGCGGCCGCCCCCGGCCGCCGCCGGTCCCGCGCCACTGCTGCCGGCACCTCCCCCGCGACCGCGGGCATCGAGGCAGCGCGGCCGGTGCTGCGCGACGTGTCGATCACCGTGCATCCGGGCGAGGTCCTGGCCATCCTGGGCACCAGCGGCTGCGGCAAGTCCACCCTGCTGCGCATCGCCGGCGGGCTGGACTCCCCAGCGCCGGTTCGGTGCAGATCGACGGCTCCGCCGTCACCGACTTCGACACCCGTTGCGCCGTCGGCTTCCAGGAGCCACGACTCCTGCCGTGGCGCACCGTGGCCGACAACGTCGCCCTCGGCCTGCCGCGCGGCACCGCCAGGGACGCCGGCCGCGCCCGCGTCGCCGAACTGCTCGAGCTCGTTGGCCTGACCACTTTCGCCGAGCACCGGCCGTCCGCGATCTCGGGCGGAATGGCCCAGCGCGCCTCGCTCGCCCGGGCCCTGGCCCGCAAACCCGGCGTGCTGCTCCTCGACGAACCGTTCGGCGCCCTGGATGCCCTCACCCGGCTCAAGATGCAGGACTTGCTGCTCGACGTGCACGCCGCCGCGCCCACCACGGTGCTGCTCGTCACCCACGACGTCGACGAGGCGCTGCAACTGGCCGACCGGATCATCCTGCTCGGCCAGGAGCCGGCGGCCACCGCCGGCGGCGCCCGCCCGCCCGGCGCCACCATCGTGCAGGAGATCAGCGTGCCCGGCGCCCGCCCCCGCGACCGCGGCTCAGCGGAACTCGCCGAGCTGCGCGGGCGCCTGCTCGCAGGGCTCGGCATCGACCGGCACGGCGACGCGCGGGGCACCGCCACGGGCACCACCATCCCGCACTTCCCCTACTGACGCATCCGCTCCGCCTCGCTCGCACAGCCCGACCGTGCGCCGGTTTCACCGCTTCATCGCAACACATCCACAGCATGGATACCCGCTCCACCACCCGCGCCCAGCCCGCATCCAACGAGAGACTCGCCATGAAGAATCGTTTCACCGCCACCGCCCTGATCGCGTCGGCCGCGACCGCCGCCCTGCTGCTCACCGGCTGCGTCGCCGGCGAGAACCAGCCCGCAGCGGATGCCGCCGCCGACACCGACGACACCGCCGGCGTGGTCACCGAGGGCGGCACCCTCAACATCGATTTCGCCACCTACAACCCGCTCAGCCTGGTGATCAAGGACCAGGGCTGGCTCGAGGAGGCCCTCGCCGACCAGGACATCACCGTCAACTGGGTGCAGTCCGCCGGTTCGAACAAGGCCAACGAGGCCCTGCGCGCCAACGCCATCGACGTGGGCTCGACCGCCGGCTCTGCCGCCCTGCTGGCGCGCTCGAACGGGTCGCCCATCCAGGTCATCGACATCTACTCCCAGCCGGAGTGGGCCGCTCTCGTCGTGCCGGAGGGCTCGGCGATCACCTCCGTCGAGGACCTCAAGGGCAAGCAGGTCGCCGCCACCAAGGGCACCGACCCGTACTTCTTCCTCCTGCAGTCCCTCGAGGAAGCCGGCCTCACCGAGAAGGACGTCACCGTGCAGAACCTGCAGCACGCCGACGGCTGGGCCGCCCTGCAGAACGGATCCGTCGATGCCTGGGCGGGCCTGGACCCGATCATGGGCGGCGCCGAAGCAGCCGGTGCGGAACTCGTCTACCGCAACGTCGACTTCAACAGCTACGGCTTCCTGAATGCCACCGAAACGTTCCTCACCGAGAAGCCCGACGTGGCCCAAACCGTCGTCGACGTGTACGAGCACGCCCGTGCCTGGGCGTTGGAGAACGAGGACGAGACCATCGAGATCCTCGCCGAGGTCGCCGCCCTCGACCCCGCGGTCGCCGCCACGGTGATCACCGAGCGTTCCAACCTCGACGTCGACAACGTCCCCGGTGACGCCCAGCTCGACGTGCTCACGACCATCGGCCCGGTATTCGTCGAGACCGGTGACGTGCTCGAGCAGGGCCAGGTCGACGACGCGCTCGACACCATCATCAACGACACCTTCGCCAAGAACGCCGACCCGACGATCGTCGAGTAGCCCCCGCGGATGCCGGGGTGGTCGCCGTCGCACCGCCCCGGCCTCACATTTCTCCGCACCCGCCCCGCACGAAAGGACAGCCGATGACCGAGACCCTCGCCCCGAGCACGGCGCCCGCCGTGCGCCGCCCGCTCACCTCGCGCCGCGGAGTCCGCGTCGCCGGCGGACTGCTGTTGCCCGCGCTGATCCTCCTGGCCTGGCAACTGAGCAGCAGCCTGGGCCTCGTGACCGTGTCCCAGCTGCCGCCGCCGGCATCCGTCTGGGTCGCCGCGGTCGACCTGTTCGAACGGGGCCAGCTCACCCTGTACGTCGCCATCTCCACCCAGCGGGTTCTGATCGGCTTCGCCATCGGTGCCGCCCTTGGACTGGCCACCGGCGCCCTCGTCGGGCTCTCCCGCGCCGCCGACATCTTCTTCGCGCCCACCCTCGGCGCCATCCGCGCGGTGCCGTCGCTGGCCTGGGTGCCGCTGCTGATCATCTGGCTGAAGATCGGCGAAGAGTCCAAGATCACGCTCATCGCCATCGGCGCGTTCTTCCCCGTCTACACGACCGTGGCCCAGGCGCTTCGGCACGTGGACCGGCAGCTGGTGGAGGCCGGCCGCGCCTTCGGCCTGCGCGGCGTGCGGCTCTTCGGCGCGGTGCAGCTGCCGGCCGTCATTCCGTCGGTCATTTCCGGGCTGCGTCTCGCGCTCGCCCAGGCCTGGCTGTTCCTGGTGGCGGCGGAATTGATCGCCGCCTCGATGGGCCTGGGCTTCTTGCTCTCGGATTCGGGCAACAACGGCCGGGTGGACCGCATCCTGCTGGCCATCATCCTGCTCGCACTGCTCGGCAAGTCCACCGATGCCATCCTGGGCGTCTTCGAAAAGTGGGCCATCAAGAAGTGGGCCTGACCGCGAGCTGACGGCTCGGGTTGATGCTCGCGGCACCTGAAAATGCTCGCGGCACGCGAAAAAGCGCCGAATATCGCCTGCCGCCACGTTTTTCGCACGCCACGACGAAAAAGGGCGCGCGCAGGGCAGGGCGCACGGGCCGGGAGCAAATCCGCGGCTCCACCTGGCCGCGCAGGTTACGCCGCGTTTCGCTCTGCCCTGCAGCGGATGCGCCTGCTGCGTAGCGTGAAACGTGCCCGTCAGCCCCATCCCGAACCACACCCGGAGTGTGCCCATGCCGAATCCCGACACCAGCACCGACGCTGACGCCGCCACCCATACCCCGGCGACCCGCGCCGCGACAGCCGACTGGACCGACACCAGCGCCACCATCCGCAATCTCTCCACCGAGCACCGCCGCTACCCGGCCCCGGCCGGGTTCGCCGCGCAGGCCAACGTCGACGCCTCCTGGTACGAGAAGGCCGCCGCCGACCCGGTCGCGTTCTGGACCGAGCAGGCCAACCGCCTCGACTGGGCCGAACCGTGGCACACCGACCACAGCTGGCAGCCGCCCACCCCGGATGCCGACGGCGTGCTGAGCGTGCCGCGCGCGGAGTGGTTCGCCGGCGGCAAGCTGAACGTGGCGGTGAACTGCGTCGACCGGCACGTGGCCGCCGGCCGCGGCGACAAGGTCGCGTTCCACTTCGAGGGCGAACCCGGCGACCGCCGCACCCTCACCTACGCCGACCTGGAGAAGGAGGTCGCCCGGGCCGCCAACGCGCTCACCGACCTCGGCATCGTCACGGGCGACCGGGTGGTCATCTACCTGCCGGTGATCCCCGAGACCATCATCATCACCCTCGCCGTCGCCCGGATCGGCGCCATCCACTCGCTGGTGTTCGGCGGCTTCTCGGCCGAGGCGCTGCGGTTCCGGGTGGAGGACACGGGCGCCAAGTTGCTCGTCACCACCGACGGCCAGTTCCGCCGCGGCAAGGCCGTGCCGGTCAAGGAGGCCGCCGACGAGGCCGTGGCCGGCACGAACGAGATCGAGCACGTGCTCGTGGTGCGCCGCACCGGCGAACTCACCCCCGGCATCCCCTGGACGCCCGGGCGCGACGTGTGGTGGCACGACACCGTCGGCACCGCCGCCGACACGCACGAGCCCGAGTTCTTCGACGCCGAGACGCCGCTGTTCATCATCTACACCTCCGGCACCACCGGCAAGCCGAAGGGCCTGGTGCACACCAGCGGCGGCTACCTCACCCACGCATCCTGGAGCCACTGGGCCGTCTTCGACGCCAAGGAGGACGACGTGCACTGGTGCACGGCCGACCTCGCCTGGGTCACCGCGCACAGCTACGTGCACTACGGGCCGCTCTCCAACGGCACCACCTCGGTGATCTACGAGGGCACCCCGAACACCCCGCACCCCGGCCGGCACTTCGAGATCATCCAGCGCTACGGCGTGACCACCTATTACACGGCGCCCACCCTCATCCGCACGTTCATGACCTGGTTCCCGGACGGCCTCCCCGCCGAACACGACCTGTCCAGCATCCGCCTGCTCGGCTCGGTCGGCGAGGCGATCAACCCGGAGGCCTGGGTGTGGTTCCGGGAGAACATCGGCGCAGGGCAGGCCCCGATCGTGGACACCTGGTGGCAGTCCGAGACCGGCGCCGCCGTGATGGCGCCGCTGCCCGGCGTGAGCACCCTCAAGCCCGGCTCCGCGCTGCGCGCCCTGCCCGGGCTGAACACCCTGGTGGTGGATGACGCCGGCCAGCCGGTTCCGCACGGCACCGGCGGCTACCTGGTGCTGGCCGGCACCTGGCCGGGCATGGCCCGCACGGTCTGGGGCAACGCGGAGCGCTATCGCGACTCCTACTGGGCGCGCTTCGCGAAGCAGGGCTACTTCTTCAGCGGTGACGGCGCCAAGTACGACGACGACGGCGACATCTGGCTGCTCGGCCGGGTCGACGACGTGATCAACGTCTCCGGCCACCGGCTCTCCACCATCGAGATCGAGTCCGCGCTGGTGTCGCACCCGGCCGTCGGCGAGTCCGGTGTGGTCGGCGTGGCGGATGCCACGACCGGCGAGGGTATCGCCGCGTTCGTGATCCCCGCGGTGGCTCCGGCCACGGATGACCCGGCCGCCTGGCTGGCGCTCCGTGCTGAGCTGGCCCCGCAGCTGCGGGCGCACATCACCCACGAGATCGGCGCGGTGGCCAAGCCGCGCGACGTGTTCCTGGTGCCCGACCTGCCCAAGACCCGCTCGGGCAAGATCATGCGCCGGCTGCTCGGGGACATCGTCGACGGCCGCCCCCTCGGCGACGTCACCTCATTGCAGGACGACACGGTCCCCGGCCGCATCCAGGCCATCGTGCGAGCCGCCCGCCCGTAACGACCCACGCCCGATTCCGACACAACTGTTGCCCGTGCGGACAATTGGTCCCGGCATACCGGGCGCAAATGTCCGATTCGGGAACAGTCACGGGGGCGGCGGGGGCGCAGAGGCGCGGCGGCGGCGCTCGCAGGAGACGTAGAGGGTGACGTAGGCCACGAAGGACACGCACAGCCCCGCCACCACGGGAACGGCGCTCGGCCCGGTCAGGGCGTCCCGGCCCAGCAGCAGGGCCAGGAGGATGAAGACGAGGCTGAGGATCTGCGCCTGGAACAGCTGCCGGAACGCGCTCCACCGGGCGTCGCGGATCATCCACAGGTTGACCATGCCGGGCAGGGTGAGCACCGCGCCCACCACCCGGGCGGTCAGCGGGGTGAGCTCCCACGCCCACCACGGGCCGAACTGCCCGGGGAAGAGGAACAGCGTCAGTCCCGCGGCAAGCGCCGCCAGCCCCACGATCACCGACACCGCCCGCACCGCGCCGGGCAGCAGGTAGTCCCGTTCCTCCGGCCGGCCGTCATCCAGGCCCCGGTGCATCCCGAGCACCGCGGCCGAGACGAACGGCGTTGTGGCGTACAGCGTCGCCCAGACGGCGAGGATGACCGTGCCGTGGTGGAACCGGTCCCAGTGCAGGAGGGTGGCCAGGCCCAGCAGCACCGCGAACACCAGAACGGCATTGAACCCGCGATGCACCCGGTGCCACCGGGTCTCCCGTGCCACCCGGGCGAAGAACCAGATGCCGCCGATGTAGGCGCAGGCCAGGAACAGGGCGGTGAGCGGCGGCGCGATGGTCCAGGCGAACAGCACATCGGTGCGGGTGGGGAAGCCGTACAGCAGCACCACCGCCACCGCGAGGAACGGCAGCAACAGCACGCCGACCCAGCGGGCGAACCCGTGCAGCCTGTCGGAGCCCTGCCGGGGCACCGTCGCCGACCGGGTCACTCGGTGTCTCCGGATGCGCTCAGCCCCTCACCGAACAGGTCCACGGCACCGCCCTTCACCGGCGGCAACGCGTATGCCACCGCGGCGCGCACCCCCAAGTGCCGGCCCTCCCCCACACCCGTGGCGAATTGGGCCCCGAGCGGCCCGCCCTGCAACGGGCCGACCCAGGCGCGGTGGAACGAGATCGACGGGGCGTTGTGCAGGCCGCTCTGCTCCCGCACCGACTGCGACGCACCGAACAGGCGACCGGCCCGCAGCACGTCGCCGGCCTGCGCGGCGACGGCGGTCATCGCCTCCAGCCCGTACGCGACGCCCTCGTCGTGGCCCAGGTCCCGCGACAGCACCAGGGCATCCTCGAACTGCGCGGTGGCCGCCGGCACATCACCCAGGAGCAGGTGCGCCCAGCCGCAGTGGTGCAGTGCGATCGCGGCGCCGAGCTTGTCCTTCTGGCGCAGCGTCAGCGCCAGGCTCTCCTCGAACCGGTTGAGGGCACTCGTCAGCTTCTGCTGCAGGACGGCCGCCAGCCCCAGCGACACGAGCGCCATCGCCTCCCCCCACCGGTCGTCGGCCCCCCGGAACAGGTGCACGCTGGTCTCCAGCACGGACTCGGCCTCCCCGGCGTCGCCGCGCTCCAGCGCGGCCAGGGCCACCGACACCAGCGTCAGCGCCTGCGCGCGCGGCAGGCCCTCCTGTGCGAACAGCTCGGCGCTCTCGGTGAGGGTCTGGGTGATCCCGTCCACCGGGTCCTGCCAGAACCGGATGGCGCCGGTGAAGTACAGCGCCCGGGCTCGCGCGGCCGGCGACAGCGGGGCATCCGCCGCCAAGACTTCCTCCATCCAGCCGCGCACCTCGCCCAGGTGCCCGCCGATCCACCAGTACAGGTACAGCGACCAGGCGAACACCGTCGCACTCTCCCAGTCCCCCGTGTCGAGGTAGAACCGTTCCGCCGCACGCAGGTTCTCACGGTCGTCGACGAGCCTGGACATCCATTCGACCTGTTGTTCCCCGTCCAGCAGCCGGTCGGCGTTGGCGGCGACCCGCAGGTAGTGCGCGGCGTGCGCCCGGCGCAGGTCGTCGAGGGTGCCGGAAGCCTCCAGCTGCTCGAGCGCGTACTCGCGCACGGTCGCGAGCATCGTGAAGTAGGTCTGCCGGGGCCGTTCCTCCTGCCGCACCAGGCTGCTGTCCACGAGCACACCGAGCATGCTCAGCACGTCGGGGCCGTCGCCCGCGCAGATGCTCTCCACCGCTTCAAGGGTGAACCCGCCCACGAAAACTCCCAGCCGGGCGAGCAGCCGGTGTTCCTCGTCGCCGAGCAGCTGGGTGCTCCATTCGATGGTGCGGCGGAGGGTCTGTTGCCGGGCAGGCAGGTCGGTCATGCCGCCGGAGAGCAGCGGCAGGCGGCGATCCAGCCGGGCGAGCATCAGGTCGGGTGAGAGCAGCCGGATGCGCGCGGCCGCGAGCTCCAGCGCCAGCGGCACACCGTCGAGCGCGGCGCAGATCCGCACTACCGCCTCCACGTTCGCGGCGGTCAACTCGAAATCGGGCCGCACCGCCCGGGACCGCTCCACGAACAGGGTCACCGCCGGCGAGCGCCGCGCCGCGGTGAGAGGCACCGACCCGGGCCGGTCGTCGCCGTTGGTGTGCGGTTGGGCGAGCGGGCCGAGCTCGCAGTTGTGCTCACCGTTGACCCGTAGCAGTGCCCGGCTGGTGACGAGCACGTTCAGGCCGGGCAGGGCGGCCAGCAGCCGGGTCACCACGGAGCCGGCGGGCAGCACCTGCTCGAAGTTGTCCAGCACCAGCAGCACCCGGCGGTTGCGCAGGGCGATGACGAGCTTGTCCTCCACCGGGCCGTCGCCGGTGTTGCGCACCCCGAGGGTCTGCGCGATCGCGGTGGCCACGTTCGCCGGGTCCTGCACCGGGGCGAGGTCCACGAAGTACACACCGTCCGGGTACTCCAGCGCCAGGTCCTCGCCCACATCGATCGCCAGCCGGGTCTTGCCCATCCCGCCGGGCCCGGTCACCGTCACCAGGCGCACGGCCTCCCGGGCCAGGGTGCGCTTGAGGCCGGCAACCTCCCTCGACCGCCCGATCAGCTCGGTGACCGGCGACGGAAAGGTGCTCAGCGCCTCGTCGGCCGGGGCCGCCGGGGCGGGCGCGGCGGCGGCGCTGGCGGCGAACCGCTCGGCCAGCAGGATGGCGAGGTCCGCTTCGAGCAGCCCGGTGAGCGCATCCGCGTCGGGGAAATACTTGAACGAGGCGGTGTCGTCGGTGCGGATTCGGTCGAGCAGTTCGGTCAACCGGGGTTCGCGCTCCCCCTCCGTCTCGCGGATGTAGATCAGTTTGGGCAGCGCCCCGGACAGGGTGAACTCGTCCTCCAACCCGGAGACGCTCTCGCCCGGCGCCACCCAGCCGTACCGGTCGCCGTAGATGCCCACGAAGATGTTGCTCTGCTCCAGATAGGCCCGGTAGAGGTCCCGCGGCGGATGCGGCCGGGCGCCGAGCTCGAACATCACCGGGGCCAGGTGCAGCCGTTCCACCGCGGTCCGGGCGCTCTTGCGCTCAGCGGCCAGTTCCCTCAGCGTCGAGCTGATGAACACGCGCAGCTTCTGGTCGGGGGTGCGGATAGCCGATGACAGCCCGGTCATGGGGGCTCCTGCTCACGAAACGGTCAGGGATGAAGCGGCCGTCCGCGCGCGGGCGGCTGGGACTCTACGCCGAAAGTACCCGGATTCGCGCGCTCCCGCACCGTCCAACGTCTCGCGAAAGCGGTCCAGTGGCGGCTTCCGCCCCGGTGACGCAGCATCGTGACCGCTTTCGCGAGGTCTACGCCTGCTGGGCCGCGGCGGCGAGCACCTGCCGGTGCGTCTCGGGGTGGCTCAGGATCCGGAAGTGACCGCCGGTGTCGATGAGCACGTTCTCGGCGCCGGGCAGCACGCTGCCCTCCGGTATGTGCGGGTCGAAGCGGCCGAAGATCGACACGACCCGGTTGTTCAGGCGCAGGTCGGCGGCCAGCGCGGCCAGGTGCGGGTTACTGCCCGCGAAAGCGCGGAGGCTGGGAACCAGCAGGTACCGGGCGTACCGCGACCCGGAGAACGGGGTGCTGATGGCGATCAGCCGCCGCACCCGGCCATCGGGATCCAGCTGCGTCATCAGGTACTTGCCGATCAGGCCGCCCTTGCTGTGCGCGACGATCACCACGTCGCGCAAGTCCCTGTTCTCGAGGTAGTCCGCCACGATGGCGGCGGACTCCACCACCGGCCGCCGGTTGCGCTGCAGGAGGGTCACAACGTGCACGGGATGCCCGCGCTCGTGCAGCACGTCGATCACCGGCCGCATGAAGTGCCAGCTCTCGTAAATGCCCGGGATGATCAGCACCGGTGCCCGGTCGCCGGTCGCGAAATCGTCGGGGTGGGTGCGGGACATCGCGCCGCGGCCCTGGGCGCGTATCGCGTAGACGTAGTCGAGCACCCAGGAACCCAGGTCCCGCAGTCGGCTGCGGAACGAACGCCGCGCGGCTGGCCGGTCGGCGGGACGATCGCCCTGGCCTGCGCTCACGGGCGGGCCGGTTTGCCCGGGGACGCCGCGCCCTTCGGGAACAGCCGGGCAGCGGGCGCCGCCGGGGCGGCCGCTATCAGCGCTGACACGCCGACGTGCTCCCGGATGCCTTCGGCCGTCGCCACGGTCGAGGTGAGCTGCACGAGGTGCCGGCCGGGCAACTCCAACAGCCGACCATCCCGGGGCCGAGCGGCCAGGTAGGCAGCCCAACCATGGCGGGAGACCGGGTCGCGCTCCCCCCGGATGACCAGGGTCGGGGCATCCACCTGCTTCAGCCGCAGGTCGGTGCGGTAGGCGAGCATCGGGCGCAGCGTGGCCAGGTACCAGCGTGGGCCGCAGCGGATGTAGTCGGTGAAGACGGTCAGGTTGCCGCTGAGTGGCTCCTTGAGGGTGTCCCGCGCGAGGTCCAGCGCCTGGCGCAGGACGGTAGCCCTGGCCGGGTCGGTCACGGCCCCGATGAGAGCGAGGTGCGACACCAGCTCCGGGTACCGTGCGGCTGTCTCCACCACGAACTGCGCGCCCATCGAGTGCCCGACGAGCACAGCCGGCCGCGCGCTGAGCAGCGGGATCAGTTCGCCGAGGTAGTCCGCGTATTGCTCGATGCTGACGCCATCCGCCGGCTTCGGCGACCGCCCGAAGCCCGGCAGGTCCACCGAGTGCACGGTGCCGGACCGCGCCAGGTCCCGATGCAGCGAGGCGAGATACCGGTGTGACATGCCGATGCCGTGCACCAGCACGAAAACCGGTCCGATCGGATCCCCGACCGTGGACAGCACGTTCGCTGAAGCCCCGGTGCGGGTCAGCGCCACCTCACGCATGATTCGCGCTACTCCTGCGGAACCCGCACGCGCAGGCCGCCGGGCAGCACCCGGGCCTTGAACGCGGTCGCGGTGCCGAAGCCGTCGCCGTCGAGTTCGATCTCCTCGGGGCGGCTGAGTTTCGCCGTGATTTCGCGGCCCTTGACGTAGTTGAGGGCCTCGACCTCCTTGGTCATCATGCGCCGGCCCAGCGGGGTGCGGCGCAGCACGCCGTTCTCCCAGAACACCTTCACGATGATCTGCACCCAGTGCACGAAGCCCTCCGGGCGCAGCATCAGCATCTCGAACTGGCCATCGTCGATGACGGCCTCCGGCAGCAGCAGCACATTGGCGGTGAGGGTGCCGGTGTTGCCCACGATCACGGTGTGCGCACGCACCGACTTGGTGGGGCCGCCGTCGAGGCTGTACCGCAGGCGCAGCTGGTTGCGGTCCTTGAGGGCCGTGATGATCGCACCCACGTAGGCGAGCCAGCCGATCTTGGCCTTGAGTTCGTCGTTGGTGCTGGCGAGCATCTTGGCGTCCAGGCCGAGGCCTGCCATCACCAGGAAGGCGTGCTTGCTGACGGTGTCGTCATCGTGCCGGATCTCGATCCGCCCGATGTCGACCGTGCGCTCGGTTCCGGTGAACGCGGTCGAGATCGAGTGCTCCAGGTTGTCCAGGCTGAGGTCGAGGTTGCGGGCCAGCAGGTTCCCGGTGCCCGACGGCAGCAGGGCGAGCGCCGCGTCGCTGCCGTGCACCACTTCGGCCACGGCGCGCACTGTGCCGTCGCCGCCCGCCGCGATCACCACGGTGGCGCCGGCGTCGATCGCGGCTTGCGCGACGCCCTGGCCCGGGTCTTCCTTCGAGGTCTCGAACCACAGCGTCTCGCCCCAGCCGGCCTCGGCCTCCGCGGTGGCCACCACGCGCTTGATGGCGTCGAGATCCACCTTGATCGGGTTGTAGACGACGGCCGCGATCCCGGCGGTGCCCGTGTCGGCTGCCGGCTGCGGAGTGGTTTCGGCGGCGGCATCCGTGGCGCCCGTGGTGGTGTCTTCGGTGGGTACGTCGGTCGGTGTCGACATGCGCGGTCTCCTCAGGCAGGCGAGCGGATGTTCCCGCTCGGGCAAATCCCGCTGCGTCCGGCAGCGTACGGGTGCAACCACGCTACACGGATCAGCCGCCAGGGAACCGGACAGTTGTGCCGCGCCGCGCCGCGGGTTGCCGTTGGCGCGCGGTATTCACGGCCACGGCGGGTAGCCGGCAGGGTCGGAGCGGACATCGGGCCGCCCGGCGACCGGGCCGCGCAATCGCTGAGATGATTGTCGGGTGACTCCTGCCGCCCAGACCCCACCGCTGACGCCGACCCGTTCCCGGCGGGCCTCCCGGTTGGCCTGGCCCGCCTTCGCCATCGCCCTCGTCGTGATCCTCGTCGACCAGGCATCCAAGTGGTGGGCCGTGGCCGAGCTCGATAACGGCAAGGTGATCCCGGTGATCGGCGACCTCATCCGCTTCGTGCTGGTCTACAACCCGGGCGCCGCGTTCTCCATCGGCGCGAACTTCACCTGGATCTTCGCGGTGCTTGCCGCGGCCGCCGTGGTGTGGATCACCGTACTCACCTGGCGGGTGGAGTCCCGCGGCTGGATGATCGCGCTCGGCCTGCTGCTCGGCGGCGCCACCACGCACCTGGGCGACCGGCTCTTCCGCGAGCCCGGCTTCGCCCGCGGCCACGTGGTCGACTTCATCGGTTACGGCAACCTGTTCATCGGCAACGTGGCCGACATCGCAATCTTCACCGGCGCCGTCATGCTCGCCGTGCTCACTGTGATGGGCGTGCACCTGCGGCCCGTTCCCCCGGAGGTTGCCGCCCATGAGGACGAGCGCGCGCCCGAGAAGAACGACGACACTCCCTCCTGAAGCGGGGCTGCCGCCCGATGCTCGGTGGCACTGGTAGCTTCTGGAGAGGACCGGGATCGTTTTCGAAGGTGTGACGATGCTCGCCGACGACGTGGCGGGCATGGCGGCGTTCTACGAGCACGCCCTCGGTTTCGAGGTGGCGGTGCGGGAGGAAGACTACGTCGCCCTGAGCGGCACCGGGGTGCGGCTGGCCATTTTCCGCCGCTCCGGCATGAGCGCCCACACCCAGCACCATCCGTCGTACCGGGCGAAACGCCGCGGGCAGGCGGTGGAGCTGAATTTCGAGTGCGGCAGCCCCGACCAGGTGCGCGTGCGCTTCGCCGAGCTCGTCCGGCGTGGAGCCACAGTCGTCGCGCACCCCGCTGAGCGCGAGTGGGGCCACCTCACCGACTTCTTCGCCGACCCGGAGGGCAACATCCACTCGCTCTTCGCGGTCATCCCCGGCTGAGCGCCCCTAGGCTGGGGCCATGCGATTCGGACTCTTCATTCCCCAGGGCTGGCGTCACGACCTCGTCGGCATCGACCCCGCCGAGCAGTGGGCTGGGATGAGCGGCCTCGCCGCGCACGCGGATGCCGGCGCCTGGGAATCGATCTGGGTGTACGACCACTTCCACACCGTTCCGGTGCCGAGCGAGGAAGCCACCCACGAAGCGTGGACCCTGATGAGCGCCTTCGCCGCCACCACCAGCCGGGTGCGGCTGGGCCAGATGTGCACCTGCATGAGCTATCGCAACCCGGCCTACCTGGCCAAGGTTGCGGCCACGATCGACATCATCTCCGGCGGCCGGGTCGAGATGGGCATCGGCGCCGGCTGGTACGAACACGAGTGGCGCGCCTACGGTTACGGTTTCCCGCGCGCCGGTGAGCGGCTGGCCCGCCTCGACGAGGGCGTGCAGATCATGCAGCAGGCCTGGACGACGGGATCCGCCACCCTGAACGGCGAGCACTACCAGGTGGACGGCGCCATCGTGCGGCCGCTGCCGTTGCAGGAGGGCGGCATCCCGATCTGGATCGCCGGCGGCGGCGAGAAGGTGACGCTGCGGATCGCCGCGCAGTACGCGAACTACACCAACTTCGACGGCTCCCCGGAGGGCTTCAGCCACAAGAGCGATCTGCTGCGCGAGCACTGCGCCGCGGTCGGCACCGACTTCGACGCCATCGTGCGCTCGGCCAACTACAACACCGTGATCGGCCGCGACGAGGCCGAGGTCGCCGAGCGCCTCGACGCCATCGAAGCCCGCGTGACGCCGTACCTCGGTGCGGACGAGGCCACCACATTCATGGCCGAGTACCGCAGCGGCCACGCGCAGGGCGTCGGCACCCCCGAGCAGGTCGTGGAGCGGCTGAACGGCATGAAGGCGCGCGGCCTGGGCTACGCCATCCACTACTTCCCCGAGGCGGCGTACGACCGCTCCGGCCTGGAACTGTTCGAGCGCGAGGTTCTGCCGGCGCTGCTCTAGCCTCCCAACTCGTCTGCACCGGGGCACGTCGGGTTCGCCGGTGCGGCGGATGCGATAATCGAACAGGTCGCGGATGCCATGCCCTGCGGGTCCCGGCCGACAGTCCCGGGTGCACGAACCCGGGCACCCGAAATCACCCGTGTCGTGTCACGAGAGCGGACACCGTGTCAGAGATCACGTGGCACGTCGGCGAGACCGCGCACACCGCCCGCTGGCACTCCGAGGGTGGCTGGCCCGTGCCGCGCCGGGTCGTGGTCGTCGACGACACCCTCACCGCGGATGCCGCCTACCGGCTGGCGAAGTCCGGCACCGGCATGCTCTGGGCGGGCGACTTCCACAACGCCCGGCAGCTGCTGAAGGCCATGGCCCGCCGGGTCGACCGGCACCGCCGCACCCCCGCAACCGACCTCAAGGCCGCGTTCGAGGCGCACCGCGCCGAGGCCCTCCGCCGCGCCCGCCTCCTCGGCCTGCTGCTCGTGCCCCTCGACCCCGGCTACACCCTCACGCTGCGCCGCGCCCCCGACGTGCGGCAGGCCTGCACCGAGGCCTACGGTCCCATCGACCAACCGTCGGTCACGTCGCTCCGCGAACTGCTCGGCGTGATCGGCGCGCACGAGTGGCGCACCAACGGGGTGCCGATCCCCGCGCTGGGCGGCCGCATCCACCCGCACTACGGCGTCTTCTCGCCGGTGCGCGGCGAGTACCTTGACCTCGTCGCCACCGCCCCCCTGGCCGCGCCCGCCGTGGCATTCGACATCGGTACCGGCACCGGCGTGATCGCGGCCCTCCTCGCCCAGCGCGGCGTCGGTCGCGTGGTGGCCACCGATATGGAACCGCGCGCGCTGACCTGCGCCGCCGACAACCTGCAGCGCCTGGGCTTCGCCGGCCAGGTCCAGCTGGTCCAGGCCGACCTGTTCCCCGCCGGACGGGCCGACCTCGTGGTGTGCAACCCGCCGTGGTTGCCCGCGTCCGCCGCTGTCGGCACCGACTTCGCCGTCTACGACCCTGAGAGCCGCATGCTGCGCGGCTTCCTGACCGGGCTGGCCGAGCACCTGAGCGCGGATGGCGAGGGCTGGCTGATCCTGTCCAACCTGGCCGAACTGCTCGGGCTCCGCTCCCGCGGGGAGCTGCTGGACCTCATCGACGACGCGGGCCTCACGGTGGTCGCACGCCTGGACATCCGCCCCACCCACCGCAAGGTCGCCGACGCCACCGACCCGCTGCACGCGGCCCGCTCGGCCGAGGTCACCTCGCTCTGGCGGCTGCGCCGGGCCTGATCCGCCGAGTCACGAAGGGGGCGCGTCACGAAGGGGGGCGCGTCACGAAGGGGGCGCCGCGGCCTTGCCCGTGGTGCGCCAGCGCGCCCACGGCCAGACGCCGTCCATCTCCACCTCGAGGGAGAAACTCAGCAGCACCCGGATGATCACGATCGCGCCGAGGACCAGCACACTCTCCACCGTGGGTTCCACCACGATGGTGCGGATGATGTCGGCCACGATCAGTACCTCCAGGCCGAGCAGGATGGCCCGGCCGAGGTTCCGGCGCATCCGCTCGTAGGCCGAATCCCGGGTGGCCGGGTCGAGCGCCCGCGGAATGCCGCCGGCCAGGGCGGCCAGCCCGCCGAACACCATGATGGCCGCACCGACCACCTCGACCACCCGAACGGCCGCTTCGACCACTTCTTCGAACGTCATCTGACCCCGCTCCCGCTGCAGTCCTAGCGGAAAGGTTACTCCCAGCCTGAGAGCGCACTAAAGGCGGAGAATCTGGGGACACGCCGCCTGAGCAGCCAGCCAGCACCGCGGGCCCGGAGATTCTCCGCCTTTACATCACACCCCGTACGTCAGAAGGGTCAAGCGCTGGTCACGTCCTCCACCTCACCGACGAGCTCCTCGATGATGTCCTCGAGGAACAGCACCCCGGTGGCAACGCCGTGCGCGTCGAACGAGCACGCCACGTGTGAGCCGGTGCGGCGCATCGCCGCGAGGGCATCCTCGAGGTCGCTGTCGCGCAGCACCGTCGCGAGCTTCCGCACCCGCTTGACGGGCACCGGCTGCCCGAAGACCTCCGGTCCGGTGAGGTCCATGACGTCCTTGAGGTGCAGGTAGCCGGCCGGCTCCCCGCCGGCGGTGAGGATGTACCGGGAGAACCCGTGCTCGGCCACGGCCCGCTGCAGGTCGGCCGGGGCGGCGTCCAGCGGCAGGGACACGATGCCCGCCAGCGGCACCTCCACGTCAAGGACCCGCTTGGTGGTGAACTCGAATGCCGCCGAGAGCGTGCCGGAGGCATCCAGCAGCATGCCCTCCCGGGTGGACTGCCGCACGATGCCGGCGACCTCGTCGAGGGTGAACGCGCTGGTCGCCTCGTCCTTGGGTGTCACCCGGAACAGCCGCAGCACGCCGTTCGCCAGCCAGTTGAGGCTGACGATCACCGGCCTGAACACCCGTGCCACGAACACCAGCGGCGGTGCCAGGATCAGTGCCGCCCGGTCGGGCACCGAGAACGAGATGTTCTTGGGCACCATCTCGCCCAGCACCACGTGCAAGAAGGTCACGAGCGCCAGCGCCACCGCGAACGCGATGCCGCTGATGGCGGCCGGCGACAGGTCGGTGAGCCCCAGCGGGATCTCGAGCAGGTGGTGGATGGCCGGCTCCGACACGTTGAGGATCACCAGCGAGCACACGGTGATGCCCAGCTGCGACGTCGCCAGCATCAGGGTGGCGTGTTCCATGGCCCACAGGGTGGTCTTGGCGGCCTTGTTGCCCTGCGCGGCCAGCGGTTCGATCTGCGAGCGGCGGGCCGAGATCACGGCGAATTCGGCGCCGACGAAGAAGGCGTTCACGGCCAGCAGCACTCCGAGCCAGAGCAGCCCGGGCAGGTACTCACTCATGGGTCGACCTCCCTTCCAGAACGGCGACAACCGGGTCGAGATCGGCCCCGGTCTCGGTGGGGGTGAGGCGGATGCGCGACACGCGCGCACCGTCCATCCGCTCGATCCGCAGGGTGCCGGCGGCGATGCCCACGGTGTCGCCCACCTCGGGGATGCGGTTGAGCCGGTCGGTCACGTAGCCGGCGACGGTCTCGTAGTCACCGTCGTCCGGCACGGTCACACCGGCCCGCTCGACAAGCTCGTCGGGGCGCAGGGATCCGTCGAACACGACGGACCGGCCGGTGCGCACGATGCCCGGCTTGGCCCGGTCGTGCTCGTCCTCGAGTTCGCCGACGAGTTCCTCCACGAGGTCCTCGAGCGTGACGATACCGGCCGTGCCGCCGTACTCATCGGAGACGACGGCGATCTGCAGGCCCTCCTGGCGCAGGGTGCCCAGCAGCCGGTCCACGCCCATCGATTCGGGCACCCGCAGCGCGGGCAGCATCAGCTCGTCGGCGCGCACCAGGGCCCGGCGGCCGAGGGCCACGGCGAAGGCCTGCTTCACGTGCAGCACGCCAAGGATGTCGTCGGTGTCCCGGCCGATCACCGGGAACCGGGAGTACCCGTTGGCGCTGGCCAGGGCCACGATACCCTCGGCGGTGTCGTCGGCGTGCACCGACGCCATCTGCACGCGCGGGGTCATCACGTCGGCCGCCGAGTGGTCGGAGAAGCGCAGGGTGCGGTTCAACATCTCCGCGTGGTCGGCGTCCAGCAAACCCTCCAGCGCCGACCGGCGCACGAGGAAGCCGAGTTCCTCGGCGCTGCGGGCGCCGGAAAGCTCTTCCTTGGGCTCGATGCCGACCAGGCGGATGAGCGCGTTCGCGGTGTTGTTGAACAGCAGGATCACGGGCTTGAAGATCATCGTGAACGCCGCCTGCATGGGCACGACGAACTTGGCGGTGGCCAGCGGCACGGCCAGCGCGAAGTTCTTGGGCACCAGTTCGCCGATCACCATGGAGAACAGGGTGGCCAGCGCGATGCCGATCACGGTGCCGAGCACCGACACGAGGCCGTCGGCCACGCCGAGGCCGAGCAGCGGCCCGCGCAACAGCGAACTGATGGCCGGCTCGAAGGTGTACCCGGTGAGCAGGGTCGTCAGCGTGATGCCCAGCTGGGCGCTGGAGAGGTGCGTGGAGGTGATCCGCAGCGCCTTGATGGTGGGGCCGAGGCGTTTCTCGCCGCGATCCCGCCGTGCCTCGAGGTCATTCCGGTCGAGGGTGACGAGGGCGAACTCGGCGGCGACGAACACGCCGGTTCCGAAGGTGAGGATGAGCCCGAGGCCCACCATGACCCATTCGTTCACGAGGTGGCTCCCTGCGCCCGGAAGCGTTCGGGGCGGGCAGGGAGCATGGGTTTATGCGTGGGAGGGTCATCCATAGTGGGACGAGCCTACAGAAGTTTTCTGTACAAACGCACAGGCAGGCGGGCACCCGCGGGCCACCTCGCCGTGAAATGTGGGGACATCACGGCGACAAGGGCTTGTCTTTCAAAACCTTGCGACGTTAGGTTTGTCCCTGCAGATAAAACCTGCCCACCATCACTTCCAAAGGAGCAAGTATGTCCAGCACACCCTCCGTCCAGCTCTACACCGTGAGGGATGCCGTCTCCGCCGACCTGCAGGGCGCCATCGCCCGCGTCGCCGAGATCGGATTCACCAAGGTCGAGCCCTACGCGTTCGTCGAGCGCGCCGACGAATTCGCCAAGGCCTTCGCCGCATCCGGTGTCACGGCGCCGTCCGGGCACGCGCCCGTCATCGACTCCGACGACCCTTCCCGTGCCTTCGACGCCGCAGCCACGCTCGGCATCGGCACCGTCATCGATCCGTTCATCCCGAGCGACCGTTGGCAGAGCATCGATGACGCCGCCCGGATCGCGGACCGGGTGAATGAGCTCCAGGTCGCCGCGGCGGAGGTCGGGCTGCGGTTCGGCTACCACAACCACCAGTGGGAGTTCGCGAACCAGGTCGACGGGCGCAGCATCTACGAGCTGTTCGTCGAGCGGCTCTCGCCCGACGTGGCCCTCGAGCTCGACACCTACTGGTCCACGGTCGGTGGCGCCGACACCCCCGAACTGCTGCGCCGCCTCGGCGACCGCGTACAGTTCCTGCACGTCAAGGACGGCCCGGTCCGGGGCGACATCGCCACCGCGCTGCCCAGCAGCGAGAGCGCCCTGAAGGTGCCGGAGGCGCTCGCCACCGCCTTCACCAGCCAGCTGCCGGCCGGCAGCGGAGACGTCGGCGTCGCCGCGATCCTCGCGGCCGCACCGCACGCCCTGCGCGTGGTCGAGTTCGACGGTTACGCGGGGGATGTCTTCGAGGGCATCGCGGCCTCGTTCGCCTGGCTCGCGGAGAACGACAAGTGACCCGCACCGGACGTGTCGGCGTCGGCGTCATCGGCGCCGGCGTGATCAGTGGCACCTACCTCGAGAACATGACCGCCTTCGCCGACCTCGACGTACTCTTCGTCGCGGACCTCGACCTCGAGCGCGCCCAGGCGCAGGCCAAGGCTTACGGGGTGCCCGGCCACGGCACCGTCGACGAGCTGCTGGCCAGGGACGACATCGAGATCGTCGTGAATCTCACCATCCCCGCCGTGCACACGGAGGTGGGTGAGCGGATCATCGCCGCCGGCAAGCACGTCTGGAGCGAGAAGCCGCTTGCCCTGGACCACGAGTCCGGTGCGGCGCTGCTCACCTCGGCGAGCGCCGCTGGCCTCCGGGTCGCGTGCGCGCCGGACACCGTGCTGGGCGCGGGCATCCAGACGGCCATGCGCGCCATCGCGCGCGGTGACATCGGCGAGCCGCTGACGGCGACCACGATGTTCCACGTGCCCGGCCCGGATGCCTGGCACCCGAACCCGGAGTTCCTCTTCGCGCTCGGCGCCGGACCGCTCTTCGACATGGGGCCGTACTACATCACCACCCTCGTGCACGCCTTCGGCGCGGCCAGCCGGGTCGGCGCGGTGTCGTCGAAATCCAGCGCCATCCGCACCATCGGCAGCGGCCCCCGCGTGGGCGTCGAGTTTCCGGTCGAGGTGCCCACCCACCACGCCGCGGTCATCGCGTTCGAGGGCGGAGCGTCCGCCCAGTCCACCTTCAGTTTCCAGAATGCGCTGCCGCGGATGGGCTTTGTGGAAATCAGCGGCACCGAGGGCACTCTCGTGCTGCCGGACCCGAACACCTTCGAGGGCGAGTCCACGCTCTGGCGGTTCGGTCAGGAGGAGCCGACCACGATTCCCGCGGTCGGGTCCACCTACGGCCGTGGTTCCGGGGTGCTCGACCTGGCCCGCTCGATCCGGGCCGGGGTTCCCGAGCGCGCCAGCGGCGCGGTCGCCGCCCACGTGCTCGACGTGCTGCTGGCGATCTCGGACGCCGCCGAGAGTGGCACAACGGTGGACGTGGCCTCGAGCGTGGCCAAGCCCACCCCGCTCGCCGAAGACTGGGACCCCGCTACGGCGACCCTCTAGCGCAGGTTTCCGCTCAGGAGGGGGAACCGTTCGCCGTCGGCGGCCGGTTCCCCGCCCGGGCCAGCGCGATGACCGCTTCGACGTGCGCGCCCATGTCGCGGCTGTCATCGAACATCCACTGCAGCTGCATGCCGTCGCTGACCGCCATCAGGATCGACGCCAGCACCTCGGGGTCGACCGTCGCCTCGAGCCGGCCGGATGCCTGCATCCGACCCAGCCCCGCCGCCAGCGTGGCGCGCACGCTCTCGTAGCGCTCCCGGAAGTACTCGTGTGCCGGGTGCTCGGGGTCGGTCGCTGCGGCGGCGGACAGGTTGGAGAACATCTGTACCAGCCCGGGCACCTCGGCGTTGTGCCCGACCACGGCCGCGAGGGTGCCGGCGGGGTCGGGATCCGCCGGGCCCGGGGAGGCGTCCAGCTCGTCGCGCTTCCGCAGGATGGCGACCCAAAGGTCGTCCTTGGACTCGAAGTAGTGCAGCAGACCGGCCGGCGTGAGGCCCACCGCGTCGGCGATGTCCCGCACCGACGTCTGACGGAACCCCTGCCGGGCCACCAGCGCCAACGCCGTCTCGAGAATCTCAGCACGCTTCGCCACACCCTTCGGGTACCTGCCCAGCGTCGCCATGCTGTAAGGCTAGACCAGGAGCAGCTCCAGTCCCGTTCCCCAGAAAGGCCGTCCGCATGACCGCCAGCAGCACCCCAGCCAGCCCGTCGTCGTCCACGCTGAGGGTCGTCGTCGCGTCCCCGCTGTCCGAGGAGGACTGCCGACTGATCGAGCAGGCCGAACCGCGCATCGAGCTGGTGCGCGACCAGTCCCTGCTGCCGCCGATGCGGCATCCGGCCGACCACAACGGCGACCCGGCCTTCCAGCGCACACCGCATCAGCAGGCCGCGTTCGAGCGCCTGCTGGACTCCGCCGACGCGCTCTACGGGATTCCGGATGTCGACCCGGCCGCCCTGCGCCGCACGGTGGAGGCGAATCCGAAGCTGCGCTGGGTGCAGCTCATGGCCGCCGGCGGCGGCGCGCAGGTCAAGGCGGCCGGGCTCAGTGACCCGGACCTGGCCCGGGTGGCCTTCACCACCTCAGCCGGCGTGCACGGCGGCCCCCTGGCCGAGTTCGCCCTGTTGGGCATCCTCGCCGGCGCCAAACAACTGCCCCGGCTGCAGGCCGACCAGCGCGCCCACGAATGGCCCGGCCGGCGGCCGCTCGGCCAGCTGCGCGGCCAGACCGTGCTCTTGGCGGGCCTGGGCGGCATCGGCCGCGAAATCGCCCGGCTCACCGCCGCCCTCGGCATGCACGTGATCGGCACCCGCCGCCCGGGCAGCAGCACGACGGCCCCGTTCGTCGACGAGTACGTGTCCATCGACGACCTCGCCGGGGCCGCCGGCCGCGCCGACGCGATCGTGATCTCGCTGCCCGGCACCACCGCCACCGACCGCCTCGTGGGCGCGGCCGTGTTCGAGGCGGCCCGGCCCGGCATCACGGTCGTCAACGTAGGCCGCGGCACCGTCATCGACGAGGATGCCCTCGTGGCCGCGCTCCAGAACGGCCAGGTCGGCTTCGCGGCGCTCGACGTGTTCGTCACCGAACCCCTGCCGGCCGCCAGTGAGCTCTGGGACCTGCCCAACGTGCTCGTGAGCCCGCACACCGCAGCCCTCGACCCGCGGGAGGAACGCCGCATCGCCGAGCTGTTCACCGACAACGCCACCCGCCTCCTGAACGGCACTCCGCTCCGCAACACTGTGAACACGGTCGAGTTCTACTGACCCACCGCCCTGCCGGAGTGCGGGCCCTCGGCGGTACCGGAGAATGGATGAAACAAATCGGGAGGTACGGATGTCGCGGAAACGGCGTGCAGAGCAGATCCGGCTGATCGCCGAACACGTCCTGACCACGCCGATCCTGCTCGAAGGGGACGCCGCGGAGCTCCTGTGCGTGTTGCGGGAGGGGGCCCACACGGCGAACCTCCGATTGACGGACCACGCGTCCGCCGCCGAGCCGGCCCACATCGTCGTGCTCGCCGTCGAACGGGACGCCCGGCGCTCCTCGCTCGTGAAGGCGGCCACGATGCTGCGGGAGCTGGACGAGCAGGTCGCACCGGACGCCGTACGGATCGTGGTGGTGCAGAGCGCCAGGTCCAAACTCGCGCCACCGAAGCTGCAACGCCTGGTCGCCTCCGAGGTGCTGTTCCAGGCGGCCCTGGCCCTCTCCAGCATCGTGCCGGACCTGAGGGAGCGCACCCTCCGGCAGCGGCTGGGGCTCACCACCCTGGACGCGGCGGGATTTCGCATTCTGCGGTTCGGCTGACACCGCCGCGTTGCAAAGGAAGGGTTACCTAACTTAGGGTGGGTCGAGATGGCTACTCTCACTCCCGCGCCGGCCCGACCCGTCCGGCCGCAAATCACCCTTCAGGTCCTGCGCCGCGAACAGCTGAGCCCGCACCTGGTGCGGATCGTCCTCGGCGGCGAACAGTTCGACAGCTTCGTTCCGAACGACTCGACCGACAAGTATGTGAAGATCCACTTCGCCAAGCCGGAGCTCGGCCTCATCCCGCCCTTCGACCTCGCCGCGCTGCGTGAGACGCTGGCCCCGGAGGACCTCCCGGTGACCCGCACCTACACGGTTCGACACGTCGACCCCGAAGCGCGCGCGCTGTCGATCGACTTCGTCGTGCACGGCACGGAGGGACTGGCCGGGCCCTGGGCGGATGCGGCCCAGCCGGGTGACTCGCTCGCGTTCTCCGGCCCCGGCGGCGGATACGCCCCCGACCCCGCCGCTGCGTGGCACCTGTTCGCCGGTGACCAGTCGGCCCTGCCCGCGATCGCCTCCGCCCTGGCCGCGTTGCCGGCCACCGCGACCGGGTTGGCGTTCATCCAGGTCGCCGACCCCGGCGAGATCCTCGAACTCGCGGCTCCTGGCGCGGTCGCGGTGCAGTGGCTGTTCGGCACCGACCCGGAGCTGCTGGTGACCACGGTGGATGCCGCGACCTGGCTACCCGGCCGGCCGCAGATCTTCGCCCACGGCGAGCGGTCGGCGATGAAGGGCCTGCGCAATGTGTTCTCCGCCCGCGGCGTGCACAAGTCCGAACTCTCCCTGTCGGGTTACTGGGCGCTGGGCCGCACCGAGGACCGGTTCCAGGCCGAGAAGCGCGAGCCCGTCGGCGTGATCCTGCCCGTCGGCTAACCGGCGGCTGCGGCTCTGCCGCCAGTCCGTCGACGGCCGGGCCGCCGAGCGACAGGACAGGGTGGGTCGCTCGCCGCAGGGCATCGGATTCTCCACAGTCCTGAATGGGGCCTACCGGGTTGGCGGGTCTTCTGTCACTCTGGGCGCCATGAGCATCCGGACCAGTGTGGTGGTGGGCGTCTATCCCGGCCAGGCCGACGGGGTGGTGCTGCAGGCCGCGGTCTTCGCCGCGCGTTTCGATGCCGAACTCGTCTGCGCCTGGGTGGATCCCGGCCGGCATCCTCGTGACGACCACGCATACTCCGTTGCCCCTGAGGGCGGCACGGGCATCGACCCGCTCAGCGATGCCCCGGTGATCTCGCCCGCGACCGCTCCCACGCCGCAGTTCAACCCCTACTTGGACGCCCACCTGGCCCGAATCCTGGGTGGCCACGACATCACCTGGAGCACTCGCCAGCTCAGCGGGGATCCGGCCAGGGCACTCGGGCAGCTCGCCGAGTCGCTCCGGGCCGCGATGATCGTGGTGGGCACCAGGGACGGCACGGTGCGCGGCAACCTGCAGGAGTTCTTCGCCGGTTCGATCGCCATGAACCTGGCGCACCGGCAGAACCGGCCGGTGGTGGTGATTCCGCTGTCCCCGGTCTCGTTCGACGATGCGCCGCAGTGGGAGTCGGACTGAGCGGTGTACCCTTTTCGTGGCCGGCACCGGCCGACGAGACGGGCGGGTGAACGGTGACGAGCAGGTTGAGCGGGTCCCTCGTTCTGCTGCGCCACGGCCAGAGCACCGCGAACGCGGCCGGTCTCTTCACCGGCATCCTCGACCCCGGCCTGTCCGTCTCCGGGGCCGCCGAGGCCGCCGCCGCCGCCGCCCTGCTCCGGGCCAACGACCTGGTGCCGGATGCCGTGCTCGTCTCCCCCCTGCAGCGCGCCAGCCAGACCGCGGCGATCGTCGCCGCGACGCTCGGCCTGCCCGCGAGCACGGTAGTCGTCGACTGGCGACTGAACGAACGCAACTACGGCGCCCTGACCGGCCGGCACAAGGACGACGTGCGCGCCGAGGCCGGCGAGGCCCAGTTCCTGGCTTGGCGTCGGTCGGTCGACACGGCGCCGCCGGCGATGTCCGACCAGCTGTTCGCCGCCGTCGCCGACACCGCCCTGTTCCGCGGTTTGCCGGCCCGGGCGCTCACCCGTACCGAGTCCCTGCGCGATGTGATGGGCCGGGTCGGCGAGTTCCATACCGACCGGGTGCTGCCGCTGCTCGCGGCCGGGCGAACGCTTCTGGTCGTGGCGCACGGCAACTCGCTGCGCGCCTACTGCGCGGTGCTGGAGAATCTCGACGAGTCGGCAATCCACCGGCTCAACCTGCCCACCGGGCACCCGCTGGTCTACCAGGACGGCGACCGGCGCTACCTCGACGCCCCGCGAGCCGAGGCCGCCGCGCTGGCGCTCACGCTGGACGGCGGCACCTGATGCGCCCCGTGCACCTGCGCTGGCGCGCCATCGCCCTTGTTTTCGCAGGCGGCACGGTGGGCACTGCACTGCGCGAGCTCCTGGCGATCTCGGTTCCGCCGGTGGCCGGGGTAGCGGTGGTGATCGTGGGCATCAACGTGGTGGGTGCGTTCCTGCTCGGCCTGCTGCTGGAAACTCTGACGAGCCGCGGCGCCGATGAGGGCCGGCGCCGGCAGCTGCGACTGCTGCTGGGCACCGGGGTGCTGGGCGGTTTCACCACGTACAGCGCCCTGGCCACCGACACCACCCTGCTCCTGGCCGATGACCGTCTCGGTGCGGCCCTGCTGTACGCGCTGGGCACCGTCGTCCTCGGTGCGTTCGCTTCCTGGGCGGGCATCGCCGCCGCCGCCGCGCTGCATCGCCGGCGCCGGGTCGACGGCACGGTGGTCGACTCGTGACTCCGCTGCTCTTCCTGGTCGTCGCCCTGGCCGGCGGCCTCGGCGCGGCTGGGCGCCTGGTCCTGGACGGTCTGGTCAGAGCCCGGGTGCGCACGGCGTTGCCCGTCGGCACGTTGCTCATCAACGGGCTCGGCTCCCTGGTGCTCGGCCTGATCACCGGGCTCACCCTGGCCCTCTGGCTGCCGGAGGCCTGGCATCTCGTGCTCGGTGGCGGTGTGATGGGCGGCTTCACCACCTTCAGCACCGCCAGCTATGAGACCGTGCGGCTGGCCCGAGCCCGGCGCGCCGTGACCGCCCTGGCCAGCGGCCTAGGGATGCTCGTGCTGTCGGTGGGCTGCGCATTCCTCGGCCTCTGGCTGGGCCTCGCGGCCGACTAACCGGAGATAGTGCGTTTTTTAGGACGCAATCCCCGAAAACGTCCTTGTCATCTCACTATTTCCTTATCTGCGTGCGAGGGAAGGGCTGCCGGCCAGGGGGCGGTCAGATCGACTCGTTGTGCCGGGCCACGGCCTCGGTCACCCAGGAGAGCTCGTCCACGAACCGGCCGAGCAGCCGGGCGAACTCGGTGCGGTCGGGCTCGGTCCACTTGCCCACCAGGGTGTCGTACACGCCCTGGGCGAGCTCCCGGTGCTTCGCAATCGCGGTGCGGCCCTCTTCTGTTGCCGTCACGAGCACGGCGCGGCGATCGATGGGATCCGGCCGGCGGACCACCAGGCCCGACTTCTCCAGCCGGCGGATCTCGGTGGTCATCGTCGACTTGTCCACGGCCATCCAGCCGGCGAGCTTCGACATCCGCAGCGGACCGGCCACCACCACCCGTTCCAGCAGCCAGGAGTCGGTGCTCGACAGTGCGGCACCGCTGGAGTCGTGCAGCATCCGTCGGTTTTCGGCGCGGGTGGACCACCGCAGGATCGTCGACAGCGCCGATTCGAGTGCCTCACCCACCGGGGCATCGGGTTCGCGGCTCTGAACCATAGCTGAATGTTGCCTGACTCTTTGGAACGTGGACAAATAGTTGGAGGAACCCAACTAACATAGTGGAGCCGCCTAACTTGTCTCAGACAGGCGGCGAATGGCTGGGGCAACCCAACCTTCACACCACTACACCCGGAGAACAACCACCCATGGACATACCCGGATACGTCTGGCTCCTCACGATCCTCGGCATCCTCGCACTGCTTACCTTCGACTTCTTCTTCCACGTGCGCAAGGCGCACGAGCCGACGCTGCCCGAGGCTGCAAAGTGGTCTGCGATCTACGTCGGTATCGCGATCCTCTTCGGACTGGGCGTCCTGCTCTTCGGTGGCGGCACACTCGGCACCGAGTACTTCGCCGGGTACATCACCGAGAAGGCCTTGTCCGTCGACAATCTGTTCGTGTTCCTGATCATCATGGCAAGCTTCAAGGTGCCCCGCGCCGACCAGCAGAAGGTGCTGCTCTTCGGCATCGTCTTCGCACTGATCGCCCGCACCGGTTTCATCTTCCTCGGCGCGGCCCTGATCAACTCGTTCGCCTGGTTGTTCTACCTGTTCGGCGCGTTCCTCATCTACACGGCCATCAAGCTGCTCAAGCCAGAAGCCGAGAGCGACGAGGCCGACAACTTCATCATCCGCCTCGCCAAGCGCCTCTTCCACACCACCGAGCGCTACGACGGCGACCGCCTGTTCACCATGGAGAACGGCAAGAAGGTCATGACCCCGATGCTCCTGGTCATGGTGGCCATCGGTGGAACCGACCTCCTGTTCGCGCTGGACTCCGTGCCCGCGATCTTCGGCCTCACCCAGAACGTCTACATCGTCTTCACCGCCACGGCGTTCTCGCTGATGGGCCTCCGTCAGCTGTACTTCCTCATCGACGGCCTGCTCGACCGCCTGATCTATCTCAGCTACGGCCTCGCCGCGATCCTGGGCTTCATCGGCATCAAGCTGGTGCTGCACGCGCTGCACGAGAACGCCCTGCCGTTCATCAACGGTGGCGAGCACGTGCCGGTCTTCGAGATCAGCACCGGCCTGTCCCTCGCCGTGATCATCGGCGTCCTCGCGGTCACCGTTGTCGCGTCGCTGGTCAGCCCGGCCGGCCGCGCCCACAGCGCAATCGCCCTCAGCCGCGGCTCCGCCAAGAAGTACCTCGCCGGCGAATTCAGTGGCAAGGGTGAAACCCGGGACGAGACCTATGCCCTCGTCGTCGCCCACGAGCGTGCCCTGGGCCTACTCACGCCCAAGCACCACGCCCGTGCCGCCGAGGATGAGGAACTGCAGGCCCTGCTCGCCGAGGCCCACGCAGCGCACAACAGCGTCACCAAGTAGCGGTTCGAGAAGCGGGCGGCGGATCGGGCGGAATTTCGCCCGGTCCCCGCCCGCTTCTCTCGGCTTTGTCACCGGCGAGGCCTCTAGACTGGGCGCGCACTGGCGCTGGCCGTGCCAGGCGGCGAACCTCGTCCGCACGCACCAGGCCCCGCCCCACGAACCAACTGCATCAGCAGCTACCGAAAACGTCACACGAAGGAGTACACAATGGGTTTGAGCTTGTCAAAGGGCCAGTCTCTCTCACTGACCAAGGCGGATGGCGGCAGCCTCTCGAAAGTCCGGATGGGCCTCGGCTGGGACAGCGCCGCCCCGGTCAAGCGCGGCCTGTTCAGTCGCGGCAAGGCCGCTGAGGTCGACCTGGACGCCTCGGCGATCTTCTTCGACGCCGCAGGGAAGGTCCTCGACACCGTCTGGTTCCAGCAGCTGAGCAGCAAGGACGGATCCACCCGGCACACCGGCGACAACCTCACCGGAGCCGGCGATGGCGACGACGAAACCATCCTCGTCGACCTCACCAAGGTTTCCCCCGCGGTCTCGCACATCGTCTTCGTCATCAGCAGCTACAGCCAGCAGACCTTCGACCTGGTAGAGAACGCGTTCAGCCGCCTCGTGGACGACTCCTCCGCCGGCACCCCTGAGGTCGCCCGATACCAGCTGACCGATAGCGGTCCGCACACCGCGATGATCATGTCGAAGGTCTCTCGCGACGGCGCCGGCTGGACCTTCAAGGCCGTCGGCGAGCGGGCCACCGGACGCTCGGCGATGGACTTGCTCACCGCAGCAGCGAAGGTAATCTGACCCGCACCACCAGCTCATCCACCCCGCAGTCACACACAAGGAGAGAATTCCCATGGCAGGTCTGACACTCGCAAAAGGCAACAACCTCTCGCTGACCAAGGTCAGCCCCGGACTCACGGTCGCCACCGTCGGCCTCGGCTGGGACCCCCGCACGACTAGCGGTGAGGCGTTCGACCTGGATGCCTCCGCGCTGCTCATCGGCGACAACGGCAAGGTGCGCTCCTCCGCCGACTTCATCTTCTACAACCAGCCGGCCGCTGCCGACAAGTCGGTCGTGCACCTCGGTGACAACCGTTCCGGCGCCGGCGAGGGCGATGACGAGCAGATCACCATCGACCTCAACCTGGTGGCCAGCGACGTGTCCCGCGTCGTGATCGTGGTTTCGATCGACAAGGCGGATGCACGCCGCCAGAACTTCGGCCAGGTGCGCGGGGCGTACTGCCGCGTCGTCGACCAGGACAACAACGAGATCGTGCGCTTCGACCTGAGCGAGGACGCCGCCCCCGAGACCGCGATGCTTTTCGCGGAGGTCTACCGCAACGGCTCCGACTGGAAGTTCAAGGCCGTCGGCCAGGGCTACACCTCCGGACTTGCGGGCATCGCCACCGACTTCGGGATCTCGCTCGACTAACGTCCCCGCCACTCCCCGCCACTTCAAAAGCAGACAGGAAGACGCATGAGCTCGCCCCTTTCTCCCCCGGACGCCACCGAAACCGCCCTGGTCCTCAAAGCGCCGGATGCTCCGGACATCGTGGTGGCCGACGACGCTCCCGGCATGGTCCCGGTTCCCGCCGAGCGTCAACAGGAGATTGCGCGTCAGGCTCGGGACTTCGTGGCGGATGTGTCGGCCCTCGACCCGAGGACGCCGGAGTTCACCACCAAGATCGAGGGAATTTCGGCCCTCGCCAGCACCGAGATGGTGCAGTCCAGTGGGTACTCCAGCCGGATGCTGGAGCGCTCCAGCTCCTCGGTCGCCGGCGCCAAGCGCAGTGGCAACAGTGCCCAGGTCACCGTGGCGAACACCCTCGGCGACCTGCGGACAACGGTCGAGGACCTCACTCCGAACCAGGCCGACCTCGGCGTGGGCCGCAAGATCCTGGGCTTCATCCCCGGCGGGAACAAGCTGGCGAAGTACTTCCAGAAGTACGAGTCCGCACAGACCCAGCTCGACGCCATCATCAAGTCGCTGATGAGCGGTCAGGACGAACTCCTCAAGGACAACGCGTCCCTCGCCGGCGAGAAGGTGCAGCTATGGGAGACCATGCAGGCCCTGAGCGAGTACGCCGTCTTCGCGAAGGCCCTGGACAACGCCACCGTCGAGAAGATCGACGCGTCCCGCGCGGCCGGCCGCATCGACGAGGCGCAGAAGCTCGAAGCCGACGTGCTCTTCCCGATCCGCCAGCGCCACCAGGACATCCTCACCCAGCTCGCCGTGTCCGTGCAGGGCTACCTGGCGATGGACCTGATCCGCAAGAACAACCTCGAGCTGATCAAGGGGGTCGACCGGGCTCGCACCACCACCATCGCGGCGTTGCGCACGGCCGTCATCGTGGCGCAGGCCCTGGCCAACCAGAAGATGGTGCTCGACCAGATCGACGCGATCAACACCACAACCAACAACATGATTCTCAAGACCAGTGAGATGCTCAAGGATCAGACCGTGCGCATTCACGAGCAGGCGTCGAGTTCCGGCGTCAGCGTCGAGACGCTGCAGAAGGCCTTTGACAACGTCTTCGAGACCATGGACGCCATCGACACCTTCCGGGTCACCGCGGCCAAGAACATGGAGGGCACTGTCACGGCGCTAGAAACCGGGTTGCAGAAGGCCAGACCCTACCTGGAGCGCAGCAAGCAGGGAGACCAGCGCGAACTGCGCTAGACACACAGGCAGGCAACGGGGAGGGTGACGCAGATGGCATTCGGCAAGTTCGTGGATTCTTTCTTCAAGGGTCAGGCCGACTTGAGCCCGGTGAACGTCGAGCCGCGCAGGGCGGTGGAGACCGAAGACGAGGCAACCCTCGGCGCTCTCAACCAGATGCGCTCCGCGGTGCGCAGTGCCGGAGGCGAGCTACCCACGCTGCTCGCCTCCCGGCTCGCGCAGATCGACGACCATCTGCGCCAGGTGATCGAGATGATGGCCGCGCAGAATGCCTCCACCGAACAACGGGTGCTGCTGGATGCGATGATCCGCGACTACCTGCCCACGCCCCTGCGCGCCTACCTGGCTCTACCCGAGCGCGAGCGCACCGACGACTCCGCCGCCACCCTGCAGTTCTCCACCCAACTCGGCATCCTCGAAGAGACGATCAGCGACTTGCTCAACCAGATCCGCATCGGCGCCATCGCTGAACTGTCCACGCACGGCCGTTTTCTCGCCGACAAGTTCGCCGCGCCCAGCCTCACCCTGGACGGCCCGGCGTGAGCTCGATGATCGCGGGGGCCAACGCCGCCCTCACCGCGGAGAACCCCGGCCTCACCGAGCTTCTGGTCGGCTTCGGCTGGGAGAGCATCTCCAGCCGCGGACCGCAGGCTGAGCTGGTGCCCCTAGCGATCATGTGCGACGCCCACGGCATGTCACTCTCCAACGACCACCTGGTCTTCTTCAACCAGATCGTCAGTCAGGACGGCTCCGTCGCGTTCGCAGGCGACGGCGACACCGAGCAGATCGACGTCGACCTGTCCCGGGTTCCCGCCCAGGTCTCGAAAATCGTGTTCGTGGTCTATGTGGACCCCGACGTCCGCGGCGCCGGCAACTTCTCGGCCGTGCGCTCCGCGTATGTGCGGGTCGCCACCCGGGACAACCGCGAACTGGTGCGCTTCAACCTGCCGGACGGCGAGGCCCGCGACGTGGACGTACTCATGTTCGGTGAGCTCTACCGCCACCGCGACGATTGGAAGTTCCGCGCCCTCGGTCAGGGCTACTCGACCGGGCTGCGCGGTGTCGCGGCCGACTTCGGAATCGACCTCTGACCCGTGGTACTGAACCGTTCCGGCGTCCGCAGCGACGTCGGGTATCTGCGCCGGCGCGTAAAGCCCCGGCCCGCGGCCACGCCGGACCCGGCCGCCACGGCTCACGAACCTGAGCCCCGCCGGGCACCGCTCGCCGGCTTGTCGGTCGGTGCGGTGCCGACCGGTGCTTCGCCATCAGCGGGGTTGTCGCTGGGTCGCCCGCCGGCCGGCCCCGCGGCATCCGCCGGGTTGTCGCCGGGTCGCGCGCCGGGCGGCCCCACGGCATCCGCCCGTCCCGCTCCGGGCGTCGCGCCCACGCCGGTGCCCCCGAACCTGCTCCCGTTCCCCGCCCCCACCATCGACGAGGTCAGCCAGCTCGGCGACACCGACCCGGTCCTGCGGCTCAACTCGCGCCAGTCAGCCGTGGGCAACCTCATCGTCAGCGGCGCCGACCTGGCCGTGTGGGAGGACGACTCGCGGGTGACCGGTTCGGCCACGGCAGCCGGTGACACTGCCGGCACCCCCGTGCGCACCTCCGGCAACCGGCCGCTGGTGGGTTTCGACGCGGCGGATGCGCTCGTCTCGTTGCGGCACGTGCGGCACCTGCGCCGCGCGTTGTTCGTCGGCAGGGGACCGACCCCGCTCGGCGTGCAGCTGTTCACGGGGTCAGCGGTCACCGTCGCGCCGGGTGACGGCAGCCGGATGTTCATCCTCTGTTTATCGAGGATCGGTAACGTGCTCGAATTGCGGGCCGAACCGGTGGACAAAAACGCTCCGGACGCCGCGATTCTGACCCAGTTCGGCTTCACCCTTACGCCATACGTCGCCCCTCGAGAGTCCCGGAGTCGATAACCACCCATGCGTCACTTCGCCTTCCTCGACGATTTCCAAGCCGATCAGCTTTTCCACCGGCGGCCACAGGAGGTGACTGTGGACTCCGCCGCGCCGCTGCTCGCGGCGGCCCTCGGCGCCACGCTGTATTGCCCGGGCGATCGGCCGCGCATTGCCGAGGCCGTAGTCAAGCAGGCCGCCCGCGGGTGCGTCAGCATGGTGCTGTGCCTCGAGGACTCGATCGCCGACAGCGCGGTGGACGGTGCCGAAATCAACGTCGCCGAGGCGATCGTCACCCTGCATCGCCTGTCGCTCGACGAACCGGACACCGCCCTGCCGCTGCTCTTCGTACGGGTGCGCACACCCGAGCAGATGCTGCGGGTGGCCGAGTCCTGCGGGGCCGGCCTCGATCTGTTGAGCGGTTTTGTGGTTCCCAAGTTCGAGAACGCGAACGGCTACGCCGAGGCGTTCTTCGTCGTCCTGCGCCAGATCCAGCGGCTGAGCGGTGCCGACGGGTTAGCCGGCGGCAAACGCCTGCGCTTGATGCCGATCCTCGAGTCACCGAATATGATCCACAGCGAAACCCGCAACTCGGCGCTCTCGTCCATCCGCGAGATCTTGCACGAGAACCGCGACGACGTGCTGGCCGCCCGGATCGGCGCCACCGACCTCTCCAGCGCATTCGGCCTGCGCCGCTCCCGTGACCTCACGGTGTACGACGTGCAGGTGGTCGCGTCGGTGATCTCCGACATCGTGAACGTTCTGGGCCGATCCGACGACAACTTCGTGATCACCGGCACGGTCTGGGAGCACTACGAGACCGAGCGCATCCTGCGCCCGCAACTGCGGATGACCCCATTCGTGGAGGCCAACGAGCGGGAGCTCCGGCATCGGCTGCTGCTCGGCGGCCTGGACGGCCTGATCCGGGAGATCTCCCTCGACCAGGCCAACGGGTTGCTCGGCAAGACCGTGATCCACCCCACCCACGTGCCCGTCGTGCACGCCATGTCCGTCGTCAGCCACGAGGAGTTCCTCGACGCCTCGGTGATACTCAGCGACGTGACCGGCGGGGCCAGCGCCTCCCCGTACGGCAACAAGATGAACGAAGCCAAGCCGCACTCCACCTGGGCCCACCGCACCATGCTGCGCGCCCAGGCCTTCGGTGTCGCATCCGAGTCCACCACCTTCGTGGACCTCCTCGAAGCGAGCATGCGGTGACCCTGACCACCCCGTTCTGGCCGACGGGTTCGGTCCGCGACGCCCTCGACATCCACGTGCGCACGGATGACGCGCGCAGCATCCTCGACGTAGACGCCCTGGTGGGCATCGCGCTCCGCCACAACCCCAAGCGCGCCCACCTGCTGGTGTCCACCGTGCTCGCCAAGCACGTGCCCACGGTGCCCGGAATCGCCCTGGCGGCTGGAGAGCTGCTCGGATTGCTCGTCTCCGACGCCCTCGGCGCCGACGGCGGCACTGGCGCCGGCACCGCGCAGCGGGCGCGCGAGTTCGGTGGCCGTCTCGGCGCCCTGGTCACCCTCCTCGCCGAGGGGGCCGGGCCACGCACCCCCGCGGCCACCGACCGGGCCCGCCTCGACCTCACGGACCTCCGCCGCGAGATCCGCGCCGCCACCACGGCACACCCGGACGTGGTGGCCCTCGGCTATGCCGAAACCGCGACCGGGCTCGGCCAGCTCGTCGCCGACGCCCTCCACGCCTACTACCTGCACTCCACCCGGCACGCGCCCGCCGGAGCGACGTCGTTCGCCGGGTTCGCCGAAGAGCATTCACACGCCACCGACCACGCACTGCTGCCGACCGACCCGGAGTGGCTGTGCGCCGGCGGCACCGCGATCCTGGTGGACGACGAACTCAGCACCGGCACCACCGTGATCAACACCGTCACGGCCTTGCACGCCCTCCGCCCGCAACGGCACTGGGTGATCGCCTCGCTCATCGACCTCCGGTCCGCGGCCGACCTGGCCCGGTTCGACGACCTGGCCGGACGTCTCGACACGCGGATTGACGTGGTTTGCCTGGCCGCCGGCTCCATCGCGCTGCCCCCCGACGTTCTCACGCGCGCCGGCCGGCTGATCGATTCGATGTCCGCCGCCGAGCCGGCAGCCGACGGCACCGAGCCTCTGGGCGGCGCCGTGCACCTGCTCGATTGCACCGATCTGCCCCCGGTGCGGAGCGCTCGTTTCGGCACCACCGAACCTGTCTCCACCGCGCTGGCCGCCACGATCGCCCGGCGGGTGGCCACGACGCTGCCGGCCGTCGATTCGACCCGGCCAACCAGCACACCCGACCGTGGCGTCCTGGTACTCGGCTCAGAAGAATTCATCGCCCTGCCGATGTTCATCGCCGACGAGCTCGCCAGTGCAGCCGCGTCGCGGACCGTCAGGTTCTCCACCAGCACCCGGTCGCCGATCGCCACTCTGGACCGACCCGACTACCCCATCCATAGCGCCATCCGGTTCCAGAGCCACGACACGACCTCGGACGGGGTCGGCGTGCGCTTCGCCTACAACCTCACCACCGCCCACCAACGTTTCGGCGCCGTGGTGTTCCTGCCGGAACCGGGCACCGATCCTGCCACGCTCGACGGCGCCGACGGCGTGATCGACGCCATCCGCCAGGTGAGCGACAACGTCGTGGTCGTGCTGTTGACAGCGTCGACCCTGACCGAAGGGACCCCCACCCCATGACGATCCTTCCCCCGGCGGCCGTGCTGCCCACTCCGCTCAGCGGCCCCGCCTTCGGTTCCTACGCCGCGGACGACGTGCGCTGGTTGCTCAAGGACCTTGAGGGCGTCGCACTCGAGGCGCCCGCAGAAGAACGGGAATACCTGATCCAGACCGGCGAAGCGAACTACGCCGAGTCGCTGCCCATCGAATACCTGCCGTCGCCGGAGTACGAGGCGCTGTACCGGGAGGCCCTGGACCGCTCCGGTCGCCGGCTCGCCGAGGCCGTGGGGGTCGTCACCGACCTTGCCCTCGCCGCGCGCGACAACCGCCCGGTGTTCGTCTCCCTGGCCAGAGCCGGCACGCCGATCGGCATCCTGATGCGACGCTGGGCACTGCAGGAGCGCGGCATCGACGTGCCGCACTACACGATGAGCATCGTGCGCGGTGTCGGGCTCGACCAGACCGCCCTGCGCTACCTCGCCGCCCACCACGACCCGGCGCAGATCATCTTCGTCGACGGCTGGACCGGCAAAGGGGCCATCGCCCGCGAACTCTCCGCGGCCATCGCCCTGTTCGGCGAGACCGACGGCATCTTCTTCCCGAACGACCTCGCGGTGCTCGCCGACCCCGGCCACTGTGTCACCATCCACGGCACCCGCGAGGACTATCTGATCCCCTCCGCCTGCCTGAACTCCACCGTCTCCGGGCTCGTGTCGCGCACCGTTTTCAACACCGAGCTGATCGGGCCGGACGACTTCCACGGCGCGAAGTTCTACGCCGACCTCGCCCCGAACGACGTCTCCGGGGCGTTCCTCGACACCGTCTGCGGATACTTCCCCGACATCCATGACGACGTGTCCGCCGGCGTCGCCGTGGCGAACGCCGAGGACCGCACGCCGTCCTGGATCGGCTGGCAGGCCGTGGAACGCATCAGCGCCGAGCAGGGCATCAACAACGTGAACCTGGTGAAGCCCGGCGTCGGTGAGACCACCCGGGTGCTGCTGCGGCGCATCCCCTGGAAGGTGCTGGTGCGGGCGGATGCCGTGGCCGACATCGCCCACGTGCTGCTGTTAGCCGAGCAACGCGGCGTCGCGATCGAGGCCGTCCCCGACCTGCCGTATAGCTGCGTCGGACTCATCCGCCCCGGTGGCAGCAGCCCGGCTCCCGCCCCGGCCCCGACCCCGACCGAAGGTGCCTTGTGAACGCCTCCCATCTCGTCGCCTGCGACCTGGACCGCACCCTGATCTACTCGTCGCGGGCGTTCTGGCTCGAGACCGACGACGCCGATGCTCCCTCGATCGTGGTCTCCGAGGTCTACCAGGGGGTGCCGCTCTCGTACATGACCCGGACCGCCGAGCGGCTCCTGGTCGACCTCGCCGGCACGGCCACCTTCGTGCCCGTCACCACCCGCACCGTCGCCCAGTACAGTCGCGTGCAGCTGCCCGGACCTGTGCCGCGTTACGCCATCACCACCAACGGCGGCACGATCCTCACCGACGGTGAACCGGATGCCGACTGGTCCCGTGCCTTGCAGTCCCGGCTGAACACCGACGCCGCCCCGCTGGCCGAGGTGCGGGCCCTGCTGGACGATCCGGCCGCCACCGACTGGATCCTGCGGGTGCACACCGCCGAAGACCTCTTCACCTACGCGATCATCGACCGCGACGCGATGCCCGCGACCTGGATCGACGGCCTGCACGCCCAGTGCCTGGCGCTCGGCTGGACCGTCTCGGTGCAGGGCCGCAAGCTCTACTGCGTGCCGGCAGCCGTAAACAAGAGCGCGGCCGTCGCCGAGGTGCGCCGCCGGCTCGGCGCACCCACCGTGCTGGCCGCCGGCGACTCGCTTCTCGACCAGCGGATGCTCGAGGAGGCGCACTTCGCCTACCGGCCGGCGCACGGCGAACTGCACGAGGCCGCCTTCCAGAGCCACAACCTCGTCGTCACCAGCGCGCGCGGAATCCTGGCCGGCGAGGAGCTGCTGCGCTCCATCACCGCCCAGATCCTCAGCGGTTCGCCCGTGTCCGGCGCGTCGGCCAAGGTCGGCTCGGCCCCGCTCGCCGCTCGCTCACCCGTCGGCCGGTGACGTCGGTCAGGCGGGCGAACGTTGCTCCCGCGCGGCCCGCGCAAGCGCCCGCAGCAACGCGTTCGCGGCGGGCGAGCCCAGGCCGGCGTCGCGTTGCGCGGTGAAGATGGTGCGCCGCGGCTGCCCGGGCAGGTCGATGAGCCGGCACGAGGTGTCGCGGCCGGTCCAGACCAGGTCGGGCATCAGCCCGACGGCGTTGCCCGATTCGATCAGCCGGATCTGTGATTGCAGGTCGGCCGCCTCGTACCGCACGTCGGGTTCGAATCCGGCCGAGCGGCAGGCCTGCTCGGCGAAGTGCCGGGAGGCGCTTCCGCGTGGTTCCATCACCCACGCCCGTCCGCGCATGTCGGTGAGCGCGGTGCCCGCCGTCCCTGCCGGCACCGCGAGGCGGATGGCGTCGGTGGTCAGGTCGCGCCGCTCGAGGCCCGGTAGCCACGCCGCGGAGTGCGCCGGGTACTGCTCGGCGATGACCATGTCGAAGTCCCTGGCCCAGGTCTCGTGCAGCGCCTCTTCCGGTTCCTTCTGCACCATCTCGACCCGCACGTCCGGGTATTCCGCGGACATGGTCCCCAGCGCCGACGGCATCAGCGCCAGCGCGGCCGACTGGAACACGGCCACTCGTACCTTCCCGCGGACGCTGGTGTGCGCGGCCTGCAGTTCCGCTTCCGCACGCTCGAGGATGTTCGAGAGCTCTTCGGCGGCGGCCACGAGGATCTCCGCCTGCGGGGTCAGTTGCACCCGGCGACCGGATTTTCGCAGCAGAACAGTGCCGGTCTCCTTCTCCAGCAGAGTCAGCTGCTGCGATACCGCCGACGGGCTGTAGACCAGCGCCTCGGCGACGGCGGCCATGGTGCCGCGGATCGAGAGCTCACGCAGCAGCATCAGGCGGTGCACATCTAACACGGGTCCACCCTTCAATCAGCACAGCTTATGGATAACGGTAAGAAACGATCGCTTTTCTTGACGCTTCTTTCTCCGAATACTAGGGGATAGGCCCGCAGGCTTCTCCTCGGCCTCCTTCCTCCCCCGCGAAAGGTCGCCATGACCCTCCTCTCAGCCGCCCCGGGCGCGAGCACCCCGACCTCCCCGTCCGCCGATTCCGTCGACGCCACCCTGAGCGCCGAAGCCATCGCGCTGGTGCGCCGGTGGCTGCGCGAGGCCTCGTCGTATCCGGTGGATGCCTCCGGCGCGCAGTTGGCCGGGGTGCTCAAGGACCCGAAGGGACTCGACTTCACCGTCGGCTTCGTCGATGGTGTCGTGCGGCCGGAGGACGTGAAGGTGGCGGCAGCGAAGCTCAAGGCGATCGCGCCCCAGGTGCCGGGCTTCCTGCCTGCCGCGCTGCGCGGCGCCGTCAGGCTCGGCGGCACCATGGCCCCCATCCTGCCCGGGGTGGTGGTTCAACCTGCTCGGCGAAGCCGTGCTCGGCCGGGGCGAGGCCGGCCGCCGGCTCGAGGGCACGCACAAGCTGCTCGCCCGCGGCGACGTCGACTACGTGTCGATCAAGGTCTCGTCCACCGTCGCCCCGCACAACCCCTGGGCCTTCGACCAGGCCGTCGACGACGTCGTGGCGGAGCTGGCCCCGCTCTTCACCCGCGCCGCCGCCGCCCCGACCGCCAAGTTCGTCAACCTCGACATGGAGGAATTCACGGACCTCGACCTCACCATCGCGGTCTTCACCCGCATCCTCGACCGGCCCGAATTCCTGCACCTCGAGGCCGGCATCGTGCTGCAGGCCTACCTGCCGGACGCCCTGGCGGCCATGATCCGGCTGCAGGAATGGAGTGCAGCCCGGCGCGCCCGCGGTGGTGCCGCCATCAAGGTGCGCCTGGTCAAGGGTGCGAACCTGCCCATGGAGCAGGTGGAAGCCTCGGTGCACGGCTGGCCGCTGGCCACCTGCACCTCCAAGGTGGACACCGACACCAACTACAAGCGGGTCATCGACTACGCGCTGCAGCCCGAGCGCATCCGCAATGTGCGAGTGGGCGTCGCCGGCCACAACCTCTTCGATGTCGCCTACTCCTGGCTGCTCGCCGGCCGCCGCGGCGTGCGCGCCGGCATCGAATACGAGATGCTGCTGGGCACGGCCCAGGGCCAGGCCGAGGCGGTGCGCCGCGAGGTCGGTTCGCTGCTGCTCTACACACCGGTGGTGTCCCCCACCGAGTTCGACGTGGCCATCGCGTACCTGATCCGGCGTCTGGAAGAGGGCGCCTCCAGCGACAACTTCATGTCGGCGGTGTTCGAGCTCGACCAGAACGAAGACCTCTTCGCCCGCGAGCAGGAGCGGTTCCTCGCCTCCGTCGCCGGCCTGGACGGCCTCGTGCCGCCAACGCACAAGGTCGCCGACCGGTACGCCGCCGTCCCCGGCCGGTCGCGGGCGCGTTCCAGAACACCCCGGACACCGACCCGTCCGTCGCCGCGAACCGGGACTGGGCCCGAGCCATCCTGGACCGGGTGCCGAGCTCTGGGCTCGGCCTCGCCAGCGTTGCCGCCGCGCAGGTCGGCGACCCGGCCGAGTTGGACCGTGTCGTGGCCGCCGCGGCCGCGGCCGGCGCCGCGTGGGGCCTGCTGCCGGGCGCCGAGCGCGCACGGGTGCTGCACCGCGTGGGCGACGAAATCGAACTGCGCCGCGCCGAGTTCCTCGAGGTGATGGCCGCCGAAGCCGGCAAGGCCATCGACCAGGGCGACCCGGAGGTCTCCGAGGCCGTCGACTTCGCGCACTACTACGCCGAACTCGCCGCCGAACTCGACAGTGTGGACGGCGCCCGGTTCACGCCGGCCGCCGTCACCCTGATCACCCCACCGTGGAACTTCCCCGTCGCCATTCCCGCCGGCGGGGCGATCGCCGCCCTCGCCGCGGGGTCCGCCGCGATCCTGAAGCCGGCCGCCCTCACCGCCCGGTGCGGTGCGATCGTCGCCGAGGCGATGTGGGCGGCCGGCGTGCCCTCTGACCTGCTGCGGTTGATCCAGGTGAGCGAACGGAACCTCGGCGCGCAGCTGGTCGCACACCCGCAGGTGGACCGGGTGATCCTCACCGGGGCCTACGAGACCGCGGAGCTGTTCCGGTCCTTCCGCGCCGATCTGCCCCTGCTCGCCGAGACCAGCGGCAAGAACGCCATCATCGTGACCCCATCGGCGGACCTCGACCTCGCCGTCAAGGATGTGGTCTCCTCCGCGTTCGGGCACGCCGGTCAGAAGTGCTCCGCGGCATCCCTGGTGGTCTTGGTGGGCTCGGTCGCCGAATCGGCCCGGTTCCGCACCCAGCTGCTGGACGCGGTGTCCTCCCTCACCGTCGGCTATCCGGAAGACTCCGCGACCCAGATGGGACCGATCATCGAACCGGCCGCCGGCAAGCTGCTCGCCGGCCTCAGCACGCTGGGCGCCGGGGAACGCTGGCTGCTCCAGCCCCGCCAGCTCGACGATACCGGCCGGTCCTGGACCCCGGGCGTTCGCGACGGCGTCTCGCGCGGCTCCGAGTGCCACCGGATCGAGTATTTCGGCCCGATCCTGGGCATCATGACCGCCGCCACCCTCACGGAGGCCATCGCCCTCGTCAACGACGTCGACTACGGGCTCACCTCCGGGCTGCACGCCCTCGACCCGCGCGAGATCGGCCAGTGGCTGGGCAGCATCCAGGCGGGCAACCTCTACGTGAACCGCGGCATCACCGGCGCCATCGTGCGCCGCCAGCCCTTCGGCGGCTGGAAGGAGTCCGCCGTCGGCCCCGGCGCCAAGGCCGGCGGCCCGGACTACCTGACCGGCCTCGGCTCCTGGACCCCGGCTCCGGCCGGGACCGGGGTGGCCGTGACCGACGCCCGAGTGGCTGGTCTTGTGGCGGCCGCCCGCGCCGAGTTGCCTGCCGCGGAGGCCGACAGCCTTGATCGCGCGACCCGCAGCGACGCGGCGGCCTGGGCCACCCGCTTCGGTGTGGCCGACGACGTCTCGCAGCTGACCGCCGAGCGGAATGTCTTCCGCTATCTCCCGTTCGACAAGCCGGTCCTGGTGCGCCTCGCCCCGGGCGGTGCCCTCGGTGCGCTCGCCCGCACCGTCGCCGCGGCCGCGCTCACCGGCACGCGCATCACCGTCTCGAGCGGCACCGCCCTGCCCGCTCAGCTGGCAGCCGCCATCGGCGCGATCGCCGGCGAGGTCGTGGTGGACGACGAGGCGGCCTGGAACCGACGGGTGGCCGGCTACGGTGCCGGCCGGGTGCGTCTGCTCGGCGCCGGCGCGGCCTCCGTCGCGGCGGCCAGCGGGGCCCGACCGGACCTGGCGGTCTACGCCAACCCGGCCACCGAGTCCGGTCGCATCGACCTGCTGCCCTTCCTTCGGGAGCAGGCCGTCTCCATCACAGCGCACCGGTTCGGCACGGCCAACCACCTCACCGACGCCCTCATCTGAGCGGCGGGACCGGGGGTCTCGCCGTTAGGCGACTCACGGCCCGAGGGCATCGGCGGCGACCAGGTCAATCAGCAGGTCGACAATTGGGCCCCTTCGGGCGGAACGTCCGGCGGGCAGCCGCGATGCGCTCGCGACCGCCCTGCAGTGCAACTCGCTGTCTACTGCACCGACTTCCGCTCGTAGAGCGCCATCGACCAGACGTATCCGATGACCGTGATGACGACGCACCAGCCGACGGCGAGCACCGCGTTCCAGCCGAGCGGAGTGCCGAGCAGCAGTCCGCGGAGGGTCTCGACGACCGGGGTGAACGGCTGGTAGTCCGCGAACCATTGCAGGCCTGCCGGCATCGACTCCGTGGGCACGAAGCCGCTGCCGAGGAACGGCAGCAGCACCAGCAGCAGCAGCAGCAGATTGCTGGCGGTTTCCACCGACTTCGCCTGCATCCCCATGCCCACGGCGAGCCAGGTGATCGCGAACGCGATGAGTGCGATCAGGCCGGCAGCGGCCAGCCATTGGAGCGGGCTCGCGGTGGGGCGGAAGCCGATCAGAACGCCGACGCCGAGCACGAGCGCGACGGCGAGAATGGCCTGGATGGTGTTGCCGAGCACGTGCCCCGCCAGCACCGCGGCACGGGAGATCGCCATCGTGCGGAACCGCGCGGTGATCCCCTCGGTCATGTCCATCGACACCGTCGTGGCGGTGCCGCCGCCGGTGCCCGCGATGGTGAACACGGACAGGCCGGGGTAGCTCACCATGTGCAGCAGGTTGCGGCGCAGCATCGTGTTGGCGTCGGCGATCACGTGCGTTTGGCGTCTTGCACCCTGCGTCGTGGGGCGCTGGGCGGTGATGGTGGTCATGATTCGGGTCCTTTCGTATCGGTGGGTCCGGGGCCCTCCTGCGTGCCGGTGAGGGCGAAGAACACGTCATCGAGGTCGGGGGTGTGGATGCTGAGGTCGTCGACGTCGAGCTGGGCCGTATCGAGGCGGTCCAGAACGCTGCGCAGGGCGTGCACCCCGCCGTCGCTGGGCACGGTCAGTGCGAGCCCGGCGTCGTCGCGGGTGGCCCCGTCCAGGACCCGGGCGGCGGAGTCGAGGGCAGCGGCGTGAGCGAACCGGAGCCGGATGTGCCCGCCGGGCACGAGCCTCTTGAGCCCGTCCGGGGTGCCGTCGGCGACGATGCGGCCTTGGTCGAGCACCGCGATGTGGTCCGCGAGCTCGTCCGCCTCCTCCAGGTGCTGCGTGGTGAGCAGCACGGTGGTGCCCTCCGCGACGAGGTCGCGCACGATGCCCCACGAGGCGCGCCGGCTGCGCGGATCCAGCCCGGTGGTGGGCTCGTCGAGGAAGATCACGCTCGGGGTGGCGACGAGGGTCATCGCAAGATCCAGGCGCCGCCGCATCCCACCGGAGTAGGTGGCCAGGGGCTTCCGGGCGGCCCCGACGAGGTCGAACTGCTCGAGCAGCTCGGCCACCCGGGTCTTCGACCGTTTCTCACCGAGGTGGCGCAGCCGCGCCATCAGCATCAGGTTCTCTTCGCCGGTGAGGAGGCCGTCGACGGCCGAGAACTGGCCGGTGAGGCCGATCGCGGCGCGCACGCCGTCGGGATCGCGCCCGACGTCACAGCCGGCGACGGTCATGGTGCCGGCGTCCGGCCGCACGAGGGTGGACAGGATGTGCACGGTCGTGGTCTTGCCGGCGCCGTTCGGGCCGAGCAGCGCGGTGACGGTGCCGGCGCGCACGGTGAGGTCAACGTCGTCGAGCACGATCTTGTCGCCGTAGGACTTCCGCAGCCCGCGGACGGCAATCGATGTGGTGGTCATAGGAATCGGTTCCTTTCACTTGAGTCACACGTCATTGCGCGCGACGGATGTTGATGTCACCGAACTGGGTGCGCGCACGCACAGCGACGGTCTGCTCGGTCGGGTCGGGCGCGGTATCGCCGGCGAGCTCGTTGCGCAGGCGCCCGTTCTTGGACGCCAGGTCGAGCCAGGCGGGAACACCGGGTCGCACGCCGATCGCAATCTGGCCGAAGCCGCTCTCGACCTGCACCGACCCGCTCGAGACCTCGCCCAACTGAATGCTGCCGTACGCGGTCTTCGCCGAGACGGCGGCGAACGCCCGTGCGATTTCGAGGTCGCCGTAAGACAGCTTCGCGTCGAGGTCGCCGCCGGACTCGCCGATCTGGATGTTGCCGTGGGACGCCTTGAGAATGGCATCACCGGTGACCGTGCCGATCTCGCTCGTCATCGACGCGGCGCGGCTCGAGCGCAACATCGCCAGGATGGCCGCCTTCGCCGCCGCGGCCGGGCTGGCGCTGCGATCGCACGTGAAAACGCACAAGTCGGTCGAGATCGCGCGCCGGCAGGCCGCCGCCGGCGCCAGCGGCATCACGGTCGCCACGATCTCCGAGGCCGAAACCTTCGCGGCGGCCGGCTTCACCGACATTTTCATCGCCTACCCGCTCTGGCTCGACGCCGACAAGACCGCCCGGCTGCGACGCTTGCTCGAAGCCATCCCGGTCGGGGCGGGTCCGCTGCTCATCGGCGTCGACTCCATCGCCGGTGCTGAACGGGCCGCGCACGCCGCCGCCGGTCTGCTCGACCGGCTGGCGGTGCTCGTCGAGGTGGACTCCGGCCACCAGCGCAGCGGCGTGGCCGCAACCCAGGCGGGGCCGGTCGCCGCCGCCGCGCGGCAGCGGCCGATGAGGCGCGCGAACTCTCCGCCGCGCTGCTCTCCCTGGCCGGCTTCGGCGTGACGGCACGCATCGTCAGCGGGGGCTCCACCCCCTCCGCCGAGTTCGCCGACGCCACGGTGCTCACCGAGCTTCGCCCCGGCGTCTACGTGTTCCGGGACGCGCAACAGTGGGAGCTCGGCATGTCGTCGCCCGACGATATCGCCCTCGCCGTGCACACCACCGTGGTGTCCCGGCACGGCGGCCGCCTCATCGCGGATGCGGGCAGCAAGGTCCTCGGCGCCGATCGAGGATCGTACTCAACGGGTTTCGGACGCCTGCTCGACCACCCCGAAGCGCGGGTCACCGCACTGTCGGAGCACCACGCAACCATCACCGGGGTCGACCTGCCCGCCGGCAGTCAGGTTCGAGTCGTGCCGAACCACGTCTGCACCGCCGTGAACCTCGCCAACGAATACGTGGTGGTGCGCGACGGTGTCGTCGTGGGGCGCTGGCCCATCGACGCCCGCGGCGCCAACACCTAGCAGCAAGGGAAGACAGGCGTTATGGATGTTCAACTCCTCCTCGTGATGACCGGCGCGCTGGTCATCGCCGCCTTCGCCCACCTCCGCGGGCTGCAGGCCGGCATCGTGACCGTCACCCTGGCGGCGGCCATCTCGTTCATCCCCGGCCTGCCGCAACTGCAACTCGAGCCCGAGCTGATCCTCGGAGTCGTGGTCCGCCGCTGCTCTACTCCGCCACCCTCAACTTCTCGTTCTTCGCCTTCGTCAAGAACCTGCGCAGCATCCTCGGCCTCGGCGTGGGCCTGGTGGTCTTCACCACCGCGGTGGTGGGCCTGCTCACCTCGTGACTCTCCCCCGACCTCTGACTGGCCGGCGCGCTCGTGCTCGCCGCAGTGGTCTCACCGCCGGACTCGGTCACCACCGTCAGCCATGGGCGCGAGATCGGCCTGCCACGGCGCACGATCTCCATCCTCACCGGTGAAAGCCTCGTCAACGACGCGGCGGCGCTCACCCTGTTCGCCGTGGCGGTGGCCGCCGTGACCGGCGACCGCGAGTTCATCGAAAACCCGTTCCTGCTCTTCGGCTGGGAGGCCCTGATCGGCCTGATCCTCGGTGTGGTCATCGGCCGGGTCGTCATCAGCGTGCGCGCCAAGGTGGGCAACCCCACCATCGAGAGCGGGCTCAACCTGCTGGTCCCGTTCCTGGCATACTTCGCCGCCGAGCAGCTCCACGCCTCGGCATCATCGCCGTCGTCGCGGCCGGCTTCACCGTGAGCATGTCGCACTTCCGCACCCGGTCCAGCGGCACGCCCTCCACGGCCTACCGGACCCGGCTGCAGGAGGCGGCGCTCTGGCCCGTCGTCGACCTCATCCTCGAGGCATTCGTCTTCGCGTACATGGGCTTGCAGTTCCGGTTCGTGCTGGAGGACCTCGCGGACTCGAGCACCCCCACCTGTCCATCCTCGGGCTGGGCCTGCTCGTGCTGCTCACGGTCATTCTCTGCCGGTTCGCCTGGGTGTACTTCAGCTATGGGCCCGCCCAGCTCGCCCTGCTGACCTACGCCAAGCGGATGGCGCGCACCCTCGACCCGATGGCCCGCCGGCGGGAGCGACGACGGGACGGACCGGACCGGACCAGGCACAGCCGACCCGGGAGGCCGGAGAGCGCGGGCGGACGCGGCGGCGGGCAGGGCGGTCGCCCCTGTCCGCGCGGCAGGCAGGGCGGGCGAGACGGCAGCCACATCACCGTGCTCACGCCGCCGGAGAATCTGCTCGTCTCCTGGACCGGCATGCGCGGCATCATCACCCTCGCCGCGGCCGGCGGCATCCCGCTCACCATCGCCTCAGGGGCGCCGTTTCCCGGCCGCACCAACATCCTAACCGTGGCGTTCATCGTGGCGGTCGGCACACTGTTGCTGCAGGGCTCCACCCTGCCGTGGCTGGCGAAGCAACTGAACATCGACACCACCGCCGAAGACATCGAGATCGAGGAGGGCCGGGCCGCGGCCCGCGCTGGGGCCGACGCCGCGGTGGCCGGCCGAGACGACAGTACCAGCGGTGCGTTCTTCGACCTCCAACGGGCCGCCCTCACCGACGCCGTACTGGCGCGACAATCACCCCGGGCAGCGCCGGTGACGTGCGCGCGGAGATCGACGCCCTGCAGGCGGGGGTGACGCCGCTGCTCGACTAGCGGATCGCATCCGCGCGGGGCAGGCGCTATGGTCAAGGCGAAACAGGGCACCGACCGAGGAGGCCGCCATGACCGTCGGATTGACCATCACCCGCACCATCGCGGCTCCGCCCGAGCGGGTATTCGAAGCCTGGACTCGGCCGGCGGATTTCGCCGCGTGGTTCGGCGACGGCGTCCGGGTCCCCGTCGAGACGGTGGTGATGGACGTTCGGGTGGGCGGCGACTGGACCGCGGTCATGCACCCGCCCGACGGCAGCACGATCAACTGGCACGGTCGATACACCGAGGTGGACCCGCCGCATCGCCTGGCCTTCACAATGAACGACGACCCCGGCCAGGACAGCACGGAACCCGTCATTGTCACGTTCGCGCCGGCCGCCGCCGGCACCGAGATGCGGCTCACCCAGCCCCGCGATGGTCTCACCGACGCCCAACTGGCCCGCACCCTGCTGGGCTACAACGCGTTCTTCGACGCCATGGAGATCCTGGTGGCCGGCCGCGACTGACGGGCACGGGTGGCATTCAGCGAGCTACGCCAGCTCAGCCTGGGTGGGGCCGGGAAGATGCGTCAGCCGCGACACCACCATGGTGGCGGAGAGCAGCGCGAAGGCCGTCGTCGCGGTGAGTACGCCTAGTAGCGAACCTCGTCGACCGGGCCGCCGCCGGCGAGGTCCTCGAGCAGCAGTTCGGGGTGGTCGCGCACGGTGTTGCGCAGGCGCCACGGGGTGCTGAACAGGGCCAGCAGGGTGCCGTCGCTGCGGCGGAGCACCTCCACCTGGCGATCGTGGCCGAGGATCAGCGCGCTTTCCTTGTCGGTGCGGCGGGCCAGCTGATAGGGCAGAACGTCGCTGCGGATGGCCGCGCCGAAGTCGTGCGACATCCGCTCTTCGACCACCTCGAACTGCATCGGGCCGACCGCGCCGAGCACCGGGGCCTGGTCGCCGCGGAGGTCCGAGCGCATCACCTGGATGACGCCCTCGTGGTCGAGCTGGTCGATGCCGCGGCGGAACTGCTTGTGCTTGCTGGTGTCGGCGGGGCGCACGGCGCGGAAGTGCGCGGGAGCGAACATCGGCAGCGGTGGGAAGGTGACCGACGGGCTGCCCTCGTGGATCGAGTCGCCCACCCGCAGCGCGGACGCGTTGACCAGTCCGACGATGTCGCCGGGCCAGGCTTCCTCGGCCACTTCGCGGTCCTTGCCGAACAGCTGCTGGGCATACTTGGTGGCGAACGGCCGGCCGGTGGCGGAGTGGGTGACCACCATGCCGCGGCGGAACTGGCCGGAGCACACCCGAACGAAGGCGACGTAGTCGCGGTGCGAGGAGTTCATGCCGGACTGCACCTTGAAGACGAAGCCGGAGAACGGGCTGGTGACGGGGCGGTGGCCGCCCTCGGCGTCCAGGCGCGCCTCGGCGGGCGGCGCGAAGTCCACCAGGGTGTCGAGGATGTGCTGCACGCCGAAGTTGAGCACGGCGGCGGAGAACAGCACCGGCGTGGTGATCCCGTCGAGGAACAGCTCCTCGTCGTGGTTCTGGCCTTCCTCGTCGAGGAGTTCGGACTCCTCAGCGGCGGCGACCCAGGCGTCGCCCTCGGCGGCGGCGGCCTCGCCAGCGGTGGTGCGCTCGGAGTCGGCGCGGGTGGCGCCGCCGGCGGTGCGGTTGAACCGGATGAAGTCGCTGCTGTCCCGCTCGATCACACCGCGGAAGTCGCCCGCGATGCCCACCGGCCAGGTGAGAGGGGTGGGGATCAGGCCCGTGCGGGTGCGGATCTCGTCCATCAGGTCGAGCGCGGCGGAGCCGGGGCGGTCCCACTTGTTGATCACGGTGATGACGGGCAGGCCGCGCTGCTTGCAGACCTCGAAGAGCTTCATGGTCTGCACCTCGAGGCCCTTGCTGGCGTCCACGAGCATGACGGCGGCATCCACCGCGGAGAGCACCCGGAAGGTGTCCTCGGAGAAGTCCGCGTGGCCGGGGGTGTCGACGAGGTTGATCACGCTGTCGCGGTATTCGAACTGGATGGCGGCGGACGTGATCGAGATACCGCGCTCCTGTTCCATGGTCATCCAGTCGGAGACGGTGCCGCGCCGGCCGGCCTTGCCGTGCGTGGCGCCGGCGGTGGTGATGGCGTGGGCGTGCAGCAGCAGCGCCTCGGTCAGCGTGGACTTGCCGGCGTCGGGGTGGGAGATGACGGCGAAGGTGCGCCGGCGCAATGCCTGAGCTTCGACCTCTTTCGGAGACACTTCGGTGCCCGGGGTCACGGTTGCTTCAGCCACTTGCTAGGTTTCCTGCTTCTTTTCGTCTGTCCAGTGCACTCACGCGCACGCGTCCTTCAAACCTAACCTGCGCGGCTGCCTAACGACTCCGCGCCAATTGTTACCATCCTTTACAAACGTGCCCGGCAGATGGGATAATCTCCCCACAGGCAGTTGACGATCAGCACGCATTCACTCATGGCCGGTTTCTTGCCCCGCCACACTCGCCTACCGCTGAGGAGCCCCTGCCATGACCCTGACGTCGGTGGTCGACCAGGCGCTTCCGCTGGGCATCGGCCCAGCCGTGATCGCGGTCGACGTGGGCGGCACCGATACCAAGGCCGCGCTGTTCGACGAATCCGGCCGGATGCTGGGCCTCAGCCGCACTCCGACGCCTCACGATGGCGCGGGCACGGCCCTCGCGGTGGTCGGCAGGGTGCAGGAGCTCACGCTGCAGTTCGCCGCCGACTTTCCTCAGGTGCGCCCCCGCGCGGTGGGCCTGATCGCTCCGGGCGTGGTCGACGACGACGCGGGCATCGGCATCCTGTCGGCGAACCTGCACTGGTCGAACGTGCCGTTCAAGCAACTCACCGAAGACCTGGTACACCTGCCCACCACCTTCTCGCACGACGTGCGGGCCGCCGGGGAGGCCGAGTTCCGGCTCGGCGCCGCCCGACCGTACCAGAACGTGATGGTGCTGGTCATCGGCACCGGCATCGCCGGTTCACTGTTCATCAACGGCCACGCCCACACCGGTGCCGGTTACGCCGGCGCGATCGGCCACTCCATCGTCGACCCGGCCGGCCCCGTGTGCGGCTGTGGCTCGCGCGGCTGCCTGGAGAGCATCGCCTCGGCCGGTGCGCTCGTGCGGCGCTACACCGAACTCACCGGCATCCGCCCAAGCGGGGCGCGTGAGGTGCTGGCCCTCGCCCAAGCCGGTGATGCCGCCGCGACGGCGATCTGGAGTGGCGCCCTCGACGCGCTCGCCCTCAGCCTCGCCCAGCTCGCCGCGGTCCTCGCCCCCGAGGCCGTCGTGATCGGCGGCGGCCTGGCCCAGTCCGGCGACCGCCTGTCCGTTCCCTTGCGCGAGCGGGTGAGCGCGCTGCTGAGCTTCCACCGCCGACCGGTGATTCTGCCGGCCTCGATCGGCGAGAACGCCGGCCTGCTCGGCGGCGCCCTGCGCGCCCGCGACCTGGTTTCTTGACGGGCGGAGTCAGGCCGGGGCGTGCGGCGGGAACGCCAGCAGCTCGAGCAGCGCCCGCCCGGCCAGCCGGGAGGCACCGAAGGTGGCGATATCGGCGTAGGCGAGGTCGTCCGACGGCCAGCCCATGTCCACCACCAGAACATCCCGACGCTCGGCGCGCAGCGCGTCGACCAGATCGCGAATGAACGGATGCCGGTGGTTGTCCTTGCCGATCACCAGGACGGGGGCCGCGGCGGGGAGCACCAGCTCGGCGGTGTCGTCACTCCCCCGGCCGATCACGTGCTGGACGCGCCACGCCGCCGCGAGGTCGGAACCCGGGTGGGCAGCCACCTCGGCGAACGGGCCCCAGGGGGCACCGCCGACGGCGATGTTCGACACGGTGTCCAGGCGCACCACCGCGTAGGTCGTCGGGACCGCGGCGAGCCAGGCCCTGGCTCGGTCGTTGATCACGAAGGAGGCCGAAATGCGCGCAGTGTCGAAGCTCGGCTCGGAATCGCCCTGCGCCGATTGGGGCGGCGGAGCGGGCAGCGACGTGGCTTGGCTCGCGGCCAGGGTGCCGGCCGCCACGGCGGCGAGCACGGCGGCCTCGATCCGGTCGAGCTGCTCTGCCGTGTTCTCGGTGCCGATGCACAGCAGATCGCACCCGGCGGCGAGCGCCGCCGCGGCCGCCCCGGGGATGCCGAGGATTCCGCTCGCGCCTGCCATGTCCAGGGCGTCGCTGACGATCACTCCGTCAAAGCCCAGCTCGGTGCGGAGCAGCCCGCCGAGCACGGCGGCGGAGAGGGCAGCAGGATGTGCGAGGTCATCACGGCCTTGGCGCCGGCGGCGATCGCCGCGCGGAAGGGCACCAACTCGCGCTCGCGCAGGGTCGCCAGCGCAACATCCACCACGGGCATGGCCAGGTGGGAATCGAGGGCGGTGTCACCGTGGCCGGGGAAGTGCTTGGGGCAGGCCGCGATGCCGGTGGACTGCAGGCCGCGCACCCAGGCGGCGGAGTGCAGGCCCACCCGGACGGGGTCGGTGCCGAAGCTGCGCACGCCGATCACCGGGTTGTCGGGATTGGAGTTGACGTCGGTGTCGGGGGCGAAGGTGAGCGTGCAGCCGGCCGTGCGCAGCTCCCAGCCGACCTGCCGGCCGACCTCTTCGGTGTAGTCGACGTCGTCGATGCGGCCGAGGATGGCGTTGCCGGGATAGGGCGAGCCGGTGGAGAAGTAGAGCCGGGTGACGTCGCCGCCCTCTTCGTCGATCGCGATGACCGCGTGCGGCTTGGCGGCGAGGATGGCGTCCGTCAGCCGCCGCAGCTGGGCGAGTGAGGCGATGTTCTGCCCGAACAGGCACACCGCGCCGAGGCCGTTCTGCAGCCGCTCCGCCAGCCAGCCCGGCAGCTCGGTGCCGACGAGGCCCGGCATGAGGGTGGCGCGGATGTTCCGGCGCAGCGCGGCCTCCGCCGTCACGACGCTCCCGGCCCCGACCTCGGTCCCGGTCATCCCTTGACCGCCCCGCTGACCAGTCCGCTGGTCATCCGGCCCTGCACGAAGAGGAAGAAGATGATCACCGGAATGGCCACCAGGGTGGATGCCGCCATCACCTGGCCCCAGTCGGTGGCCCGGCTGGCGCTGGCCTGGATGAACCCGCGCAACCACAGCGGCAGGGTCTGGCTGGAGTTGTCCTGCAGCAGCACCAGCGCCACCGTGAACTCGTTCCACGCCTGCAGGAACGCGTACACCCCGGAGGCGACGAGTCCGGCGGCCAGCAGCGGGAAGGTGATGCGCATGAACGCCTGGGTGCGGCTCAGGCCGTCGATCATGGCCGCCTCCTCGAGATCGGCCGGCACGCCGGCGACGAAACCGCGCAGCATCCAGATCGTGAACGGCACGACGGCGGCGATGAAGAGACCCTCCGCGGGCAGCATCTGGATCAGCAGCACGGCCAGCACGAACGCGTTGCGGCCGCGGAACCGGAACCGGCTGATCGCCAGGGCGCCGAAAAAGGCGAAGAACAGGCAGAACACCACGGTGATCACGGCGATGGCCGTGCTCATGCCCAGGGCGGGCAGGAAGGTGCCGCCGGAGAACACCGCGACGAAGTTGTCCAGCGAGCCGCCGAACGGCAGCCAGGTGGGGGTGGTGCTCTGCAGCACCACGTTGGGCAGCAGCGAGGAGTTGAGCATCCAGTACACCGGGAACGCCCAGATCGACGCGACCACGATGCCGACGATGCCGAGCACGATCCGGCCGGGGCGGATGCGGCGGCGGCCGCTGGGAGCGCCCGGGCGGCGGGCCGGCGGCTCGGCGGGCAGCGGCCGGGAGGGGGCCGGCGCCGGTGGAGTCCACGGTCGAGGTCATGAGTCGTCCTCCTTGAGCATGCTGCGCACGTAGAACCAGCTCAGCGCCACGGTGAGCACGAGCACGAAGATCGACACGGCACTGGCCATGGCGAAGTCGCTCGAGCCGACACCGAGTTGATAGATATAGGTACCGAGCAGGTTGGTCTCCGAGGCGATCGACCCGGCATCCTGCAACAGCCGGATCTGGGTGAACACTCGCAGGTCCCAGATCACCTGCAGCAACAGGATGATCGCGAGCACCGGCCGGATGATCGGCACGATGATGAACCGCAGCCGCTGCCAGAGCCGGGCACCGTCGAGTTGGGCGGCCTCGAGCACCTCGGTGGAGACCTGGGTGAGGCCGGCATAGATGGAGAACGCCACGAACGGCACGCTCATCCACACCACGATCACCATGGCGATGAAGAAGAAGGACAGCGGGCTGGCCAGCCAGTTGTGGTTCTGGAAGTCCAGGCCGTCATCGCCGCGACGACGGGCATGGCCCAGGCGAGCAGCATCGAGATCTGCAGCATGATGCGCACGGCGGCATGCACGGCGTCCATCAGGAGCGCCATCAGGGTGCCGATGGCCATGGTGACCCGGGCCGTGACCAGGCAGAAGGCCAGTGACCGAGCGACCACCGTCCACATGTACGGGTCCGTGAACAGGGTCTCGTAGTTGTCGAACCAGACGAATTCCGGCGGTTGGCCGAACTGCTGGGAGAGGCCGAACTTCTGCATCGAGGTGATGAACTGCCAGACCAGCGGGTAGCCGAGTGCCAGGATCAGGATGCCGCAGGCCGGGAGCACCAGGAGGTACGGCGTCGACCTGCCCTTCTTGCGGGGCCGGGCGGGGCGAAGTGTGCTCACGCCGCTCTCCTTTCGATGTTCTGGTGTGCCAGTGCGGCCGGGCCGCGGTGCGGAGCTGATGCGGCTATTCGCCGTTCAGCATCGGGGTGAGCTTCTCGTCATACTCCTCCGCGAGGGCCTCGAGGTCACTGGCGCCCTCGATCTTGCTGAAGAATTCCTCCATCACCATCGAGCCCTCCACCGTTGCCCAGCCCGGAGCAGCCGAGGTCAGCTTCGAGTTCGAGGCCGACGCGATCAGGGCCTGTGCGAACTGGTCGTCACCGAGCGCGTCGACGTAGCCGCTGTTCGCCGGGCCGAGGCCGTTCGTGCCGAGCATGGTCTGGTAGTCCTTAGAGAAGATGATCTTCATCAGGCTCTTGGCCAGTTCGGGGTTCTTGCTCTTGGCCGAGATACCGATGTTCGAACCGCCCGCGAAGACCGGGGCCGGCTTGCCGTCGTTGCCGGGCAGGGCGAAGACCGCGTTCTTGGAGTCGTCCCAGGTGCGGGTGGGCTTGCCGTCGGCATCCGTGCCCAGCGTGCCGATCGACCAGTGCGCCCAGGTGGGCGCCATGATCGTCGCGGCCGAGAGCGAGGTGCTCGCCGTGACGGCACCCTCCGCGTCCTTGATCTCGTCGCTGTCGTTGAGGTAGATGTACTGGTTGCTGTCCTTGGCGTCGTTGGGCGCATTGGAGGCGGACTTGTACAGGTCCTGCAGCTGGGCGAGGCCCGTCAGGGTGTTCTCTGAGGCGAGCGTCGAAGTCCAGGTGCCGTCCTTGACGGTGGCGAGGTCCCCGTCGTTGGCGAAGATCCAGGAGATGCCGTTCCGCCAGTCCTGCCCGCCGAGGTAGAAACCGGAGAAGTCCGGGATGTTCAGCGGGTTGGCCGCGTTGATGGCGGCGACGCCGGTGTTGAACTCGTCCAGCGTCGTGGGCAGTTCCACGCCGGCAGCGGCCCAGACATCGGCGCGGGTGAAGACCGCACGGGAGCCGAAGTAGTACGGCAGGGCGTAATTCTTGTCGCCCACCTTGCCCGCGTCGACAAAGGACTGCAGCAGTTTGTCGCCGCCGAGTTCGTCGCACATGTCGCTGATGTCCAGGAACGCCCGACGTTGGTGAAGGTGGACGACTGGGTGTTGCCCAGCTCCGTCACATCCGGGGTGTAGTTCTCGTCCGGTAGCGAGGTGGTGAGCTTGGTGACCAGGTCTCCCCAGTCCTGCTGCTGGATGTTCAGGGTGGCGCCGGTCTCCTTGTTGAATTCGGTTTTCAGGTAGTCGCGGAGTTCGTCGGGGGTGTCACCGCCGGCGAGCCACAGAGTGATGGTCTTGCCGCTGTTGTCGGTGGAGGCGTCGCTGCTTCCATCGGCGTCAGCCGAGCATCCTGCCAGCACGAGGGCGGAGGCGGTGGCCAACGCGGCGAGAGATACAAACTGTCTCTTTATGGGATCTTCCTTCCGTCAGTTGCCGACGTTGGCGGATGCCACATCGTTGATGCAGGTTGAGCCTCGGTTACGACACCCCGAGTTGTGCCGAGAGCACCATGACGGCCGCACCGCGCAGAACGATGTCCTCTCCTTGTTCGGTCATGCGCAGGGTGAGATCGCCGGTTTCGGTGGCCATGGTTCGGGAGAGGATGGTCTCGACGGTGGCCGCCGACAGCGTGCCGTCGAGGAGTTCGGGTGGGCCGCTCAAGACGATCTCGAGCAGGTTGAGGGCGCCGACGACGGGGGCAAGGATGATGCCGAGCCGTCGGCCGGCTTCGGTGAGAATCTGGTCGATCACGAGTTCCGCCTCCGCGGCGGTGGTGGCGGCGTCGGTGGCGTCCTGGATGGCGCTGGTCAGCCGGGGCACCGACAGCCAGGCTTCCAGGCAGCCGGATTTGCCGCAGGCGCAGAGCGGACCGTCATCGGTACCCACGACGACGTGGCCGATCTCACCGGCCGCGAAGCGCTCGCCGAAGATGGCCCGACCGCCGATCAGGAGGCCGGCACCGACACCGTGGCCGACCTTGACCAGCAGCAGGTCGTGGTCGGCGCCGCCGAAGCTGTGTTCGGCGAGTACGGCGGCGTTCGCGTCGTTGACCACCCGCACCGGCAAACCGGTGGCGTTCTGCAGCCGAGCCTGCAACGGCTGGTCGCGCCAGCCGAGGTTGGGAGCGTTGCGCACAACGCCGGCCCGGTCGACGATGCCGGGAGATCCGATGCCGACACCCAGGATGGGGGCGGTGGCCCGGGCGATCACTTGGGCGAGCAGTTCGGCGACCTTGTCATAGGCCGCCTCACCGCGGGCGTCGGCGAGGTCGATTCCGGAGCTGGAGAGCACGACGCCGTCGAGGCTGAGCACCGCTCCGCGCAACCGGGTGTGGCCCGAGAGGTCGAGGGTGACGATCTGGAAGGCGACCCGGTTGATGTCCAGCAGTGTGGCCGGCTTGCCGGGGCGGGGTTCCTGGCGCTGGCCGAGTTCGATGACGAGGTTCTCTCCCATCAGTTCGCTGATCAGGTCGGACACCGTCACCCGGGTGAGGCCGGTCTCGCGGGCCAGGTCGGCGCGGCTTTGCAGCCCGGTGCGGTAGAGCGTCTGCAGCACCAGGGTGCGGTTGTTCAGGCGGATGTGCTCGGGCAGGACCTTCGCAGTGGGGCGAAGGGCACGGTCCTGGATCATCCGCGGGGCACCGGTGGTCGTCATGTTTGTTAGTAGATCTTACGAACTAAAGGTGCGCAAGGGAGAACAAGCTATTTGGTCGACCTGTTTACCAATTCGTAACGCGGCCGCGGTTGTGTTGCCGACTAGCGCTGGGCGCCTCCGGAGACGACCAGATCTGCCCGCGCCCTGGTGGTCTCGATCAGGATTGCGTTCGCGCCGTCCACCGAACTCGCCCAGGCGAGTGCCGCCTCCGGGCTGCGCCCATGCCGGGTGTGCCGGTCCACGAGCCGGCTGAGCCGTTCGTCGGCCGCGGTCGCGCAGAACCAGGACTCGGCGAGCAGGCCCGGAATCCGGTTCCATGGCTCCTGGTCGACGAGCAGGTAGTTGCCCTCGACGACAACGATCTCGGTGCCCGCCGGGATGGCAACCTCCCCAGCGATGCCCTCGTCGACGGTGCGTTCGAAGCTGGGCGCGTAGACGGTGTGGTCCCGCTCCTCGCGCACCCGGTTGAGCAAGGCGACGAATCCCCAGCCGTCGAACGTGTCGATGGCGCCCTTGCGGTCGTGGATCCCCAGCCGGTCGAGGGTGGCGTTGGCCAGGTGGAAGCCGTCCATCGGCAGGTACACGGCCCGTGACCCGGTCGCGCCGTGGTTGAGGCGATCCACCAGCTGCTTCGCCAGGGTGGTCTTGCCCGCGCCCGGGCTGCCGGTGATGCCCACGATGATGCGGCCGTTCTGCGCCAGCAGGCCGAACGCCCGCTCTGCCAGCTCGTCCACGGTCGCTTCTACAATCTCCATAGGACAACTATCCAGCCTGACATAGTGCTCGGCGTTCAGCCCGGGTCGCTCGCACCGACCCGATCGGAACAATCCGCCGCCACTTCGGCTGAGGGCGGTGATTCGTTGCGGTGGTTCGCATGAAAACGCCGCTGACCCCCGGATACGCTGGGGTCGGCGCACACCAGCGCGCCACCGCACGCCGCAACCGCGGCACTCACGAGGACGGGAGGTTCCCATGTCGAATTACATTGCAGATGCACTGGTCGGTGAGCCCGAGGTTCTCGAAGACGCCGGCACCATCGACCTCACCCGGTCCCCCGCATGGTTGCGGCTGAAGCACGCCGCCGGCGTCCTGCAGGCCGTACAGGCGCAGGACGGCTCGATCCCCGAGACCGGCACCGATGCGGATGCGAAGGGCCTGGTCGCCGAGATCACCTCGGCCGTGCAGGAGCTCGCCCCGCACTTCCCGCACGACGCCGCCTACCTCGCCGCCCTCGTGGTCGACTTCGACCGCTGGGCCGCGAGCGGCTTCGGCGTGCCGGACTTCTACGACGCACTGATGGCCTTCCAGCCGCAGCAGCACCGCGTCGACCGCATCCGGCACCTGGTCGTCTTCCCGATGTATACCCAGAACGGCAGCACCAACCCGCTCGTGGAGGCGGTGCTGATCGAGGTGATCTGGCCCGAATTCGTGGCCGAGCTGGAACTGGAGTACACCAACAGACTGTTCGTGCCCATCCGGTTTCTCGACTTCACGGCCGGCTACGACACCAACTCGGCCGTGCTGTTCCCCGAGACCGTGGCGATGCGGCAGATCCCCACGTTCACCTGGGGCGCGATCTTCGCCGACCGGGAGGCCGCGAGGTTCCGCCGGGTGGTGCACGCCGCAGCCTCGATCACCCGGCTCGAGCTGCCCGCCGAGGCCGAGGCGCTGCTCGACGACCAGCACCTCACCGAAGAGACCTTCGTGATGTGGGACCTCATCCACGACCGCACCCACATGCGCGGCGACCTGCCGTTCGATCCGTTCATGATCAAACAGCGGATGCCGTTCTTCCTGTATTCGCTCGAGGAGCTGCGCTGCGACCTCACCGCGTTCCGCGCATCGGTGAAGATCGAACGCGACGACACCGCCAGCCCCGATGCCCGCCAGCACGCCAAGCTGGTGCAGTACGCGGTGATCTTCGACCGGATCTTCCGGTTTTCGATCACCGGCAGCCGGGTGCGCAACTACGACGGCCTGGGCGGGCAACTGCTGTTCGCGTGGCTGCATCAGCACCACGTGCTGCACTGGACGGACACGGCGCTGTCGTTCGACTGGGACGCGGTGCCGGATGCGGTGATCGCGCTCGGCGCCCGGATCGACGAGTTGTACTGGGCGTCGATCGACCGGCCGAAGAAGGCGCACTGGCTGGCCGCATACGAAATGCTCACCCAGACCCTCACGCCGAACCCGGCGTCGAACTGGGCGCGCGGGCTGCCGCTGGAGGTGCTCGCCGGGGCGCCGAAGGGGTACACCGACCTCGTCCTTGACGACGAGTTCCCGCTTTCGATGTTCTTCGAGGCGCTCGACAAGAAGATGAAACCGGTCATCGAGTCGACCGTGGGGATCACCGCGGATGCCTGAGGCCGTCGCCGGCCACACCGTCCTGATCGCCGGGGCGACCAGCGCCGCCGGGGTGGCCGTCGCGGCCGCCCTGGCCGGTGCGGGTGCCCGGGTGTTGGCGGTCGGATCCAACCCGGACCGGCTGCAACGGGTGCTCGAGGTGGCGCCGGAGGCATTCGTCTACGTGTGTGACCTGGCGGACTTCGCCGCGGTGACCGCCCTGGCCGCCTCGGTGCACGTGGAGCACGGCCCGATCGACGGGCTGATCCACCTGGTCGGCGGCTGGCGCGGCGGCGGCGGGCTCGACGGCCAGACCGACGAGGACTGGGATTTTCTGCACGAGCGGGTCGTCACCACGTTGCGAAACACCACCCGGGCGTTCAACGCCGACCTGCGGGCGTCGATGAACGGTCGGCTGGCGATCGTGTCGTCGGTGTCGGTGGATGCGCCCACTCCCGGCGGCGCCAACTACGCCAGTCTGAAGGCCGCCGCCGAGACTTGGACCCGGGCGGTGGGGCACGGCTTCGGCAAGGCCGGTGACACCGCCGCTGCCGTGATCTTCGCGGTGCGCTCCCTGGAGGGCCTCGAACCCCGGCTGGCCGCCGAGGTGCTCGCGCTCTGGGAGGCCCCCGCCCCCACCCTGAACAACACCCGCCGCATCCTCACCTCAGCCTGACCCGCTCCCGCCCCCGGCCATCTGCGCTCCGCGGGCACCGCGCCACTCCGCGGGTGGCACGCCACCCGCGCAACGGCGCCTGACCCGCGCAACGGATCCAATCCGCTCAGCCAATCCGCCCAGCCACCCGCCCAGCGGCGCCCCACCGGCCCAGCGGCGCCCAACCCGCGCAGCGCCCCTCACCACCGCCACGCGGGCACCGCGCCAGTACGCGGGTGGCACGCCACCCGCGTAACGGCGCCTGACCCGCGCAACGAATGCCATCCGCCCAGCCACCCCGCGCAGCGGCGCCGCGCCCGCGCCGCCGCGGGAGCGGCCCCCGGCAGGTACTGGCAGGGCCTCTCACCCGGCGGCGGGTGGCGCCTAGATTTGGCTGCGTGAGCACCCAGAACGAGATCCGTGAATTCTTGGCCAGCCGGCGCGCGAAGATCACGCCCGAGAAGGCGGGTCTGCCGGCCTACGGCGGCAACCGCCGCGTCGCCGGCCTCCGCCGTGAGGAGGTCGCCATGCTCGCCGGCGTGAGCGTGGACTATTACACCCGGCTCGAGCGCGGCAACTTCGGCGGCGTCTCCGAGAGCGTCCTCGCGGCCATCGCCCGGGCGCTGCAGCTGGACGACGCGGAACGCGAGCACCTGTTCGACCTCGCCCGCACGACCGCCTCGGTGCGGCCGGCCCGCCGGCGCCCCGCCCAGCAGCGGGTGCGGCCCACCGTGCAACGCATCCTCGATGCCATGACGGATGTGCCCGCTTTCGTGCGCAACAACCGTCGCGACCTCCTGGCCGCCAACCGGCTCGGCTACGCGGTCTACTCCGAGATCTACGCCGCTGGGGTCCAGCCGGTGAACACCGCCAGGTTCCTCTTCCTCAACCCGCGGGCGCGGACCTTCTTCCTCGACTGGCCGGGCGCGGCGACAGACATGGTCGCGAGCCTCCGCAGCGAAGCCGGCAAGGACCCGCACGACCGGGGCCTGTCCAACCTCGTCGGGGAGCTGTCCACCCGGAGCACCGAGTTCGCCACCCTGTGGGCCAAGCACAACGTGCGGCACCACACCACCGGCACCAAGGGCATCCATCATCCGGTCGTCGGCGACCTGCAGCTCACCTTCGAGTCGATGGACCTGCCCGCCGACCCCGGCCTGGCCCTGATCGTCTACGGCACCGAACCCGGCTCGGCCAGCCACGACGCGCTGACCATGCTCGCCAGCTGGGCCGCCACCGAGGAGCACCTGGCTCCCCAGCGCACGTCCGTTCCCGACGAGGCTCCCCCTGGGGGCTGATCCGCCGGCGCGGCGGCGGCGCTAGCGTGGAGGCATGACTGCACTAGCCGGCACCGACCGGGTCGCTGATCCCCTGGCCGACGGATGGCGGCGCCCGCGCGGACCGCGCTCCAGCTACCGGGCGGCTGCCTGGGTGGCCGTGGGCTGGCCGGCGGCACCGCGCTGAGCCTCACTCTCACCCGCGGCGCAGGCATCATGGCCGAGTCGTCGACCTGGCTGGCGGTGGTGTGGGTGGCGCTCATCGCCCTCCCCTGGCCGCCCGGCGGCGCTGGCCGGAGGCCGTGGCGCTGCTGCTCTCCCTCGTGTTCGGTGTCTTCGGAGCCCTGGGGGTGAGCGACGCCCTGTTCTCGAGCATCTGCCTCTACGTGGCCATCTACTCGGTCGGCGCCTGGAGCCAGCACCGGATGCTCGCCCGCTGGACCCGGCTGGGCATCATCGCGGGCATGTTCATCTGGTTGTTCTGGACCCTGCTCGAGCACGCCAACTAGGCCACCTCCATCCCGGAGCTGTCCCGGGAGGGTGTCTTCTCGCCGTACGCGGCCTACGGGCTGCTACAGGTGCTGATCAACCTGGTCTACTTCTGGGCGGCGTATCACTTCGGCGACACCTCCTCGCATGCCGCCCGGCGCTCCGCGGAGCTGGAGGCGCGCACCCTGGAGCTCGCGGCCGAACGCGAGCGCACCGCCGCCCAGGCCGTGAGCCTCGAGCGGGTGCGGATCGCCCGCAAGCTGCATGACGTGGTGGCGCATCACGTGTCGCTGATGGGCGTGCAGGCCGGCGCCGCGCGGCGCATCCTGGAGCGCAACCCGGAGACTGCCGCCCGGGCGATCGCCGTGATCGAGGAGAGCGCCCGCACCGCGGTCGACGAGCTGCACACCATGCTCGGCGCCCTCCGCGCCGACGATACCGACTGCGACGGCGCCCAACCGGCCAACCAGAGCACCAGCACCCGCGGTGTCGATCAGCTCGCCGAGCTCACCCGGGAGAACACCGACGCCGGTCTCGATGTGCGGATGCAGGTGATCGGCGAGCCGCGCGAGGTGCCGGCAACCATCGGGCTCAGCCTCTACCGCATCGCCCAGGAGGCCCTCACGAACACCCGCAAGCACGCCGGCGCCGGTGCGACCGCGGAGCTGCGGCTGCGCTACGAAGCGGATGCTGTGGAGCTGGAAGTCACCGACACCGCCCGCGGTGCCCGCCCGCACAGAGCCGCGCCCGGTCAGAGCGGCGAGGAGTCCGGCGGGTTGGGCCAGCGCGGCATGCGGGAACGGGTGGCGACCGTCGGCGGCACCCTCGAACTCGGCAACCGGCCCCGCGGCGGCTACCTGGTGCGAGCCAGGGTTCCGCTCGCCGGCGCATCCGGCGCCACCCCGGCCCCTGTGCCCGAGCCTGTCGATAAAGTGCCGGTTCCCAACGCCGAACGGCCGGCCGAATGAGCGAGCCGATCCGGGTGCTCCTTGTGGACGACCAGGCCCTGGTGCGCGCCGGTTTCCGCATCATCCTCGAATCGGAGCCCGGCATCGCGGTGGTGGGCGAGGCCGCCGACGGTGCCGCCGCGATCCGGCAGGCCTCCATCCTGCAGCCCGATGTCATCTGCATGGATGTGCAGATGCCGGGCCTGGACGGCCTCGCCGCCACCCGCGCGATCGTCGCCGACCCAACGAGCCGCGCCGCGGTGCTTGTGCTCACCACCTTCGACAGGGAGGACTACCTGTTCGCCGCCCTGCAGCACGGCGCCAGCGGGTTCCTGCTCAAGAACTCCTCACCGGAGGCCCTGGTTGAGGCGGTTCAGGTGCTCGCACGCGGTGACGCTCTGCTCTCCCCCGAGATCACGCAGCAGGTAATCGCCCGGTTCGCGGGCGACGCCCAGCCCGGGCGGCCGGCGACCGACCGGGCGGATGCTGCACCGACGCCTCGAGCGTCGGCGCCGGAACCCGCGGCGGTCGGCTCACTCACCGACCGGGAACGGGAAGTCTTCGAACTGATCGCGCTGGGCCTGGCGAACAGCGAGATCGCCGGGCGGCTCTACCTCGGCGAGGCGACGGTGAAGACCCACGTGTCGAAGGTGCTGCAGAAACTCGCCCTGCGCGACCGGATCCAGGCTGTCGTCTACGCGTACGAACACGGAATCGTCGTGCCGGGGGCACCGCAGCAACGCTGACCTCACCAAGACCCGTTCACACCCCTCGCAGCGCTCCGCCGCTCCTCCACAGGACGTGATTTTGACCTTGTCCACCAGTGATTGACTGGGCTCGGGGATGTCGGTGGTAGGTGGTTCACTGTCCCTATGGCCACCTCGAATGCCACACCCGAAGACACCCCGAACGGCGCCGACGATCCCGCGGTTGATCCGGTCGCGGCGGCAATCAGCGCGATCATCGATCCGCTGATCGAGAACGAGAAGGCGCTGGCCGGCTGCT
>NZ_JAODBG010000031.1 GCF_025463825.1 Cryobacterium sp.
GGACCTCACCGGGCAAGCGCACCTACCGCACCGACCCGGCCAACCCGATCGGCCCACCCCGGCCCCAACCGCCGACCGTGGGACCGACAACCCCGAAGCGACCCGCGGACGACAGCTACCTGATGCCGCGGCACCAGCCCACACGCCACCCGACAGCACCGGTCCCGGAGAACCCGCCGTTCTAACGCCCAGCTGCGGTCTTGACGAGGCACGCGACAGGCGCGCACGAAACGAGGTCTCGTCGAGCTCGACCGGCGTAGGGGTGCGACACGCACGCACGTCACGAGGTCTCGACGAGCTCGACCGGCGGAGCGAGCGGACTTACGGGGCGCGACCAGTCCGCCGGTCGAGCTGGTCGAGACCCCGCGAGGCGACCTACGGATCGCCACAATCCGCTGGTCGAGCTTCGGCGTGCTGAGCTGTCGGAGTAGACCCCGCGAGCCGGCCCTGGACGCAGGAACGGGCATCCCCAAGGGAACCGGTTCAGGTGCGGCTCGCACGGCAGCGCGAGCGGATGCCCGGAACGCAATGGTAGGCTTTTCCGCGGTAAGAAAACCGACTTTAAGAGCCGTCCTGTGAGACGGGAAAGGAGGTTGGTTTGACGGAGCGCACCGTGCTCACCCAGGCTGACATCACCCGAGCATTGACTCGGATCTCCCACGAGATCCTGGAGTCCAATCGAGGAAGCGAGAACCTGGTCATCTTGGGCATCCCCACTCGGGGAGTGGCCCTCGCCCAGCGCATAGCCGCGATCATCCAGCGCATCGAGCCCGGCTCCGCCGCTGTGCGAGTCGGCTCGCTGGACGTGACGATGTACCGCGACGACCTCGCCCACACCCGCACCCGCACCCCGTCGCCGACCCAGGTCCCGGGCAGCATCGACGGCGCCACGGTGGTGCTCGTCGATGACGTGCTCTACTCCGGTCGCACGATTCGGTCGGCCCTCGACGCGCTCGGCGACCACGGCCGGCCCGGCGTCGTCCGGCTCGCCGTACTGGTCGACCGCGGCCACCGAGAGCTGCCGATCCGCGCCGATTTCGTGGGCAAGAACCTGCCCAGTGCCTCCCACGAGCGCATCAACGTGCATGTCACCGAGATCGACGGCGACGAATTCGTCAGCATCGAAGGAGGTACAGAGTGAGGCACCTGCTCTCCACCAAGTCGCTCGGACGCACCGAAGCCATCGCGCTGCTCGACATCGCCGAGGACATGGCGGATGTGGCCAACCGCGAGGTCAAGAAGCTGCCCACCCTCCGCGGCAAAACCGTGGTCAACCTCTTCTTCGAAGACTCCACCCGCACCCGCATCTCCTTCGAGGCCGCCGCGAAGCGCCTCAGCGCCGACGTGATCAACTTCAGCGCCAAGGGCTCGAGCGTCTCCAAGGGGGAGAGCCTCAAGGACACCGCGCAGACGCTAGCCGCGATGGGCGCCGACGGTGTCGTCATCCGCCACCCCGCCTCGGGCGCCCCGCAGGTGCTCGCCGGCAGCGGCTGGATCGACGCCGGCATCATCAACGCCGGCGACGGCACCCACGAGCACCCCACCCAGGCGCTGCTCGACGCGTTCACCATCCGCCGCCGCCTGCACGGCGCCGCGTCCCGCGGCCGCGCCCTCGACGGTGTCAGCGTCACCATCGTCGGCGACATCCTGCACTCCCGGGTCGCCCGCTCCAACCTGTGGCTGTTGGACACCCTCGGAGCGCACGTTACCTTCATCGCCCCGCCCACCCTGGTGCCCTCCGACACGACGGCGTGGCCGGCCACCATCGGGTACGACCTGGACGCGGCCATCGACGCCGGCCCCGACGTCGTGATGATGCTGCGCATCCAGGCCGAGCGCATGAACGCCGCGTTCTTCCCGAACAGCCGGGAATACTCCCGCCGCTGGGGCCTGGACGACGAACGCTTCGCCCGGCTCTCGTCGCATAGCATTGTCATGCACCCCGGACCGATGAATCGCGGCCTGGAGATCTCCTCCGCCGCAGCCGATTCTGACCGGTCCACAGTGCGCGAACAGGTCGCGAACGGGGTCTCCGTCCGGATGGCGGCGCTGTACCTGTTGCTTTCCGGCGACCGAGAGGACCACTGAATGTCGACCGAACGTTTCCTTCTGCGCGGAGCCCAGCTCAGCGACGGAACCAGCACCGACCTGCTCCTGTCCGACGGCCGAATCGATGACATGGGCTCCCGGCTCTCCGACGCCGGCGCCACAGTGATCGACGCCGACGGCCTGCTCGCCCTCCCCGGCCTGGTCGACCTGCACACGCACCTGCGCGAGCCCGGCTACGAGCAGAGCGAAACAGTGCTCACGGGCAGCCAGGCCGCCGCCATCGGCGGCTACACCACCGTGTTCGCGATGGCCAACACCTCACCGGTGCAGGACACCGCCGGCGTCGTCGAGCAGGTGCTCGCCCTGGGGGAGAGCGCCGGCTACGTCACCGTGCAACCGATCGGCGCCGTCACCGTGGGGCTCGCGGGCGAACGCCTGGCCGAACTGGGCGCGATGGCCGCCAGCCGCGCCAGCGTGCGGGTCTTCTCCGACGACGGGTTCTGTGTCTCCGACCCGCTGCTGATGCGCCGGGCGCTTGAGTACGTCAAGGCCTTCGACGGCGTCGTCGCCCAGCACTCGCAGGAGCCCCGCCTCACCGTCGGCGCCCAGATGAACGAAGGCGCCCTGTCCAGCGAGCTCGGCCTCACCGGCTGGCCGGCCGTGGCCGAGGAATCGATCATCGCCCGCGACGTACTGCTGGCCGAACACGTCGGTTCCCGCCTGCATGTCTGCCACCTCTCCACCGCCGGAGCCGTCGATGTGGTGCGCTGGGCCAAGGCCCGCGGCATCAACGTGACCGCAGAGGTTACGCCGCACCACCTGCTGCTCACCGAGGAACTGGTCGCCGGTTACGACGCCCGGTACAAGGTGAACCCGCCGCTCCGCCGCCGCGAGGACGTCGAAGCCCTGCGCCAGGGCGTCAAGGACGGCACGATCGACATCATCGCCACCGACCACGCGCCGCACCCGATCGAGTCGAAGGACTGCGAGTGGGGCGCCGCCGCCAACGGCATGGTCGGACTCGAATCCGCACTGTCGGTGGCACACGCCGCCCTCGTCGACACCGGCTACCTGAACTGGGGCGACCTGGTGCGGGTCATGTCGAGCGTTCCCGCCCGGATCGGCCGCATCCAGGGTCAGGGCCGGCCGCTCGCCGTGGGCGGGCCCGCCGAACTGACCCTCTACGACCCGAGCGCCCGCCGCGTCTTCGGCCGGGAAAATCTCGTCGGCAAGGGCGTGAACTCGCCGTACCTCGAGATGACGCTGCCCGGTCAGGTGATGGCGACCTTCCACCGTGGCTACGCCACCGTGCTGGGCGGCGCCCTGCAGAGCACCGCGCAGATCAGTGCCGCACGGGCCACCGTGACCGGGGGTCGTCATGAGTAGCCGCACCGTTGCCACGATCATCACCGTCCTGGTGCTGCTCGGCATCCTCGCTCTGATGCTGCGCTCCTGGCGCCGCCGCAGCACCCGGGATGCCGGCTTGCCCGCAGGCTACCCTTCGCCCACCGAACCGGGCCGGGAACTGGCCTCCGCAGCGGCCCTCTACGTCGCCACGACACCGAGGGATGCGCCGCTGGAGCGCCTGGCAATCCCCGGGCTGGGCTTCCGCGCCCGCGGTGGCGTCTCCGTCACCGAACACGGTGTGCTGCTCGAACTCGCCGGCTCACCTGCGCTGTTCATCCCCGCGGCCGCCGTGGAGCGGGTCACCGACGCCACCTGGGCCATCGATCGCGCCGTCGAGCCCGGCGGCCTGCTACTCCTGGGCTGGCGGCTCGCCCCCTCGAGCTCCGCCCCCTCCAGCCCGGACCCAGACTCGACTGCCGCGCCCGCCAGCGTCGACAGCTATTTCCGATTCAGCGACCCCGCCGATCGCACTGCGATCAGCGAGGCCATTCGATCACTCGCGCCCAGCGCGCCCGGCACAGCCGGCACCAGAACAATCGGCACCGAAGAAAGTGAGGTGTAGCCCGTGAGCTACCCAACATCCACCCCGGCTCCGGCCGTGCTCGTCCTCGAAGACGGCACCCGCTACGTGGGACGTGCCTACGGCCGCCAAGGACAGACGCTGGGCGAGATCGTCTTCGCCACCGGCATGACCGGCTACCAGGAGACGCTCACCGACCCGTCCTACGCCGGCCAGATCGTCCTCATGACGGCCCCGCACATCGGCAATACCGGGGCCAACGACGAAGACATGGAATCCAGCCGCATCTGGGTTGCCGGTTTCGTGGTTCGCGAGCCCGCCCGCGTGCCCTCCAACTTCCGCTCCCAGCGCACCCTCGAAGCCGAGCTGGAATCCCACGACATCGTGGGCATCAGCGGTATCGACACCCGCGCCATCACCCGGCACATCCGTTCAAAGGGCGCCATGCGCAGCGGCATCTTCTCCGGGGACCGATACGACATCTCCGAGAGCGAACAGCTCGAACTCGTCCGCGGCGGCGCCAGCATGCGCGGCCGCAACCTGTCCGACGATGTCTCGACCGTCGAGCCGTACTCGCTGCCGGCCACGGGCGAGCGCATCGGCTCGGTCGCCGTTCTCGACCTCGGCGTGAAGACGTCCACGCTCAACTACCTGGCCGAACGCGGCTTCGAGGTGTTCGTGCTGCCGCAGTCGGTCACCGCCGAGCACGTGCTGTCCCTCAAGCCGTCTGCGCTGTTCTTCTCGAACGGCCCCGGCGACCCGGCCGCCAGCGACGCCCACGTCACGCTGCTGCAGGAGGTGCTCCGTGCCGGCGTGCCGTACTTCGGCATCTGCTTCGGCAACCAGCTACTCGGCCGCGCCCTCGGCTTCGGCACGTACAAGCTGCCGTTCGGTCACCGCGGCATCAACCAGCCGGTGCTCGACAAGGCCACCGGCCGGGTGGAGATCACCTCGCAGAACCACGGCTTCGCCGTCGACATGCCCATCGAGGGCGTGCACGAGTCCAAGACCGGTTTCGGCAAGGTCGAGGTCAGCCACTACAGCCTCAACGACCAAGTGGTCGAGGGCATCCGGTGCCTGGACATTCCGGCCTTCTCGGTGCAGTACCACCCGGAGTCCGCGTCCGGCCCGCACGACGCCAACTATCTTTTCGACAGGTTCAGGGATGTGGTGGTCGCGCACGCGGCCGCCGGAGCAGGAGACGCCAAGTAATGCCTAAGCGCGACGATATCAACAGCGTCCTCGTCATCGGATCGGGCCCGATCGTGATCGGCCAGGCCTGCGAGTTCGACTACTCCGGCACCCAGGCATGCCGGGTCCTCCGCGAAGAGGGCGTCCGGGTGATCCTGGTCAACTCCAACCCGGCCACCATCATGACCGACCCCGACTTCGCGGACGCGACGTACATCGAGCCGATCACCCCGGAGATCCTCGAGACCATCATCGCCAAGGAACGCCCGGATGCGATCCTGCCGACCCTGGGCGGCCAGACGGCCCTCAACGCGGCGATCGCCCTGCACGAGCGCGGGATCCTCACCAAGTACAACGTCGAGCTCATCGGCGCGAAGTTCGAGGCCATCCAGAAGGGTGAAGACCGCCAGATCTTCAAGCAGCTGGTTCTCGACGCCGGCGCGGATGTGGCCAAGTCCTACATCGCCCACACCGTCGAAGAGGCCGTCGGCTTCGCCGAGGACCTCGGCTACCCGCTGGTCGTGCGCCCCTCCTTCACCATGGGCGGCCTCGGCTCCGGCTTCGCCTACACCGAAGAAGAGCTGCGCCGCATCGTCGGTGACGGCCTGCACCAGAGCCCGACCACCGAGGTACTCCTGGAGGAGTCCATCCTCGGTTGGAAGGAATACGAGCTCGAGATGATGCGCGACACCGCCGACAACACGGTGGTCGTCTGCTCCATCGAGAACGTCGACCCGGTCGGCGTGCACACCGGCGACTCGATCACCGTCGCTCCGGCGCTCACCCTCACCGACCGTGAGTACCAGAAGCTGCGCGACATCGGCATCGACATCATCCGCGCCGTCGGTGTGGACACCGGCGGCTGCAACATCCAGTTCGCCATCGACCCGGCCAACGGGCGCATCATCGTCATCGAAATGAACCCGCGGGTGTCCCGGTCCTCCGCCCTGGCGAGCAAGGCGACCGGCTTCCCGATCGCCAAGATCGCCGCGAAGCTCGCGCTCGGCTACCGCCTCGACGAGATCCCCAACGACATCACCAAAGTCACCCCGGCCAGCTTCGAGCCCACGCTCGACTACGTCGTCGTCAAGGTGCCCAGGTTCGCGTTCGAGAAGTTCCCCAAGGCGGATGCGCGCCTGACCACGACCATGAAATCCGTCGGCGAGGCCATGGCCATCGGCCGCAACTACGCCTCAGCGCTGCAGAAGGCGCTTCGCTCGCTCGAGAAGCGCGGCTCCTCGTTCCACTGGGGCACCGAGACTCGTTCCGTCGAGGAGCTCCTCGAGGTCGCCGAGGTCCCCACCGACGGCCGCATCGTCACCGTGCAGCAGGCACTCCGCAAGGGTGCCAGCATCGAGCAGCTCTTCGAAGCCACCAAGATCGACCCGTGGTTCCTCGACCAGATCGTGCTCATCAACGAGATCGCCGACGCCGTCGCCGCCTCGGACACCCTCGACACCGAGATCCTGCGCACGGCGAAGGACCACGGATTCTCCGACGCCCAGATCGGCGAACTCCGCGGCTTCGGCGAGGCGGATGTGCGGAAGGTGCGCCATATCCTCGGCGTGCGCCCGGTCTTCAAGACCGTCGACACCTGCGCCGGCGAGTTCCCCGCCCTCACCCCGTACCACTACTCGAGCTACGACCAGGAGACCGAGGTCGTCGCGAGCGACCGCAAGAAGGTCGTCATCCTCGGCTCAGGCCCGAACCGGATCGGCCAGGGCGTCGAGTTCGACTACTCCTGCGTGCACGCGTCGTTCGCCCTCTCCGAGGCCGGCTACGAGACCATCATGATCAACTGCAACCCGGAAACGGTCTCCACCGACTACGACACCAGCGACCGCCTCTACTTCGAACCGCTCACCCTGGAGGACGTGCTGGAGATCATCCACGCCGAAAGCCAGAGCGGCGAACTCGTCGGCGTGGTCGTTCAGCTCGGCGGCCAGACCGCGCTCGGCCTGGCCAAAGGCCTCGAGGCCGAGGGCATCCCGATCCTGGGTACCTCGCCGACCGCGATCGACCTGGCGGAAGAGCGCGGCCTGTTCAGCGGCATCCTCGCCGACGCCGGCCTGCTCGCCCCGCGGAACGGCGTGGCGATCGACTTCGCCGGCGCCGTCGTGGTGGCCGAGGAGATCGGCTACCCGGTGCTCGTGCGCCCCAGCTACGTGCTCGGCGGCCGGGGCATGGAGATCATCTACGACAGCGGGTCGCTGGCCGACTACTTCACCCGCATGCAGGGCCAGGGCATCATCGGCCCGTCGCACCCGCTGCTGGTGGACCGCTTCCTCGACGACGCCATCGAGATCGACGTCGACGCCATCTACGACGGCCACGAGCTGTACATCGGCGGCGTGATGGAGCACATCGAAGAAGCCGGCGTGCACTCCGGGGACTCCAGCTGCACCCTCCCACCGGTCACCCTCGGCCGCGCCGAGATCGACCGGGTGCGCGACGCGACCCTGGCCATCGCCAAGGGCATCGGCGTGCGCGGATTGCTGAATGTGCAGTTCGCCATCGGCGCCGGCGTGCTCTACGTGCTCGAGGCCAACCCGCGTGCCTCCCGCACCGTGCCGTTCGTCGCCAAGGCCCTGGGCATCACCCTCGCAAAGGCCGCGTCGCTGATCATGGTGGGCACGACCATCGCCGAACTCAAGGCCGCCGGCAAGCTGCCGGAGATCGACGGCTCCCGAGTGCCGATCGACTCCCCGGTCGCCGTCAAGGAAGCCGTGCTGCCGTTCAACCGGTTCCGCACCCAGGAAGGCCTGATCGTCGACTCTGTGCTCGGCCCGGAGATGCGCTCCACCGGCGAGGTCATGGGCATCGACCGCGACTTCCCGCGGGCCTTCGCGAAGAGCCAGCTCGCCGCCTACGGCGGGATCCCGCTCACCGGCACCGTCTTCGTGTCGGTCTCCGACCGCGACAAGCGCGCCGTGATCCTGCCGATGCTCCGTCTCTCGCAGCTGGGCTACACGATCATGGCCACCGAAGGAACCGCCGAAGTTTTGCGGCGGAACGGAATCGGGGCCACAGTGGTGGCTAAGTTCAGTGAAAAGGCCGATGAGTCCGTGGACACCGTCGTCGACCTGATCCGACGCGAGGAGGTGCAGATCGTGATCAACACACCCAACGGTCGCACCGCCAGGGCGGATGGCTACGAGATCCGCGCCGCGGCCGTCGCGGGCGACCTGCCCCTGTTCACCACCATCGCCGAGCTTGCCGCAGCCGTCGGTTCGATCGACTCGATCCGCACCGGTTTCGAGGTCACCAGCCTGCAGGAGTACGCGGCCCAGCGGACGGCGGCGCTGTGACCCCAGCCGGCGCCGTGAGCCCAGCCGAATCGGTCGCAACGACTGCCACCTTCGGCGAACGCCTCGAGGATGCGTTCGACCGGTTCGGCCGGCTCTGCGTCGGAATCGACCCGCACTCCTGGCTGCTGACCGACTGGGGCCTTCCCGACAGTGCGGCCGGCGCCGAGGACTTCGGTCGCCGGGTCGTCGAGGCCGCCGCCGGACGGGTGGGCATTGTAAAGCCCCAGGTGGCGTTCTACGAACGGTTCGGCTCCGCCGGCTACGCCGCGCTCGAACGGGTGCTCGCTGACGCGCGCGCCGCCGGACTCCTGGTCATCGCCGACGTCAAGCGCGGCGACCTGGGTACCAGCGTCGAGGCCTACGGACAGGCCTGGCTCAGCCCGGGGTCCCCGCTGGAGGTCGACGCGATCACCGTGAACCCGTACATGGGCGTCGGCTCGCTCGCGAGCACGATCGCCCTGGCTGCCGAGTACCAGAAGGGGCTCTTCCTGCTCGCGGCGACGTCCAACCCGGAGGCCGCAGATCTGCAGCAGGCCGTCCTGGCGCGGGGAACGCAGGCGGGACATTCGGTCGCCGCGTCGGTGCTCGCCCAGGTTCGTGAGATCAATGAAACGGCCCACGTTGTCGACACCCCTACCGATGTTGCCGGCCCGACCACCGGGTTCGGCTCCGTCGGCGTCGTGCTCGGAGCCACCGTCTCCCTCGGTGATTTCGGCATCGACATCTCCGCCCCGGCGGCCGCCGTCGTCACTCCGGTGCTCGCCCCCGGCTTCGGCCATCAGGGAGCGAATCCCACCGATCTGACCAGTTTGTTCGGTGGATACGCTCAAGGCGTTATCGTGAGTGAATCGCGCAGCGTGTTGTCAGCAGGCCCGGACCAGGTGGCCGATGAGATAACACGCCGAGTAACCGAAGCTGGAGCGACCCGTGGCTGACAATCGCCCTACCCCACCCGACGTCGACCGCGTCGCGGCCTCCCGCGCCGCCGTGGCGGCCAGACGAGCCCGAGCCGCGGTCAAGGCGCAGGTCGCCGCCGGTGAGCGCACGTCCCTCGACGTGCTCGCCGCCGCCGTGAAAGATCCCAACGGCGTCGAGGGCCGGCTGCGTGTCACCGAGCTCCTCGTGAGCATCCCCGCGATCGGCGTCACCAAGATGCAGCGCATCATGACCAAGCTCGAGATTTCACCGTCCAAGCGGCTGGGCGGCCTGGGCAAGCACCAGCGCGACAGGCTGCGGGACTTCCTCGCCGCCAGGCCCACCGCCCGCCGCGGAGCCCCGGACTCCCGCCTGGTCGTCCTGGCCGGTCCCACCGCCGTGGGAAAGGGCACCGTGGCCGGGTACATCCGCGAGCACCACCCCGAGGTGCACCTGTCGGTCTCGGCCACCACCAGGGCGCCCCGCGCCGGTGAGGTGGAGGGCGTCAGCTACTTCTTTGTGTCGGACGCCGAGTTCGACCGCTTGATCGAAGCCGGCGAGCTCCTCGAGTACGCCACCGTGCACAACGCCTACCGCTACGGCACCCCGCGCGGCCCGGTCGAGGCCGCGATCAACGACGGCAACAGCGTGCTGCTCGAGATCGACATCCAGGGCGCTCGCGCCGTGCGCCGGGCGATGCCGGAGGCCCGCCTGGTGTTCCTGCTGCCGCCGACCTGGGACGAATTGGTGCGCCGCCTGATCGGCCGGGGCACCGAGGATTCCGCCGAACAGGCGCGTCGGCTGGAGACCGCGAAGCTCGAATTGGCCGCCCAGGGCGAGTTCGATTACCGTGTCGTGAACACCGACGTGGCCGAAGCGGCCGAAGAGGTCGTAGACTTGATGCAGATTCGCAAGTCAGCGACGCCGTCGTAGCGCCCGCCGTACTTGAATTCCCGCGTCGAACAGGCGCATCATCGTGACGATTGTCAGGGTTTCCGGCCATGGAGACCACCGGCATGACACCGCGTAGCCCGTACATTTTGCTTGAACTGCATGAAGGAGTGTGACAGCGTGCCCAACAAGCCCACTGGCATCATTGACCCGCCCATCGACGACCTGCTGACCAAGGTCGATTCCAAGTACGCCCTGGTGATCTTCGCCTCCAAGCGCGCCCGCCAGATCAACGACTACTACGCAGACCTGCACGAAGGCAGCCTGTTCGACAACGTCGGACCGCTCGTCGACTCCACCGTCGACGACAAGCCGCTCTCCGTGGCCCTGCGCGAGATTAACGAGGACAAGCTCGCCTCGAAGCCCATCGTCGAGTAACTCGACGTAACAGCCACCAAAGCGCGCAGGATGTCGACTGGTCGCACGATCGTCGTCGGGATAACCGGCGGCATCGCTGCCTACAAGGCCGTCAACCTCGTGCGCGCTTTTGTGCTGCTCGGGGACGACGTTCACGTCGTCGCCACAACAGCGGCCCTGCGCTTCGTCGGCAAACCCACCCTCGAGGCCATCTCCCGGAACCCGGTGCACACCGACCTCTACGAGGGCGTCGCCGAGGTGCGGCACGTGGCCATCGGCCAGTCCGCCGACCTCATCGTGGTCGCGCCGGCCACCGCCAACAGCATCGCCAAGATCGCCCTCGGCCTGGCCGACGACCTCCTCGGCAACACCATCCTCGCCAGCACCGCCCCGCTGGTTCTGGCGCCGGCCATGCACACCGAGATGTGGAACAACCCCGCCACCGTGGCCAACATCGCCACCCTGCGCGCACGCGGCATCACCATCGTGGGCCCCGGCATCGGCCGGCTCACCGGCGCCGATTCCGGCCCCGGGCGGATGGAAGAACCCGACACCATTCTGGCCGCCGCGCTCGAGGCCCTGGCCGCGCACCGCGGCGAGACACCGGCCGGCCCCGCCCAGGAAGCCACCGAACAGGGCTTCACCGGACAGGGCTCCACCGGACAGGGCTCCACCGGACAGGATCTTGCCGGCCGGCACGTGCTCATCAGCGCCGGCGGCACCCGCGAACCCCTCGACCCGGTGCGTTTCCTCGGCAACCGATCCAGCGGCCGCCAGGGCGTCGCCCTCGCCGAAGCGGCCGTCAGCCGCGGCGCCATCGTGACCCTCGTCGCGGCACACCTCGAGGTGCCCGTTCCCGCCGGAGTCACCGTGCACAGCGTCAGCAGCACCCTCGAACTGCAGGAGGCGATGCACGCGGCCGCCGGCTCCGCCGACATCGTGATCATGGCCGCCGCCGTCGCCGACTACCGGCCGGCCGACGTGCAGGCCGAGAAGATCAAGAAAGACGCCACGGGGGAGAGGATGTCCCTCGAGCTCATCCGCAACCCGGATGTGCTTGCCGGCCTGGTCGGGGACCGGCGCGCCGGCCAGGTGATCGTGGGCTTCGCCGCCGAGACCGAACCGGACGACACCCTCCGCCGCGAACTCGGCCGAACCAAAATCCAGCGCAAGGGCTCCGACCTGCTCGTGCTCAACCGGGTCGGCTGGAGCCAGGGGTTTGCCACCGAACGTAACGAGATCGAGGTGCTGGACCGGGCCGGAGATATAGTGATGGAGGCCTCCGGAACGAAGTTGTCGGTGGCCCACCGTATCCTCGACAGCATCCTGAACGGCATCCGTCAGGACGCACCCGTCGCCTGAGGAATCGCCCTGATCGTTCGCGATCAGGCATGCACGCCCCGGCGTGCGGCACCTGCTTCACCACGTCAACCGCAGCACCTTAGACACAGAATTGAGACGCCCCGATGAGCGATCTTCGCCTCTTCACCTCGGAGTCAGTCACCGAAGGCCACCCGGACAAGATCTGCGACCAGATCTCCGACACCATCCTCGACGCGCTCCTCACCGAGGACCCGCACAGCCGGGTCGCCGTCGAGACCCTCGTCACCACGGGTCTCGTGCACGTCGCCGGTGAGGTCACCACCGCCGGCTACGTCGAAATCCCCTCGATTGTGCGCAAGTGCATCACCGACATCGGATACGACTCGTCCGACGTTTGGTTCGACGGCCGCTCCTGCGGCGTCGAGATCTCCATCGGCGGCCAGTCGCCCGACATCGCGCAGGGCGTCGACGACGCCTACGAAAGCCGCGAGCAGGACAGTCTCGACGATTACGACCGCCAGGGCGCCGGCGACCAGGGCATCATGTTCGGCTACGCCACGCGCGAGACCCCCGAGCTGATGCCGATCCCGATCTGGATCGCGCACCGCATGGCCGAGCGCCTCGCCGAGGTGCGCAAGTCCGGCGAGCTCAGCTACCTGCGCCCCGACGGCAAGACCCAGGTCACCATCGGCTACGACGGCATCATCCCGCGCACCGTCGAAACCGTGGTGCTGTCCACCCAGCACTCGCCGTCGGTGCGCACGGAGCAGCTGCGCGCCGAGATCGCCGAGCTCGTCATCAAGCCGGTGCTGGAGCGCGTCGACCTCGACGCGAGCAACCTCCGCACCCTCGTCAACCCGACCGGCCGCTTCGAGATCGGCGGCCCGCAGGGCGATGCCGGCCTCACCGGCCGCAAGATCATCATCGACACCTACGGCGGATCCAGCCGGCATGGCGGCGGCGCATTCAGCGGCAAGGACCCGTCCAAGGTCGACCGTTCCGGCGCCTACGCCATGCGCTGGGTGGCCAAGAACGCCGTCGCGGCGGGCCTGGCCGAACGGCTCGAGATCCAGGTCGCCTACGCGATCGGCACAGCCTCGCCCGTCGGCCTGTATGTGGAGACCTTCGGCACCGGCGCCCTGCCGGAGAAGGACATCACCGCCGCGATCCGCGAGGTCTTCGACCTGCGCCCGGCCGCGATCATCCATGACCTCGACCTGCTCCGCCCGATCTACGCCCAGACCGCGGCCTACGGCCACTTCGGTCGCGAACTGCCCGACTTCACCTGGGAGCGACTGGACAGGGTCGACGACCTGAGAAGCGCAGCCGGGCTCTGAACTTCGAGATGCACGGGCAGGGAGGCCGCAGATGACTCGCACCGGCCTGATCGCACGGGTGCTGATCGATTCGCCCCTGCCGCAACTCGACCATCTCTTCGACTACGCCATTCCCGACGAGCTCGCGCACCTTGCGCAGCCCGGCGTTCGGGTGCGGGTGCCGTTGCGCTCGGCGAACCGGGTGGCCGACGGCTACCTGGTCGAGCTGCTCGATCCGGAGCAGGCGGCGGCCGCCCAGGCGGCGTCCGGCGCTGACGCGACCCTGCCCGGCACCGGGCCGGACACGGGGTACAGCGGCAAACTCAGCCCAGTCGACTCGATTGTGTCGGCCGTGCCCGTCCTCACCGAACCCGTCTGGCAGCTCGCCCGGCGGTTGGCCGACCGAGCCGCCGGCAACGCCAGCGATATCGTGCGGCTCGCCGTCCCGCCGCGCGCCGTGCGGGTGGAGAAGGCCTGGCTGGCCGCGCAGGCTGAATCGCAGTCGCAGCCCACACCGGATGCGCGCGCGGTGTTGCCCGACCCCGGCTTCGCCGAGTATCCGCCGGCGACCCTCGGCACCATCGTGGCCGAGCGGCTCCGGGTCTGCGTCGCCGCGGTCCCGACCCTGGTGCGCCTGCCCGGCGCACCAGCCCGAACGAACGCCGACGCGCCGCCCGACGGCAAAAAACCGGTTGACGACGGCAGCACCGTGGGGACCTGGGCAGTCACCATGGCCGAACTGGCCGTGTCGGCGCTCCGCCACGGCAAGAGCAGCATCCTCGTGACCCCGGACTTCCGCGACCAGGACCAGCTGCAGGCCGCCCTGGCTCTGCTCGCTCCAGCGGAGGACGTCGTCCGTGTCGACGCCCGGCAGGCAAACCCCGACCGCTACCGCGGCTTCCTCACCCTGCTCGAGGGCCGGCCGCGGATCATCCTCGGCAACCGGTCCGCCGTGTACGCCCCCGCCCACGACCTCGGGCTGATCGCCATCTGGGACGACGGCGACCCGCTCTACGGCGAACAGCTCAGCCCGTATGTCCACGCCCGCGACGCCGCGCTGATCCGCCGGGAAGCCGCCGATTGCGCACTCGTGTTCCTCGGCCACTCCCGCAGCGTCGAGATCGAACGCCTGGTCGAGATCGGCTGGTTGCGTGCCGTGCACCCCAGCCGCGATGTTCACCCCCGGGTGATTCCCACCACCTTCCAGGCCGAACCCGATGCGCAGGCCAGGGCCGCACGCATCCCCTCTGCCGCCTGGCTCGTCGCGAAGGAGGCTGTGCGAACCGGACCGGTGCTCGTGCAGGTCGCCAGCCCCGGCTACGCCCCGATGCTGGCCTGCCGCTCCTGCGGGCAGTCCGCTCGCTGCACGAACTGCCAGGGCCCGCTGGCGCTGGCCAGCGCCAACGCCACCCCGGCCTGCCGCTGGTGCGGCCACCTCGCCGCCGGCTGGCGCTGCTCGCACTGCGAAGCCACCCAACTGCGCGTGGTGACCGTGGGCACCGGCCGCACCGCGGAGGAGCTCGGCCGGGCCTTCCCCGGTTCCCGGGTGATCGTCGCCGACGGCGACCACACGGTGCTCTCCATCGGACCGGAGCCGGCCCTGGTGATAGCCACCCGCGGCGCCGAGCCGATACCGCGGAACGGATACAGCGCCATCCTGCTGCTCGACGGCGAACGGATGCTCGCCCGCGAGTCGCTGCGGGTGGGAGAGGACTGCCTGCGCTGGTGGGCCAACGCCGCCGCCCTGGCCGCACCCGGCGCCTCCGTGATGCTCGCCGGGGTGGGCGGCGCCCTCGCGAGCGCTCTCAACACCTGGCGGCCAGGCCCCTACGCCGCCGGGGAACTCGCCGACCGCCGGCAGCTGCGCTTCCCCCCTGCAGTGCGGGTGGCGTCGGTCACCGGCACCAGCGCGGAGGTCGAGGCCGCCCTGGCGAGCCTCGCCGAGCTGCCCGGGCTCGACGTGCTGGGCCCGGTGGCGCACGAGGCGGCCACCGCAGGCGGCTCGAACACCGGACCAACCAACACCGGACCAACCAACACCGGAACAACAAGCACCGGGCCAGCGAACAGCGGGCCGGCGACCACCGCGGCCGCGGGGCAACGCGCCGGCGGCCCGGCCCTGGTGCGCGCCATCGTGCGGTTCGGCTATCCGCACGGTGACGAGGTGGCCCGCACTCTCAAGGCCGCCATCGTGCGGAACGCGGCCAGCCGGCGGAAGCCCAAGGGCGCCTCCTTCCGCCCTGCACCTACACTCAGAGTACGATTCGACGACCCGGAGCTCCTGTAAATGAAACTCGTCTTCGCCGGGACCCCGCAGGTTGCCGTGCCCAGCCTGACCCTCCTGGCCTCCTCAGACCATGAAATCGCCGCCGTCGTCACGCGCGCCGATGCCGCTCTGGGGCGCAAGCGCGTGCTGACCCCGTCGCCGGTGGCCACCGCCGCCGCGGAGCTCGGCCTGCCCGTGATCAAGGCCAACCGGCTCGACGCCGCCGCCACGGCCGCCATCACAGCACTCGGCGCCGACCTCGGCGTTATCGTGGCCTACGGCGGCCTGGTGCGGGAGCCGCTGCTGTCCGCACCGCGCCTGGGCTGGATCAACCTGCACTTCTCCCTGCTGCCGCGCTGGCGCGGCGCGGCGCCCGTGCAGCGGGCCATCATGGCCGGCGACACCGAAACCGGCGCCGCCGTGTTCCAGCTCGTCGCCGAACTCGACGCCGGTGCCGTCTTCGCCGCCCAACGCACCCCGATCGGCCGGCACGCCACGGCCGGCACCCTGCTGGAGAGCCTCAGCCAGAGCGGCGCCGAGTTGCTGCGCGCCGTCGTCGACGACCTCGGGGCCGGTACGATCCAGGCCGTCGACCAGGCCGGCGAGGTCACCCTCGCCCCCAAGCTCACCCTCGACGACGCCAGGGTCGACTGGACCCTGGCCGCCGAGCGGATCCACGCGATCATCCGCGGGGTCACCCCCGAACCCGGCGCGTTCACCGAAATCGGTGGCGCCCGGCTCAAGCTCCACGACGTGGCCCCCGTACACGACCAGGGCCGGCTGGCGGCCGGCGTCGTCACCGCAATCGACAAACGGGTTCTGATCGGCACCGGCACGGCGCCGCTCGAGCTCATCACCGTTCAACCGGCAGGAAAAACCCCAATGAAAGCAATCGACTGGTGGCGCGGAGTGGCAGCGACCGAGGTGATCGCCTCATGAGCGGCGCAGACGAGCGCCGCGCGGGCGCCAACCGCGACCGCGGCCCCCGCTCGGGCGGATCCCGTCAGGACCGGGCACCCCGCGCGGCAGCGCAGCCCACCTCCATCGTGCAGCCGGCCCGCCGGGTAGCCTACGAGGTCATCGCGGCCGTCCGTGAATCCGACGCCTACGCCAACCTGCTCCTGCCCACCCGCATCCAGCGCGCCGCCCTGAACACCGCGGATGCCGCCCTGGCCACCGAGCTCACCTACGGCACCCTGCGCATGCAGGGCTTCTACGACCGGGTCATCGCCGAAGCCGCCGGCCGGCCGGTCACCGCCATCGACCCGGCCATCCTCGACGTGCTCCGGCTCGGCGCCCACCAGCTGCTGGCCACCCGGGTCGCCACCCACGCGGCCGTCAACGAATCGGTCGAACTCGCCCGCCAGGTGGGCTCGCGTTCGGCAACCGGCTTCACCAACGGCGTCCTTCGCGCGATCGCCCGGGTCAGCGCCGACGAGTGGCGCGAGCGCATCCTCGCCGGCACGAGCACCCCGGACGACGCCCTCGCCGCCCTGTACTCGCACCCGGTCTGGGTGGTCCGTGCGTTCCGCCAGTCCCTGCGCCAGGAGGGCCGCGAGAACGAGCTCGAGGAACTCCTCGCCGCCGACAATGCCGCACCGCGGGTGAACATGGTCGCGCTGCCCGGCCTGGCCGAGGCCACCACCGAGCTGGGCGACGCGAACGATTTCTCACCCACCGGCTTCGTGCTCGCCGGGGGAGACCCGCACCACCTGATGAAGCAGAGCGCCGGGCGCCTGCGCGTGCAGGACGAGGGCTCCCAGCTCGCCGCCCTCGCGCTCAGCCGGGCCCGCCCGGTCGTGGCGGGGGAGCGCTGGCTCGATCTCTGCGCGGGCCCCGGCGGCAAGGCCGCACTGCTGGCCGCCGAAGCGCTGAACGGCGGCGCCACCCTCGTCGCGAACGAGGTCGTGCCGGCCCGGGCACAGCTGGTGCGCGCGGCCCTCGCCGCCGTACCCGCCGACGTGCCGGTCTGGGAGATGGACGGCACCTGGGTGGGCGAGGACCAGCCGGAGGCCTTCGACCGGATCCTGCTCGATGCCCCGTGCACCGGACTGGGTGCCCTGCGCCGGCGCCCCGAGGCGCGCTGGCGGAAGCTCCCCAAGGACGTCGCCGAGCTGAGCGACCTGCAGTCCGCGCTGATCCACGCCGCCCTCGGCGCTCTCAAGCCCGGCGGGATCCTCGCCTACGTCACCTGCTCGCCGCATGTCGCGGAGACCCGGGGGATCGTTGCGACGGCCCGGAAGGCCTGGGGCGACAAGGTCGTGCCGCTGGACACCGCTGCGGTGCTGCAGGAGGTGGCGGTGCATCCGCTCGATCTGGCCGGCGACCCCGGCAGCGTGCAGCTGTGGCCGCACCGGCACGGCACCGACGCCATGTTCATTACCCTGCTGCAGCGGCAAGCGGACTGAGCCTGCCGTCGGCCGGGCGGGCATCCCCGATTCGGTAGGGTGAAAGCATGGTTACCCGGATCAACCCGAGCATTCTCGCCGCCGACTTCGCCAACCTCGAGCGCGAGTTCGGGCGCATCAGCACAGCTGACCTGGCCCACGTCGACGTCATGGACAACCACTTCGTGCCCAACCTCACCCTGGGGCTGCCGGTCGTGGAGCGGCTCCTCGAGGTGTCCCCGATCCCGCTGGACCTGCACCTGATGATCGACGACCCCGACC